>SFHG01000029.1 GCA_004555765.1 Bacteroidales bacterium
ATGTCTATGATCACTCTTACTCACGACCAAGCCTTCAAGAAGAACTGCTTCCGTCGTTTGTGAGTGCAAAGATACTAACTTTTTCTTTCCCCACCAAATCTTTCGAAAAAAAATTCACCGGGCACACTCCACCCACAAGCACGAAACAGAAGCGAGAAGCCTGTATTACAGTCACTTTAGCCAATGAAAACAAGCCACAGAAAGTTTTGTCTCATTTTATCTCTGCCCCTTCGACGACAGTGCTATGGGACATCATAGGTACTCTTTTGGCATCCCGTTCGTTCCAGGGGGTATGAATCCAACGGGTATCACGCCCCTTCCAGAAAGAAGCGTGCGCCTTACTCAGCAGGCTAAAGACGTCATTGGGATCGGTATGACGGGCTTCGGCATAAGCAAAGGCAATCTCACGGAGAACCGGAGGATCACCCCATAGTCGCCTCATATTCCTCACACCCTCGGAGAAAGGTACAGGCTTAGAAGAGAAGCGAAGTCGGTTCACGTCCACTAAGGCAAAAGAATAAGTTCCATCGTCATTTCTATCAAAAAGAATATTCCCCGGAGAATAATCGAGATGTAGCACGCCTTTATCGTGCAACATAGCGGTAAAACGGCCAAAGGACTGCAGTACCTCTTTTGTGTCAGCACGGTGGTCTGTGTGACCAAACTCATACATCGAACGTCCCAGGGGCAACTGCTCCGTTATAAGATAACTCTCACCAAGCGTCCACCCGGTGCGAAGCATAACAATGCCAAAGGGAACTGGCGTAGGGATGCCCATTCGGAGTAAGGAAAGGGCATTCTCGTAAGCCCGAATTGCCTTGGGGTTGCGGAGTGAGGCATAAACGACGCGGTTGAAAAAATTCGGGACACCGAATTTCTTGACATTGTACCTCCCGATGACTTTAATCTCGTTGCGTGCTTTGTATATAGTCTTTCCCTCGTGAGAAAAATGACGCTCTACCTCCCGGATGAAAGCTCTCGCCTCGACATCCGCAGCATCAGGGTTAAGTCTCTCTATTCGCTGTATCCTCATCGTCACTATTTTTGTGCAATATAGCAAAAAACGAGGTGAGTGCGGCATGGAAGTAGCCGATAAAAGAGCTGTCCCTTGAGACCTTCGTGCAAAGGTCTCCCCTATTCATCCGCAAATGTGTCACCCGAGGAGCAAAAGAAAGGCGGTGCACGAATCTTTCGTCGCACACCGCCTTTAATGCAATTTTGCGGATTAACCGAGAATCAAAAAATTACTCAGCTTTCTTTTCTTGTGTTGCAGAGTAGAAAATCTTCAATGCATCGGCATCTCTAAGTTTCTGCTTTACTTCCGTCACAATGCCCATCTTGGTATCCTTGTCGATCTTGAGGATTGTCGTCATAAACGAAGCGTCGGCTTCGGACATAGAGGACTTTTCCTGAGCGATGAAGTCAAAGATATCTGAGGGCGTGGCAAACTTGTCGTTAAGCTGAATCACTGCTTCCGAACCATACTTGCTCTTATATTGGTCCATAGGGATACCCATATAGATGTAGGTGGCGAGTGATTTCTTTTCGAGTTTAACGAGCTCTGTGGCTTTAGGAAGCTGCAACTGTACCATAAGGGTTACCTCACGGATGGAGGTGACCATCATGATGAAGAAGAGGAATGCGAAGATAAGGTCAGGAAGGGACATCGTATTGAGTTCCGGTACTTCCCTGTCTTCGTCCTTATTGAATTTTCCCATAGTCGTTGTTTATCTCAAATTAAACTCGTTCCTTATTTGCCGTATTCCTTGGGGTTGGCTTCGGAGATCTTTTGGGGGAAGAGATCGATCAACGCTTCTTGTTGAGCGGGCTCCAGTTCTTCAAAGTGTTTACCCCAGACGGACATTGCCTTTTCGTCTCTGAGTTCGGAATATGCTGCCGTCAGGACGTTCTGAACCCCGATGTAGTCCTCGTAACGAGTATCCACATTGTTGGTCAGAGAAATAACGTGCTGCTTCGTGACTTTCTGAGCTCCGAGGAGTGGGAAGGTCTCTACCGTCCGCTCGGGGAGGTCACTCCGGTCATTTTCGTTAAGCACAAATTCCTTTACCTTGTCCTTGAGCTGAGTGAGATCCACAAGTTCGCCATTGGCGAGGATCTGACCTTGGTTATTCACAAGGACACGCAACATATTGCGACGATTCACATCAATAGAGATATCCTGTTGATCGGGAGGAACAGCAGGGGGAAGCTGACGAGAGATCCCCTTATCGGACCCCATTGATGTGGTCAATAGGAAGAACAGAAGCAGAATGAAGGAGATATCGGCTGTCGAGGACCCGTTAATGGAGGGCACCTTTTTCTTTTTACGACCCATATTAGTTTCCTTTCGTGATTAAATTCTACTTATGTTACTTTGCCTTCTTTGCAAATGCGCTACGGATGGCACCCCAGATAAGTGCGAGGACGGTCAGACCGAAAAGCACATAAATGGAGTAGAGCCACATATCGGAGAACTTAAGGTAAAAATCAGTATTGTAAGTTTGAGCTGAGGAACCGAGAGAGAGCTTATCAGCGCTACCGATGGCATAAGTAATGCCGAGGAGGATGATAAGACCAATCAGTGCGCCCAGTCCGCTCAGTGCACCCTTGGGGTCACTCTTGAACTTGCCG
The DNA here is from genome assembly GCA_004555765.1 of Bacteroidales bacterium. Classification (GTDB taxonomy): domain Bacteria; phylum Bacteroidota; class Bacteroidia; order Bacteroidales; family Porphyromonadaceae; genus Porphyromonas_A. The sequence continues at coordinate 2,632 of SFHG01000029.1, forward strand.
GCGAACCCGACAATGGCAAAACCGATCAACACGATCACTGCGAAGATAAACACCGCGTAAGTGAAGTAAAGAAGCAGGTCCGTGAATTTGGGTTCGGGTTTGAGTGCTGTCGGATCCACATAGCCTCCGACGAAGAAAGCTATGATAGTCAGGACAGCGAGTACCACAATAGTGAGCAGTACTGAGCTGGATATTTTCCTGATGTTTGATACTGCCATGGTACTAAGCGGATTACTTAAGATTTCTGTACTTTACGTTATAGTCAACGACGTAGTCGATGAGCGTGATGGATGCATCTTCCATGGCGTTGAGGATAGACTCGTACTTAGCGAGGATATAGTTGTAGAACACCTGGAGGATCATCGCCACGATAAGACCGAAGATGGTGGTGATAAGAGCGACTTTCATACCGCCTGCCACAACCGTCGGGCTGATGTCGCCCACCTGCTCAATGGTATCGAACGCGAGCACCATACCGATCACGGTACCGAGGAACCCGAGAGAAGGAGCGAGGGCGATGAAGAGGGTGATCCAAGACATATTCTTTTCGAGGAGACCGGATTGCACACCGCCGTAAGCAGTGATGGAGCGCTCCACTGCATCAAGTCCCTGGTCGAGACGGAGGAGAGACTGATAAGTGATGGAGGCAACGGGACCGCGGGTATCGCGTGCTACGTCAAGAGCACCTGCGACATCGTTGGCATTGAGACGAGCCTGGATTTCACCGAGGAACTTCTGGTTGTTCGTGTCGGCAAGGTTGAGGTAGATGATTCTCTCGAGGCAGAATGCGAGACCGAGGATGAGCACGAGTGCAATGGCACCCATAAACTCGGGACCCCCTTCGATGAACTTGGTCTTCACTGCTTGGTGGAAGCCTGCGTTGTCTGCTACGACAGGGACTTGTTCGTCGGCCGTTGTCTGTGCTGCGGCAGCTTCCGGAGCGGCGGGAGCCGCGTCTTGGGCTACAACTGCGTTCGTAAGACCTAGCGTCAGAAGGCCTGCTAAGGCGATGCTTGCTAAAAATCTTTTCATTGTTGCGTTCTTTTTTTGTTTAAAAGATGAGTGTTTAAATTTATTGTTTTCTTTATCTTATGCGCTACATTTGACTTTTCCGGAGGAAGTCACTCCCGAAAACAGATACGACAAGTCTCCGCCGACACCCGTCTTCGCTAACAAAGGTAATAAAATTTGGATAACCGAGCAATAAGCACCCCGCTTTTCTAAGAATTTCAGTTCCCTTCGGGGCAGTTTGCCTGCCGGTTTGACTAAATTCCCTATGTACGTACCGGCGTTTATTTTCGATCTGTACCACATTTTCCGCCCGGTACGGGTCTCTTTCTCGTCCCGGTACGTACCTCCTCCGGGACTCACTCGACCTCTCTGATGAAATACGGGTTATCATCGTCTCCATACCCATCCGCATAGGCAAATCCTTCGTAACTAAAGTCTTTCAGGTCATCCGTCGAAGACGGTTGACGCTCGAGGAGGTATCTGAGCATGGCTCCGCGGCAGCTCTTGGCCCAAACCGCCTGCACCTTGAGGACACCGCCATTGCGGACGTAAAAGCGGGGTTTCACGATGCGGATCTCTTCCGAGACCGCTTTCCAATCAAAGAGTTGCTCGAATTCCTCCGTCGAAAGGTGGACAAGCACACCATCATCACCCTTCACGGACGCCAAGAGGGGAGCAGTCAGCTTGTCCCTCCAGAATCGGCTCACAGGTCTGCCCCCGGTTCCTTCAAGGCGGACGGAATGCTCCATCCGGTATGGGACAATGCCATCCATAGGGCGAAGCAACCCGTAGAGAAAGGAGGTGATGAAAAGATGTTTTTGGGCAAAGAGAAGTGCATTCCCACTCAAGGACTCCACCCGAAGATGCCTGTACGCCTGACCGGTATAGGCGTAAATGGCAGGCAAAATCGGGGCGACACCGAAGTCCCGGTACCTCATCCAAGTCTCTTCGCTTACTTTTGGGCTGATGTCCAATAGCGACTGAAGCTCTTTTGAGGAATGGGTGGCCATTTCTTCCGCAAGTGACGCGGCGATTTGGGCAAAGGCAGGGACGGAAAGGGCGGCTACCGGAGCCTCCCTCCGCATTGTCTTGGCATCCGCCAGCAAAATTTGCATAAGGTTACTTTATTGCACCAAAGGCATCCCTGCGATACTCCAAGCCATAATGCCGCCCCGGAGCTCGACAACGTTAAGTCCTTGGGACTTCATATAGCGGGCCGCCTGACCGCTTCTATTGCCACTGTGGCAGTAGATGTAGTACGTCTTGTCTTTGTCCAAGGCTGAGATGCCTTTTTGGAACGCGGTCCCGCTATTGAAGTCAAGCAGCTCGGCACCCTCTATGTGTCCGGAAACGTACTCGCCCGGGGTACGTACATCAAGGAGGTAGGAATCGGGGTCGTTTTGATACGCCGCTTGGAAGTCCTTGGGAGTAAGGAGCGAGCCGTCCGAAGAGGCACAACCTGCTTGAAGCCCCATTGCGGTAAGGAGAGCGAAGATATTTCTGTTCATAATCCGGGAATCTGCAGTTTGGGGGTTAGTTTTCGGGCAGAGGTATGAGATCCATCGGAAGGGGGGTGATGTTTTCCGCACCCTCTGCCGTGATGATGTAGGTATTCTCAACACCGGCCGGACCGACTTCGGGGATGACAAACTTGGGCTCGAAAGCTATGGCCATATTTTCCTCAAAAACTCCGTGCCAGCGGGCAGTGAGAACCGGGGGCTCGTTGATTTCGAGACCGAGACCGTGACCGACGAACTTCCCTCTCCACTCCGGTGTCCCCATAAAGCAGTCCCCAAGACCGGCTTCGTCCACCTCGCGGATGCAGTGGTTATAGACCTCGGCGATGGGGAAGCCGGGCTTGACGTTTGTAGCGAACCACTCGTGGAGTCGGATAGAGAGTTCGTGAGCTTTTTGCGCCATAGGAGAAACGTAACCGAGTGCGTACGTACGGGTCATATCCGTAAGAAGTGAGCCGTAATTGCCCGCCATATCCACCATCACGGTCTGTCCGGGGCGAATCGGTGTTCCGCTCGAACCGAAGGGGAATGCCGGAGTCCCTTTTCCGCCCATCGCGAAGTCGTAGGGTGCAGGAGCCGCTGCACTGTCGCCGGTGATGAGATTGCCTTGGAAAATCTCCATCCGCCAGCCGAAAGCGCGGAAGATGCCGATGGATCCGCTCCGACGCATCCGGTATTCGATCTCGTGCTGCCAGTCCCTGTCCGTCATCCCCGGACGATAAAGGTCTGCAAAAGACCGGCTGACTTCGGTGTGGATCTTGGCCAAACGGCGTAGCTCCCTTAGCTCGGTCTCCGTCTTGAGGATTCTCGCGGTGCGGAGGATTTGGGAGCCGTCCTCGTCAGAGACGCACCCGGAGGCAGAAAGTCTGCTGAGACGAACAAAATCCGTCACCGGCATCTGCCCGAGTTCAAGAGCCGTGCCCTCATCTATGGAATAGCCGTATCGAGCCAAAATCGCGGGAATATCCTCCGGCTTTCGTACCGCGAATACCCGGTCGTCCTCCGCAGGAGGTCTCGTAGAAGAGGCACGCTCCAGGAACCAAAGGGGATTGCCCTCGAGGGGAACGAAGATGAAGCCCTGCATCACGGTGTCCGAGAGGTAGAGAAAGGCGGGAATACTCCTTAGGAACAGCGACTTCACGCCCACGGCCGCCATCTGTGTCTGTATCTTACGCAGCTTGAGCTGCTGTTCGGTCTGTGTCATTTATCGGTGTTTGGTTATGGTGAATCGGTCGAACCCACTGTGATTCTCCCGGAAGGTGGTACCGTCTATCTTTTCGGCATCGATATCGAGAACGACGTAAAAGCGACCGCCGTCCGCGGAAGCATCGAGCCAAGAAGGATCGGGCTTTACTTCATAGCTTTTGAGGGAAGTCGTACTCGTAATGTAAAGCGGATCGGATGCGTCCTCTTTTTTGACACGGGCATAGACGTGGTCGTGCCCCTGGAGCACGAGATCGACACCCTGCGTCTCAAAAAGGGGACCGAGTACGAACCGCTCTGCGAGGTTGACCCGTCCGGATGCCATCGAGTGTACACCGTGATGCATCACGACGATAAGAAAGGGATCATCCTCACGCTCCGTCAGCGTCCGCTTGAGCCACGAAGTAAGCGGGAAAAGATTTCCGAAAGGAAGTGTATTCGTGTCTATGACCACGACGCGGGCGTAGGGGTAGTCCACGAAATAGTTATACCCACCCTCTTCGTCATCTTGGTCGTCCGAAGTCAAAGGCTTGGGGAAGGCTTCGCGCCAGCGCGGGTCGGGCTTTCTGGAAAAACCTTTGGTGTACTCGTGGTTGCCGGGAGCGGGGACAAAGACGGTGTGCGGTGCGAAGTCTCCGACAGCGTCATAGAATATCTCCCAGTAGCCGTTGTGCCCCCTCTCGATGAGGTCGCCCGCAAAGAGCCAGGCGTCCGCGTCCGGGTAACGTTTTGCCACCCCACCAAGAAAATTCCGCGAAAGCCCCTTCTCCCGATCTTGGATGTCTCCGATGTAAATCAGGCGATCCCTCCGGGAGATGCCGCGGACGAAAAGGGAATCCGCGAAAGTCTCTCCCGACCGTGTTGTGATCCGGTACCTGTGTGTGCCTACGAAGAGGTCTTGAAGCCCCTTTCGAAAAGTATAGGTCACCCCGCCCTCCGTGGGAATACGCTTAGGGGAAATGAGTGTCGTATCTCCGTCAAATATGAATGCCATCGGTAGGGAGTCGCCACTTACCCAGGTCACCACTCTGCTCCGCAAACCATCACCACCGGGGACGACAAACACACGGTGAATGCCTTTGTCCAAGGCAAACGGAGACTCCGCCGGCAGACCAAACCACGCCTGCCAGCGCACCACGGTGAGTACGGTCGCCGAGACTAAGACAAAGAAGAGAACTATAAGCGATATTCGTCTCTTATTCATACGCAGAAGAGGTTTGAAGAGATACTTTCCCGCCACGACTGATGAGGAGAAGCCCGAGGATGGTAAAAAGGGCGTTAAGGATCAAGATTTCGTAGCCGAACCTGTACCCTCCGAACCACGTCTCCGAGTTGCGGTCCAAAAGGAAACAGAGCACGGGCGCAAGAAGGACGACAAGCGGAATCCATCTGTCCCGTACCCGCCTTTCCGAAAAGATGCCGAACGCGAAGAGTCCCAGAAGCGGCCCGTAAGTGTAGGACGCAAGGACATACACGGCATCGATGACACTCGTATTACTCAGCGCATTCAGCACAAAGATGCAGACCCCCATCAGAAGCGCCATAGCGACGTGTACGGTTTGGCGCGTGCGGGTGAGGGCTCTGTCGTCTTTCTTGCCCGCGTCGAGGATGTCGAGCGTAAAGGACGTAGTCAGTGCCGTGAGTGCACTCCCCGCTGCGGGAAAGGCGGCTGCCACAAGCCCGATGATGAAAAGCACGCCCACGCCGACAGGGAAATAGCCGCTCGTGGCGAGGAAGGGAAAAACTTGGTCGCCCTTCTCCGGCAAAGTGATGCCCATACGTCCGGCGTACGTATAGAGCATCACGCCGAGGATGAGGAAAAGGGCGATGATGAAAAATTGGAATACCGAGGAGACGAGGATGTTTTTGGCGGCATCCTTGGCAGTCTTAATCGAGAGGTTGCGCTGCATCATATCCTGATCCAGCCCCGTCGTCGCTATCATCGTGAAGATGCCTGCGAGGAACTGTTTCCAGAAGAAACGCCGGTCATTGGCATCATCGAAGAAGAACATCCGGCTCATCTCACTTCCCTTCACCGTCCGCACAAGTCCCGAAAAGTCGAGGGAGAGACCTTTGGCGATAAAGTAGATGCTCAGACCCACGGAGAGGACGAGGCTCGCCGTCTTGAGCACATCGACGGAGACCACGCTTTTGACCCCTCCAAAGAAGGTATAGAGCCAGACGAGGGTCACGGTGAGGAGGACATTGAGGAGGAAAGGCAAGCCCAAGGGGTCGAAGACCAAAAGCTGCATCGTCAGCGTCACGAGAAAGATACGCACCGAAGCCCCCAGCATCTTTGAGACAAAGAAAAGCCAAGCGCCGGTTTTGTAGCTCGTGATGCCGAAGCGGTCCCTCAGGTATTCGTATATCGAAAAGAGCTTGATGCGGTAAAAGAGCGGCACGAGGACGAAAGCGATGACTGCCTGCCCCAAAATAAAGCCCAAAGCCATCTGAAGGTAAGACATTCCTCCGGTCGCCACCATACCCGGCACCGAGACGAAAGTCACTCCGCTGATGCCGGAGCCGATCATGGCGACAGCCACGACGAGCCAGTGATTGGATCTGTTGCCGATAAAGAAGCCGGCGTTATCCGCCTTACGCCCCGCCAGATACGAGACGCCGAACATCGCCAGGAAATAACCCAGCATCAGTCCGAGTATCAAATACGCACTCATGAATCTGTCCTTAGAAGCATTTTTTGGTTTTAGGATGATGGCAAAAAAGCGATCCCTATGGGGAGGTCGCACGGGGACAAATTTACGGAAAAACCGGGACTATCCGGTGGCGAAGAGAGCTCAGTCGGTTAGTCGGCAATTGGCAGAAAGAAACACTGCCGACTTCCAACTTCCCTCTGCCAACTAAACGAGGTACAGACCGGGAGAATCTTTTGGCACGGACACAGAAGAGGGCGAGACACGCACCCGGAAGATCTCCCCGGTACGTATCTCGCTGACGGCAGCTTGGAGAGTGCCGCCCTTATTGCCTATTAAGGACGCGGATTACTTGAAGGCTTCGATGATGGGAAGGAAGTCCTCTGCCTTGAGGGACGCGCCTCCGATGAGACCGCCGTCCACATCGGGCTTGCTGAAGAGTTCGGGCGCGTTAGAGGCCTTGGCGGATCCCCCGTAGAGAATCGTGGTGTCTTCTGCCACTTTTTCTCCGTACTTGCCGGCTACCACTTTGCGGATATGGGCGTGCATCTCTTGGGCTTCTTCGCTCGTAGCGGTCTTACCGGTACCGATGGCCCAGACAGGTTCGTAGGCAAGGATGACGTGACGGAACTCTCCTTCCGTGAGGTTAAAAAGACCATCCTTGACTTGCTTTTCGACTACCTCAAAGTGCCTGCCCGCTTCGCGGTCTTCGAGGACTTCACCGATGCAGAAAATGATTTCGAGACCGTTGTCGAGGGCTTGGCGCACCTTCTTGACGAGGATCTCGCTCGTTTCGCCGTAGTAGGAGCGGCGTTCGCTGTGACCGAGGATGACGTGGGTGACGCCGGTGCTTTTGACCATAGCCGCGGAGACTTCGCCCGTGTAGGCACCTTTGGCTTCAGCCGCACAGTTCTCCGCAGATACCTTGATGACAGAGCCTTTCACGACTTCAGCCACGGAAGCGAGGTGGGTAAAGGGGACGCCGAGGATGACGTCGCACTTGGGGGTTTTGCCGGCAAGGGATGCTTTTACGCCTTCGGCGAGGGCAATGCCTTCGGGGAGGGTGGTATTCATCTTCCAGTTGCCTGCTACGATGTTCTTTCTCATAATGATGTGTTTGTGTAATGTATTATTTGGTGGAAAAATCCGATTTACTTGGATTGCTTTCTTCACTTGACCCCTTTTCGCCTGAAATACAGCCCGAAGCCAAAGAGGGCAAGGAGTCCGAGTCCCATAGACCCGAAGAGCAGGTTCCGCCCGCGGTGGAGGTTCGCGTCGAGCCGGTAAGGGTCTGAGGCGAAGTCGATTTCTCGGGCGAAAGAGAGGAAGTCGCTCACGGAGGCTTTTCGGACGATCTTACCGTCCCCGATGACGACGACGGCAGAGGGATTCGAGCGGACAAGCGTGAGCGAAGTGGACTTATCGAGGTATAGGATGTCGTCAAACGGCACGGTCTTGTCCCCGAAGTCGCCCCTGTCGACGCGTTCAAAGCTCTCGCTCATCACGAGCGTCACGCTTTCACCTATGCCGTGTACTGCGTCAAGCACGTCTTCCGCATCGCTATCGCGCAACCTTGAGAGGTCGGTATTAACGAAAAGGATGGCGTTAGCGCCTTTCCGGGCGAGCCCGGGCGTGACCGGAATCCCCTCCTTGTTGAATAAAACGAGGTCGACCCCCTCCGGGTCTTTGGGCGGGACAAGCTCTACCGTCTCGTCTCGGACATAGGTCCAAGTGCTGTCGACCTGTGTGAGTTCGTCCATAGTGAACGTGCGCTCTTTCCCGTCTTTCTCGTAGACAAAGCGGTAATCGTACACCCCATCCTTGCCCGCCTCCGTGAGTTCGTAGAGGTCTCTGCCTACCTTGTAGGGACGGAAGTCGATGACGGGGACGTGGAAAGAGTTCAGCACCACAAAGCCACCGCTTGTGAGGATGAAGCCCAGGAGTACGACCCAGACGCCGTGCTTATCCGACACGAAGCGGTACATCTTCGCGGGCGAAGAAAAGACGAGGACGGCGAGGACAAAAAGGAAGATGTTTTTCCAAAAGGTCGCCGTATTGCTGATCTTTAGCGCGTCCCCGAAGCACCCGCAGTCCGCCACGGGGTTGGCTATGGCGATGTAGAGCGTGAGGAGCGTGAGGGGAAACATAAAGACGACGAGCGCCGAAGTCGCCACCTTCCGCCACAGCCCCGCAAAGAGTACGAGTCCGAGAAAAAACTCGAAGTCGATGAGTGCAAAAGAGAGGATACGGGAGACGCTCTCCCCCACCGTCCATCCGAAAGCAGTCATATACTCCCCGATCTTGATCGAAGTACCCATAGCGTCGATACCCTTCACGGTCGCGGAAAACATAAAGAGCAGACCGAGGAATGCCTGGCTCGTCCATACGAGCCATTTCGGCACCTTGGAGAAAGGAAGGTTGTGTGCTTTATTCGTCATTCTGCGGAAAGCGTATTGTGTAGGTGGGGAAAATGAGGTACAGACCGAAATGTTTCCCGATCACGTACCCGGGATAAGTTTTCATACAGACCGAGAGAAAGTCCCCGGTACGTGCAAAAATCACCCCGTCACTTCATCTCGTCTTCGCCTTCGTCTATGCGGATGAGGGCAAAGAGCGCGTAATTGACCATATCGAGGTAATTGGCGTCGATACCTTCGCTGACGGAGACTTTGCCCCGGTTGTCTTCTATCTGCTTGGTGCGGAAGATCTTTTGCAAAATAATGTCCGTGAGTGAAGAGATGCGCATCGCGCGCCACGCCTCGCCGTAGTCGTGATTTTTGAGGAGCATCAGCTTCCGCGCCCTACCCGCGTACTCGTCGTACCAGGTCATCATCTTGTCTCGGTCGGTCTCCGGATCAGAGGTGTACCCCTCGGAGAGCTGCACGAGCCCCATAATGCCGTAATTGACGATGGCGACAAATTCGCACCGGATGCCTTCGGCCACGAGATGCTCGCCCTTCTCTTGGATCGAGCGTATCCTTTGGGCTTTGATGAAAATCTGATCCGTAATGGAAGCGGGGCGCATCACACGCCAAGAGGCACCGTAGTCATCGAACTTTTTCCGAAAAAGCTCCCGGCACTCCTTCAAGACCGTGTCGTAAGGCAAGGCGCCAGATTTCTGCAGAGGCTCCATGGCTCACTTGGATGCTCCGGAGAGAAGGAAAGAGAGATCTTCTCCGGGGTTGATTTCGCGCGGCTCTTCGCCGTTCTTGAAAAGGCGCATCGGTTTGTCCCCCAGAAGCTCTATTTTTTCGTCCTGCACCAAGAGGCGCGTGCCCTCCCTGAGACCTGCCACATAGATGTCGGGGTTAGAGATGATGTACTCCTGTATCCGCATCTCCCTCGTCTCCCCACCGTGGTTGGATGGGTGTGCGTCCAGGTAATGGGGATTGATCTGAAACGGCACAAGGCGCAAGGTATGAAAGGACTGTGGCTCGGTGATGGGCATATCGTTTGTCGTGGAGAGCGTGGGGCAGGCCACGTTTGAGCCGGCACTCCACCCCGCATAGGGGATACCCTCCTCTTTGACTCTTTTGCGGATGACTTCCATCAGCCCCTGTTCCTGCATCATACGGGTAAGCTGCCAAGTGTTGCCGCCCCCTACGAAGATGGCGCTCGCACCGAGAACCGCTTCAATCGGACTCTTGCCTTCGTGCACCCCGTACACTCTGATGCCCTCGCTCTCGAGGGCTTTATTGACCTTGGAGACGTATTCGTCGAAAGAATAGGTCACGGCAGCATACGGAATGAGTACGACGTTTTGCTTGACGTCCTGCGCCCCGAGAAGCTTAGAAAGATCTGCTTTTGCTTTTTCGAGATAACTTTCACCCGGGGAGGCGGAGTTACTGATAAGGAGGAGTTTCATATAGGCTGTGATGCTGTATGTGAGGTAAAATTAAGTCCGACCCGGCTTTCCGGACGGTACGGCACCCCTAAGGGGGTACGTACCGGGGACTTTTCCTATGTCAGACCGAGACGGAAATTTCGATCCGTGTCTCGAGAAACTTTCGGTCTGTATCTCGCGAGTTTGCCGTCACGAGGCGGCACCCTGCGAAAGCATAGGAGCCGAGACTGTCGCAAATTTACTCAAAATAAGAAAGGGAACCCCGTTTTGGGGCTCCCTTTCCTTGGAAAGAAGTTCCAAAGAGACTTTTAGTCTTCGTGGTGATGCGATTCGCGAGGGCCACGGTCTCTGCGGAACCCTCTGTCGCCTCCGCGTTCGGGACGGTCTCCACGGTCACCGTGACCACGATGAGGACGGGCTGCAGGCTCTACATAGCCCTCCGGTTTCTCTAGAAGCGCACGGCGGCTGAGACGGAATTTTCCGGTCTTGGGATCCACTTCGAGCAGTTTGACCTGAAGTTTCTGACCCTCTTGTACGCCGGTTTCTTCGATGGTTTCGTAACGCTTCCAGTCCCACTCACTGATATGAAGGAGACCTTCTTTGCCGGGGAGGAATTCGATGAACGCACCATAGGGCATCACGCTCTTGACGGTACCGTCGTAGACTTTTCCGGTCTCCGGAATGACCACGATGGCGTTGATCATTTCGAGCGCCTTGTCGATGGAGGCTTTGTCGGACGCTGCCACTTCGATGAGTCCGCCCTTGTCCGTCTCTTCGATATTGACGGATGCGCCACTCTCTTCCTGGATGCCTTGGATGATCTTTCCGCCCGGGCCGATGACGGCTCCGATGAATTCTTTCGGAATCAGCATCGTGGTGATGCGCGGGGTCTGGGGCTTGAAGTCTGCACGAGGCTCGGGTATGGTACTCTCGATGATGTCGAGTATGTGGAGGCGGCCGGCTTTAGCCTGTGCGAGGGCATTCTCGAGGATCTCGTAAGAGAGACCGTCCACCTTGATGTCCATCTGCGTGGCGGTGATACCGTCACGGGTACCGGTTACCTTGAAGTCCATATCTCCGAGGTGGTCTTCGTCACCGAGGATGTCGGAGAGGATGGCGTAATTGGTACCCTTGTTTTCGGAAATCAAGCCCATGGCGATACCGCTCACCGGCTTCTTGATCTTCACGCCCGCGTCCATAAGTGCAAGCGTACCCGCACATACCGTGGCCATGGAGGAAGACCCGTTGCTCTCAAGGATGTCGCTCATCACGCGGATGACATAAGGATAGTCGTCGGGGATGACGTACTTGAGGGCGCGGAGGGCAAGGTTACCGTGTCCCACTTCACGACGGGAGACACCGCGGGAAGCTTTGGCTTCGCCGGTGGAGAAAGGCGGGAAGTTATAGTGGAGGAGGAAGCGGTCTTTGCCGTTATTGAGCACGTCATCCACCAGTTTTTCGTCGTTCTTCGTACCGAGGGTCACGGTAGAGAGGGACTGCGTCTCACCGCGGGTAAAGATTGCGGAGCCGTGCGGAGAGGGCAGCACGTCGACTTCCGCCCAAATGGGACGGATGGTTTTCGTATCGCGTCCGTCGAGACGCTGACCGTGGTCGAGGATGGCTCGGCGCATCGCTTCCTTTTCGATGTCGTGGTAGTAGCGGGAGATGAGCGCACCTTTTTCCTCAAGCTCTTCTTCACTAAAGGTGGCGCGGAACTCGTCTACGATCGCCCCAAGCCTGTCGCCACGGGAGTGCTTGTTGGTATCCTTGGACATAGCCACTTCGAAGGCTTTGGGATAAAGCTCGTCGTGCATACGTGCCTTGAGGGCTTCATCCTCGGGGTCTCCGGGGTATTCGCGCTTGACGGTCGTGCCGAGCTCTTCCATAAGCTCGATCTGAGCCTGACACTGAACCTTGATGGCTTCGTGGGCGACTTTGATGGCTTGAAGCATCTCGCTCTCCTGCACCTCTTTCATCTCGCCTTCGACCATCATGATGTTGTCCATCGTGGCAGCGACCATCAGATCGATGTCGGCGTCTTTGAGGAGGTCGTTGGTGGGGTTGACGATATACTCGCCATTATAACGGATGACACGCACCTCGGAGATAGGCCCGTGGAAAGGCACGGTAGAAACGGCAAGAGCCGCAGAGGCTGCAAGACCTGCGAGCTGATCGGGGAGCTCATTTTCATCACCGGAGAACATCGTAACCGTCACGTAGACTTCCGCGTGATAGTCGTCCGGAAAGAGGGGGCGGAGCGCGCGGTCGATGAGGCGACCGATAAGGATCTCATAGTCGGACATACGTCCCTCTCTGCGGGTAAAACCTCCGGGGAAACGCCCCACAGCGGAGAACTTCTCTTTGTATTCCACCTGAAGCGGCATAAAGTCCACATCGGGTTTGGCCTCTGCGGCCGCTACGACGGTTGCCAACAATACGGTGTTGCCCATGCGAACCGTCACTGCACCGTCAGCCTGCTTGGCAAGCTTTCCCGTCTCGATGGTGATCTCTCTGCCATCAGGGAGTTTGACGGTCTTGGTAATGACATTCATAAATGTTTGAATAACTGTGATGAAAAATATTGCTTAGTCAGCGTTGTTGTTGTTGTCTCGATTAACTCGCTATAATTCGGGCAAATTTACTCAAAGATATCCACTTGAGCGTCAGTTTTGTCCGGAAAGAGCAATAAAAAAGAACCAACCGTCGGCAATTCCGCTTCGGGTTGGCTCTAAAAAAGGGGGAGGGAAAGTTGCGGAGGACGGACTCGAACCATCGACCTCCGGGTTATGAGCCCGGCGAGCTACCACTGCTCCACTCCGCGATCTATTTTTTTGTTTGCACTGCAAAGGTACCAAACTTTTGGCAGTCATCCAAATCTTTTTTCATACAGACCGAAAAAAGCTTCCCGGCCTGTACCATTCTTCATCCTCGGTACGGCCTACGTTTTCCTCCCGGTACGTACCCCGTGAGAGTCACTTCTTGCTTCCCTTGAAGAGCAAATAGGCAATGCGGCTCGAGAGCCAGCCGATAAGCAGGATGACGACCACCACAAGGGCAATATCCCCGAGTCTCAAATCCACTGGATAGGCATCAAGGAGGAAGGAGCCGGCGCCACTACCGCCGCCCAGCTTGAGCCACCCGTAGGCATCTTGAGCCAGGACAAGGAGGATGCCGAGCGGCACGCCTATAAGGACACCCGTGACGGACAGAAGCCAAGCCTCGAGGACGACGATGTTATCGATGGTCCCGGGTCTCGCACCGAGGACTGCGAGGACTGCAGAGTCTTCCCTTTTCTCGATAATGAGCATCCCCAAGGTGGAGACAACACTGAAGAGGGAGAGCAGGAGGACAAAAAGGAGAAGAAGGACAGAGACCCATTTCTCTACATTAAGGACACGGTATATCTCGGGGTACTGTGCCCTCTTGTCTTTGAGGACAAACCCCTCCGGCAGGGAGGCCGCTATCTTTTCGGGATTAAGAGCGAGATGCGGCGGGAGGGCAAGAAAGCTCACTTCGTCGCCATCATAGAGGAGCAGATCCCTCAGCGTCTGAATCGAGATATACCCGAGCGTGCGGTCTTCTTTTTGGTCTACGCGAAAGACTCCACCCACAAAGAGTTCTTTGGACAAAAATCCCCGCTGGGGCATCACGGGAGAGATACGTCCCAGGCGCTTGGGCAACGTAAGCACAAGCGGTTCGACATAGCCCGCCCCCGTACCGAGATTGGCGGCCACACCTATACCGATGACGGCGCCCGGAGCTTCGGGAGAGCCGAGATCCCAATTTCCCTCAAAGACCGCAGGGCGGATGGAGACGGCGGAGAGGTAGGTGCTGTCCACGCCAATAAGCTCTATGGGCTGACTATTGCTCTCGTAGGAGGCCACAGCCTCCCCTTTGAGCACCGGGGCAGCACCGGGGAGAGAGACCTCTGATGCACTGAATACCGACCCGTCTTTTTTCTCAATGACGTACTCGGGAGAGAGCGCGGAGAGCTGACTGTCCGTAAAGACCTCGAAGCCGTTAAAGACGCTGAGCACTGCCACCATCGCCAGAGCGACGAGGGCAATGCCCATAACCGAAATGAACGCAATGACATTGACCGCCGCGGCACTTTTCCCCGAGAAAAAGTAGCGAAGCGCTACAAAGAAAGAAAAAGCGGTGCGACTTGTCCCGGTCATTCCTCAGACTCGGAGTGTCGAAGGAGCTCGTCTATGCGCCGGGCTTCAAGGAGACTGTTATCCTCGGTAAAAAACAGCTCGGGGATGCGTCTGAGTTGGCTCTTCATCCTACGCCCCATTTCTCCGCGGAGAAATGACGCATTTTCTTTGATGAAAGCTTTCAACTCCTCCTTCTTTGCGTCGGGGAAATAGGAGAGGAAGACACGCGCACTGGAGAGGTCGGGATTGAGCCGCACCTCCGTGACGGAGATCATCTCTCCGCTGTGGCGCTTTTGCGTCTCGAGACGGAGTATCTCGCCGAGTTCTTTCTGAATGAGACGGGCCACTTTGGTCGTCCTGAGATTATCCATTGTATCGTTATTCTTATGTTTATTTAATAGAGATAAGCGTAAGCCCGTCACGGATGGGGAGGATGACTTGCTCCACTCTTGGGTCATCCCGTACGAGGTCGTTAAAAGCCCTTATGCCCTCAGTCTGAAGATCCCGGGCATCGGGATCCGTCACTTTGCCACCCCACAGCACGTTGTCTGCGAGGACGAACGCCCCACTCCCGAGCTTCGGGACTATGGCCTCGTAATACTCTGTGTAATGTCTTTTATTGGCATCGATGTAGACCAAAGTCGTCTCCGAAAGGTCAATCCGGTCGGACTTGACTAATGCGGTTGCGTCACCGAAGAGCAGATCCACTTTTTGCTCCACTCCCGCATCCCGGAGACTCTTACGGATGAATGGTTCGAGATCCGGGTCTATCTCCACCGTCACTACTCTTCCGCCGTCCTCCAAGCCTCGTGCAAGAGCGATCGTGGCATAAGCCGCGAATGTCCCCAGCTCCAATATCCGCTTAGGACGCAGCATCCGTACAAGAAACGTGAGGAGAATACCCTGGAGATGACCGGAGACCATCCTCGGATAGACCAGCTCCTGCTCCGCGCGATTTACCACGCTTCGGAGTTCGTCCGCTTCCGGTGTGGAGTGAGCCGAGATGTAGCGCTCGAGCTCAATCTCCTTCAATGTGCTCCGGAACTTCCTCTGGGTGCTGTGCGGCATAGTACTCTATGGCCTCTTTGACGCGGTTGATGGTCAGTGTCGTTGTGCCTGTTTCGTCCGAGAGCATTCCGCCAACGTATGCGACCAAGTCGTTTTCCTTGAGCATACCGCGGTCGAGCAGTTCTCTAAGGGTGTCGTAGTAAAAGATACCCTTATCTCCACCGGTATTCTTGCGGTAAAAGGCGTGCACACCGTACGAGAGGGAGAGCTCACGACACTTGCGCTCATCGAAGCAGATGGCGTAGATCGGGGCATTGCCGCGGTACGAAGCGAGGCTTCGTGCCGTCAGTCCGCTAAAGGTGTCGTTGATAATGGCCTTCACGCCGAGCTGATCCACACTGCGGACGGTTTGTTTGGCGATGAAACCGGTGATGTCGATCTCGTTTTTGGACGCGTCGGGCTTAATCTTCTTGTCCGCCCAAGTCTTATGCTGCTCGGCTTCGTGGATGATGGCCGCCATGGTGCGGACTGCCTCCACGGGATATTTGCCGTTTGCAGTCTCTCCGGAGAGCATAACGGCATCGGTATTCATCATAATGGCTCCGGAGACGTCCGAGACTTCGGCTCTCGTGGGTCTGGGGGAGGTCATCATGGTGTGCAGCATCTGGGTAGCCACGATGACGGGCTTCTTTTTGGCGATGCACTTGCGCACCATCATAGATTGCAAGGCGGGTATTCTCTCGAATTCGAGTTCGATGCCGAGGTCTCCGCGTGCCACCATTATGCCGTAGCTTGCGTCAATTATCTCGTCGATATTGTCGATGCCCTGTTGGTTTTCGATTTTGGAGATGATCTTTATCGGGCTCTTGTGTTCGTCGAGGATGCTCTGTATCTCCAGCACATCCTCCTTGCTTCTCACGAAGGAGTGGGCGATGAAGTCCACCCCGTGATCGATGGCATAGAGGATGGCGCGGTGGTCTTTTTCGTTGAGAGCGGGGAGCTTGAAATGTGCTCCGGGGACGTTCACGCTCTTACGCGATCCCACGATGCCGTCGTTAAGGACGGTACAGCGAAGAAAGTCTCTCTCTTTTTTGACCACGAGAAAGTCTATGAGACCGTCATCAATGAGGATATGGTGTCCCTCAGCCACGTCGTTCACGAAGCCGGCGTAGTTCACGGACAGCACTTCGTGCGTCGACGATTGAAGGGGATTTGCGACGATCGAGACCTCTTCGCCGAGGAGCTTTCTGAGCTGAGTTCCGTCATGTGTGCGGTATTCATACGCACGACATTCACACCCTCGGCAATCACCTGCCTGAGGAAATCCGCGTCACACCTCAAGTCCGAAATGGTAGCGACTATTTTTGTTGCTTTATGTACCATATTAAATCTTTGTTCTTCTCTATGTTCAAACTTCAAAATTGCTCTTGCCCTCACCCCTCGCTTCACCGCCTTGCAAGCAAATGCGCGACGGCGAGCCTGTACCCGTCCAGACCGAAGCCCGAGAGCATTCCTTCGCAGACAGGCGTCAGCACGGAAGTGTGACGGAATTCGTCCCGCGCCGCGATATTGGTGATGTGGACCTCTATCACCGGCACGTGCACCATCGCGACGGCATCGCGAATTGCATAGGAGTAGTGGGAATAGGCTCCGGCGTTGAGTACGACACCGATGGCTTCGCCATCCACGCCACTTTGGAGGTAATCTATGAGGTCACCTTCGTGATTGGACTGATAGTAGACAAGATCCACGCTCGGGAAAAGCGCCCGCAGGCGCTCCAGATAATCCTCAAAAGCGGTACTGCCATACAGCTCCGGCTCACGCGAACCGAGCCTATTGAGGTTGGGACCATTGATGATGTGAATCGTACGCATTGCTTTTTCTGCTCTTCGGGAGAAAGGTCTGTCGGTGGTCGCCGCCCTACCTTCCTCGCCTCAAGGAAACTTTCCGACGTTACAAAGGTACCACTTTTTTCCTCCCCTCATTTTCCACTTCAATTTTGGTACGTGCAAGAAAAGAATCCGGTACCGTACGAAACTTCCGTCCGGGTCAGACCGGGAAAAACTTTTTGGTCTGTATCTCCCCGGGGCGGACGAGGCACCCCCATAAAATGAGAAAAGGATGTCTCACGACATCCCAATTCTTTCTTGTTTAACCTTTAATCTAATACTATTATGAAAAAACCACGATGCAAAGGTAATGGGTTTTTCTGACATATGCAAGCTTTTCGCGAGAAAAATGCACTTTTTCCTGCACTATTCCCCAAATATTGTACTTAAAAGCGGCTTTTTACACATTATACAGCAGAAAAAGTGCATTTTTTCGGGAGACCGAACTGCTTCTGCCTCGGGAAAAATCGGAAGCGGGCTCCGGCACTTCTCACACCCCGATATCCGCTCTTCGGCTCAAAAAGGGTATATTTGCGAGGTATCGGACGTGAATCCCGAGTTGCCGCAAATCTCTTTTGAAAATAACAGTATCATTTAGTTGCCGAAGTGAGTATGAACCCAAGGAGCCTGTATTCCATAGAACAACTGGGAGAGGACGATATCCTCAAAATTCTAAGAACGGCGCGCTTTTTCGAGCAAGCGCCCAATCAAGATTTTCTCCAAGGGAAAGTGGCGGCTACCCTTTTCTTTGAGCCAAGCACACGGACACGCCTCAGCTTTGAGACGGCAGTCAACCGCCTCAGAGGGCGCGTCATCGGGTTTCAGGATCCGAAGAACTCAAGCTCTGTGAAGGGCGAAAGTCTCTATGACACCATCCGGATGGTCTCCAATTACGCCGACATCATCATTATGCGCCACTTCCTCGAAGGGGCAGCCAAGTATGCGAGCGAAGTGACGGACGTACCCGTGATCAACGCCGGTGACGGCGCGAACCAGCACCCGAGCCAGACACTGCTGGACCTCTACTCCATAGCTGCGACGCAAGGGACGCTAAGCGACCTCACGGTGACGATGGTAGGAGACTTGAAGTACGGCAGGACGGTGCACTCGCTGATCTCGGGACTGAGCCATTTTTCACCGAAGTTCATCTTCGTGGCGCCTGAGCAACTGGCGCTGCCCGACGAGTATGTGGGGTACTGCGACGAGCACGGCATCCCCGCCGACTACACCAACGACCTCTCTCCAGAAGTCATCAATGCCACAGACATCCTCTATATGACCCGCGTGCAGAGGGAGCGCTTCACGGACGAAGAGGACTACGAGGCGATAAAGAACGCTTTCGTCCTCAGGGCGTCTATGCTCGAAGATGCGAAGGAAAATATGCGGATTCTCCACCCTCTGCCCCGTGTGGGCGAGATCGCCATGGACGTAGACCATACACCGCACGCCTACTATTTCACGCAGGCGCAGAACGGTCTCTACATACGCGAGGCGCTGATTTGTCGCGGGTTGGGGATAGAGGTAGACTGAGACTCAGACCAAAGGCTCGAGCCCATAATTTTTACGGGCAAAGTTGACCATAAAGTCATAGGCGGCTTCGTGGTCGTTGGGGATGATGCCGTCCAAAATCGCGTCTTTTATCGCTTCCTTGATGAGCCCGACTTCCCGCCGTGGTTCCAGTCCGTATGTGGCCATAATTTCTTCGCCTTTGACTGGGGGCTGGAAGTTGCGGATGCGGTCTTTTTCTTCGATCTCTTTGAGCTTCTCGCGGACGAGAGCGAAGTTGTCGAGGTATTTGCGGACTTTGTCGGGATTTTTGCTCGTCAGGTCGCTTTCACAAAGCGTCATCAGGTCGTCGATGTCGTCGCCTGCCTCGAAGAGAAGCCTACGGACGGCAGAGTCGGTGACCCCTTCGTCTGCAAGCTGGGCGGGACGCATGTGGAGACGGACGAGCTTCTGGACGTACTTCAGGCGCTCGTCGAGTGGCAGTTTGACACGTCGGAAGATCTTGGGGAGCATCTTCATTCCCACGAAGTCGTGGTTGTAAAAGCTCCAACCGGCCCCGGGCGTGAATTTCTTGACGATGGGCTTGCCTACGTCGTGAAAAAGAGCCGCCAGCCTCAGCTCCTCTTTGTCGGATCTGTCGGACAATTGATCCACCACGGTTATCGTGTGGTAAAAGTTGTTTTTGTGTCCGATGCCGTCCCGCGTCTCAGCGCCCATAAGGGCAGAGATCTCCGGGAGATAGAGCGACATCAGCCCTGTCTCCTGCATCAGTCCGAGACCGACGGAAGGTTTTCTTGAGTCCATAATCTTGAGGAACTCCGTTGTCACCCGCTCCATACTTACGATCTTGAGACGATCGGAATTACGGCGAATCGCTTCCTTGATTTCCTCCGGGACGGTAAAGCCGAGCTGGGCAGCGAAGCGCACCGCCCTCATCATACGGAGGGGATCGTCCGAGAACGTGACATCCGGATCAAGCGGTGTGCGGATAAGACCTCTCTCGAGGTCTTCGAGTCCGCCGAATGGGTCGTGGAGGGTGCCTTTCCCGGATCCGTTTAGCGTAATCGACAAGGCATTGATGGTGAAATCTCTCCGCTTCTCGTCATCAGCGAAACTGCCCTCTTCGACGACCGGTTTCCGGCTATCAGCCCGGTAACTCTCGCGCCGGGCGCCGACAAACTCCAACTCCAAGCCCCGATACTTGACCTGTGCGGTACCGAAGTTTCGGAAGAGCGTGACGCGCGCCCTCTTCCCAAGCTTTTCTTTCAGTTGCTCCGCGAGAAGAAGTCCGCTGCCTTCGGTCACGAAATCGAAGTCGGACGTAGGACGGTCGAGGATGAGATCGCGCACCGTGCCGCCGACGACCCGTAGCTCCTGTCCGAGTGCGTCGGCAGAGCTTTCGAGGGCGGCGTATAGGTCGCGACCAAATAGTTCGTACAGTTTATCGGAGAGATGCTTATCGAGGTTCTCTTTTTGCATCGTCTGAGTCTTTGAGGGTGAGTGGGGAGAAAGGCGGGACGGGATCCGGGAGATTCAGCGTCCGGGCTACGATGTACTCGGGTCGCTCTTTCACTTCGTCGAAGATGAGGGAGACGTAGCTCGAGAGCATCCCGAGGGATATGAGCTGTATGCCGGCAAAGAACGCGATGAAAAAGACGATCGAAGACCAGCCCGCTTCCGGGTGGGTAAAGCCGAAGACCTTGCCCAAAATGACCCAAAGCCCGAGGAGGACTGCCAGAAGGACGGTGATGTAGCCCAGGCTCATCGCGAGCTTGAGGGGTTTGTGGGAAAAGTGCTGCATCGCGTTCACGGCGAGAGACACCATCTGGCTGAGCGAATACTTCGTCTTTCCTGCGAAACGGGCTTCGCGCCGGTATTCGAGCGGGGCCTGGGTGAAACCGAGCCACGAGATAAGCCCGCGGATGTATTTGTTATGCTCGGGGAGGGAGCGAAAGGCGTCCAAGACGCTTTTGTCCATCATACGGAAGTCACCGGTGTCTACGGGCAGAGGCACTTCGCTCATCATATTGAGGATTCGGTAGAAAGCCTTGGCGCTGGCTTTTTTGAACCACGTCTCGCCCTGTCTCTCCGACCGCACACCGTAGACCACGTCGACCTCGCTGTCCCGCATCCGTCGGTACATCTCGGGGATTACTTCGGGCGGATCCTGGAGATCGGCATCCATAGAGACGGCGAAGTCTGTGTGACAGTACCTCATCCCGGCGGTGAGGGCCGGCTGGTGACCGAAGTTTCGGGAGAGGTGGATGACTTGCACCGTGCCGGGGTCTTTTTTCGCCAGGTCATTAAGGATAAAAGGGGTGCGGTCTCTGCTACCGTCGTTGACGAAGAGAACGAAGCCCTCGACCCCGAAATCAGCTCTCATCCCCTCCAACATGCTTTTGACACGGGCATAGCACGCGGGGAGTACCTGTTCCTCGTTGAAACACGGAATAATAACGGTGAGCGTGGCGGTCTTTGCGGACATGGCGGGATAGGCGGGATGCTACTTATGGAAGACGACGAACTTGTTGAGCAAAAAGTTTGCCCCGGTGTAGACGACCATTGCGATCAACTGCCGAGGGTACGGCGGGATGGCGTCCACTTCCTTCAGAGCCAAAAGCACCAGCAGCTGAATCACGTAACAGACGCCGAAAGCGAGCATAAATCCGATGAAATTTCGCCACGAAAAAGCGCTCTTGAAGGTCCATCGGCTGTTGAAGACAAAGCTATTGACGAGTCCTGCCGCATACCCGATGGCGTTACTTGCTACGGGGCTTATGCCCCACAGCTCTTGGCACACGTAAATCACCAGCGCCGTAATGAGCGTATTAAGCACACCCACGGCACCATATTTGACCAATTGTCCAAGAGTTTGCCGACCGGACGGCATCGTA
>SFHG01000030.1 GCA_004555765.1 Bacteroidales bacterium
GCCCACCGCCAAGAGATGTTTGGCCAATTGTGCGGCCACGTTATTTGGGGTCATACAGAAGTATCTATTTTAAAAGTCCGAATTATGTTTTTCCAAAGGTACCCAAAAAACAACTTTTCGTCGGGGGCATCCCGGGAAATTTGGTACAGACCGGGAAGGAAGCAGGACACAGACCGATTTGGAGAAAAGATACAGAGCAAAAAGAAATGTTTGGTACGTACCCCACCGGGGACTTATACGAAGCGCTGTCTCGGCTCAGTTCAGGACGAATAAAACCAGATCGGTAAGTATCTCCCGGGGGTCGCCCTCGTCGGAATACATCCCCTTGCTCCTCGCGTCCATTTTCCGGAGGTACGAGATGATGGCCGTAATCTTGCCCGGTCGGTAGTTTCTCAGACCATTGACGTACTCCTGGGCTTGTCGCGGGAACTTCAGTCCGAGGTAGTCTGAGATTACTTTGGGGTCAAGACTTCGCGCATAGAGGGCGATCAAGAGGTTTGCAAAGTAATTGAAGAGGATGGGGATAATCACTTGGACCGGAACACGCTTGGCATCGAGAGAGAGGGCACGTGCCACTTTAAGCGCACGAGCCCTGTCTTTGAGGGCAAGGGCGTTTTTCAGGTCAAATGGCGAGTACTCTTTATTGAGCGCCGTGTACTTCAGAATCATCTCGGAAGAAACATTCTTCCGAGCCTCTGCGGGGAGAGCAGTGACCAACTTCCGAAACTCTGAGTTTATCCGTCCGATGTCGTTGCCGAGGTGCTCCTTGACCGTCATCACGGCGTCGTATCCGAGGCTGAGTCCGTGCTCGGACGCTATGGAAGGGATGTAGTTTTGGATGTTGTACTCCTTAATCTCGGGAGAAGAGACGACAAGCCCCACTTTCTCGATCTCTTTCATCACCTTAAGCGTCCGCGCGGGAGACTTACCTTTGAAGCAGAGGATGAGGATATTGAAAGGCGATGGATTTTTATACAGCGGGGCAAGAGAATCAAACGGCGTCTCGCCTTCCTTTCGGGAACCCCGGTTGCCGAGGTAGAGGTCTTGAGCTTCACGCACGACGGTAATCGTATGCGCGGTACCCATAGGCGGCCTCATACACGCATTCAAGACGGACGACACCTGAGTGTCGAGTCCGTAAAGCACTGTGAGATTAAAGTCGTGTGACTCCTCTTCGGGCAAGAAAGTCCGCGTGAGCTTTTGCTCGATTTGGTCGATGTAATACGTCTCCTCCCCCATCAACACATAGATCGGATAGGGTTTGGACTTTGGAGAAATCTCGCTGAGAACCTGTTGGGGCTTGTCGGTAAACGGCATAATGGGCTATTTCAGGTCAGAGATCGGTCAGTGTGAGAGGCGCACCTTTCTTAAGGTCAAACTCCTTAATCGCTCCGGATGAGGTTTTGACTCTGAATGTCGTCTCATCCAACGGGGTGGAAAACACCGCTTCGGTCACTTTCCCGTCCCGCCACTTCACGGACACTTCAATATTGCCCCGAGCTTTCAGCCCACGGAACTCGCCTTCCTTCTCCCACGCTGACGGGATTGCGGGAAGAAGCTCTATAAAGCCTTCGTGGCTCTGGAGGAGCATCTCCGCTATGGCCGCGGTACCGCCGAGATTCCCGTCGATTTGGAAAGGCGGATGGGCGCAAAATAGGTTCGGATAGGTGCCGCTGCCATGCCTTGAGGGATCCGAAGCATTGATCGCGGGCATAAGAAGGTTCCTAAAGAGCTTGTACGCCCGGTCGCCATCTTTAAGACGCGCCCACAGGAGGATCTTCCAAGCCCGACTCCATCCGGTGCCTCCGTCACCCCGTCTCTCAAGTGTCCGGCGGGCAGCATCCGCAAGCTCCGGAGTCCGTGAGGGGGTAATCTCGGATCCGGGGAAAAGTCCGAAAAGATGCGATACATGACGATGGTGCGGATCCGTCTCCCGATAGTCTTCCAACCATTCCATCAAGTAGCCTTGGTCCGAGATCCGGTTGGGCGGCAGTAGGGGCAAATCATTGGCCATCTCCGTGAGAGCCGGGTCGTAGATCCCGAGTACCGTCGCCGCGTCTATCAGACTATTGAAAAGCCGGCGGATAATCTGAGCATCCATAGTGGGTCCCATACAGACGTACACGGGATCCGGTACACCGTCCATAAAAAATCCGTTCTCGGGGGACGAAGAGGGTGCAGTGACGAGCCAGCCGTGCTTGGGTTCTTTGATGAGCGACGACAGAAAGAATTTGCCCGCTTCGAGCATCACAGGATAGTATCTCCGTAGGGCGAGCGTATCGCGGTTATAGAGGAAGTGCTCCCAGATATGTCCCGTGAGCCACGCCCCGCCGGTATTTGTAGCGCCCCACGAGGCATGCTCTCCGGGGGCTGTGAAGTGCCAAGGGTTCGACATCATATGTGCGACCCATCCGTCCGCATCATAGAAGGTACGGGCACTCTTCCGACCGTTCGGGACAAGATCGCGGGTAAAGTCCAAAAGAGGCAGGGCGTACTCCGGGAGATTAACGACCTCCACGGGCCAATAATTCATTTGGAGGTTTATATTCAGGTGATAGTCCCCATTCCAAGGTGCTTGCATACGGTTCGTCCACAATCCTTGCAAGTTCATCGGCCAAGAGTCCGGACGGGTGCCGGAGAGGATGAGGTACCTCCCGAAATCAAAATACAGCTCCGTTAGGCCGGGGTCGTCAGCAGATCGGAACGCAATCAGCCTTTCGTCGGTGGGTAAAGAATCATAGGGCAGACGCTTCCCGAGCGACAAATGCACACGATTAAAAAGCGGTGCATACGCCTCATAGTGCGACCGGTACAGCGTCTCGTAATCCACTCCGTCCACGTCTTTCAAGGCTTTGGATGGTGACTGCGTCTTCTTTTTGCCCGGGGGTAAATTATCCGTCGAAGCGGCAACCACGAGCATCACGGCATCTGCATCGCGCACCGTTACGGAATCGCCTTCCGTCAGCACTTTACCTCCATCGGGGAAGATACCCACTTCGGCTTCGTATTTCGTTCCTTTATTGCCTCCGAAACCATCGGGCAACTGTCCCGTGAGGTACAAACGTCCTTTTCGTGCAGTCACCCGCCCATTTTCAGGTCTCGACAGCTTGGCGGAAAAAGAAATCTTCCGTTTGCGGTCCGCGGAGAGCCTGATAACGATGACATCCTCTGCACCTTGTGAAACGAAATAGGATCGGGTATAATGTACCGAGTCGATATTAAAGAAGGTGTGCGCCAGAGCCGAATTCAGTAGAAGCTCACGACTGTAGCCCTGCACCTTCCCCTTGGGCAGAAAATGGGTAAGGTGCAAAAAGCCGAGTACCTCATACGACCCGTAAGGACTACCGGAACCATTACCGAAGGCCGACCCTTTGCCTCCGCATTTGAAGTGATCGTACATCAACTGCTGAGCTTTGGCGTTTTCGCCTCTCAGCAAAGCTTCGCGTATGAGAGGCAGGTAATCCTTCGCCCGGGGGTCGAAAGCGGTCGGATCCTCGCTCCCACTCCACATACTTATCTCGTTAAGCGGGAGGGTCTCCTCATAGATGCTCCCTGCCACAGTAAGTCCCAGCCTGCCGTTGCCGAGCGGAAGTTCGCTCTCCCACTCCCGGGCAGGCTCATCGTACCACAACCGTCTATCTTGGGCCGAAAGCGCGACAGGAAGCAGGATAAGTAGGATGCCGGACAGTACCGAGCGAGTGAATGGAGTAGACATCGGATTTGTAAAGGGGTTCATCTTAACACAAGGCATGTTCTAAAAAAACACCATATCTGCTTTGTTTTTTCACACAGACCGAGGCGATCCTCTATGTCCGTGTCTCCGTGTAAGCAGGGTACGGTCAAAAAAAGTTTCTCGGTACGTGTCTCAGAAAATGCCCGAGTACACGAAGTAACCACCCAGGCCCGCAAGCACAATCAAGAGAATAGGGTGAAGCCAATTTTTGAGTACGGCTACCAGCGTAAGACCGAAGAAGATGTAGCTTCCGAAGTCTATGAAATTTTCTTCGTTCATCAGGAGCATAGCCGCCGCCGCGATGAGCCCAACTGCCGCAGGACGTATGCCTGTGAAGACGGCTTCGACGTGGGGATTGCTTCTGAATTTGGCAAACGAGAGCGAGATGACAAGCACCAAGACAAAGGAGGGTATCATCACCGACACTGTGGCCAAAATGCTTCCCCACACGTTCCCCGTGACCACATAGCCGATGTAAGTGGCACTATTGACCCCGATTGGTCCCGGAGTCATCTGGGAGATGGCGACAACGTCGGTAAATTCTTGAATAGTCAACCACCCATAACGCTCTACCACCTCTTCCTGAATCAACGTGAGCATAGCATACCCGCCACCGAAGCCCAAAAGCCCGATTTTGAGATATACGAGGAATAGATACCAGTAGACCATATCACTTGGCAGAAGGCAATTTGTGAAGGACAAACTTGGTGTAGAGCCAGCCTGCTGCCGCGCTCACAATAATCACGGTCACCGGACTCACTCCGAGAAAAGTGACGGACACCGCACAAAGGACGGGAATCCAAAGATACTTCCGACCGAGCTTAAGCGCTTTCCAAACCGAAACGCACGGAGCTATGATTAAGGCGACCACCGCAGGCCGTATGCCCTTGAATATGGCCGAAACGATGGGATTATCCTTGACCTGTTGCGCGTAAATGGCTAAGATGAGGATGATGATAAAGCTCGGAAGAGTCGTACCGATGACACAAACCAAAGCCCCCCAAAAACCTTGCAGGCGGTAACCGATGAATATCGAGATATTAACCGCAAAGACCCCGGGCAGAGACTGTGCCACAGCAAAGAGATCGATGAAAGATTCATTGTCGAGCCACTTCTCCTTGTCCACTATCTGGACACGGATAAGCTCCAACATAGCATATCCTCCCCCAAAGGTAAAGCCACCGATGAGAAAGAATACCTTGAAAAGGTGCCAAAGCATCGCAAAGGAAGCTTTTGACCCTTCCTTCGCCATACCCCCGACGGGCTTCTCCGATTGTATTTCCCGATTCCGAGCCTCTTCCCGATCCGGCTCTTTCGGTGTCGTCTCTCCCATCTCCGTTTACACCTCCCTCAGGGTATGCCCCATCTTTTCTTTCTTAGTCTTGAGGTACTTATTATCGTACTTATTGGGTTTGATCTCTATGGGGACATTTTCCACGATCTCAAGCCCGTAGCTTTCGAGACCTACACGTTTGACAGGATTATTGGTCATCAGACGCATCTTCGTGATACCGAGCTGGCGGAGGATCTCCGCCCCTACCCCGTAGTCTCTTTCGTCGGGCTTAAATCCGAGGTGGACATTGGCTTCGACCGTGTCCAAGCCCTCCTGCTGAAGTTTGTAGGCCTCTATCTTTTTCATCAGACCTATACCCCTGCCCTCTTGATTGAGGTAAATGACGGCACCGCGTCCTTCGGCCTGAACCATCTCCATGGCTTTATGGAGCTGATCCCCGCAGTCGCACCTGTAAGAGCCGAAGACATCACCCGTGAGGCAGGAACTGTGTACCCGCACAAGAGGCGGTTCATTACCCTCCCGAAGGTCACCTTTGACGAGCGCCACGTGCTCCATACCGTTGGAGATCTGCTTGAAAGGTATGATCCGGAAGTCGCCGTGTTCTGTGGGCAGAATGGCCTCGACCCCTTTCTCTACCACGGAGTCACTTTCGAGTCGGTACTTGATAAGGTCTGCGATGGTGACGACCCTGAGGTCAAACTTTTTGGCAATCTCAAATAGCTGGGGCATACGCGCCATCTCTCCGTTTTCCTGAACCACTTCGATCAGACACCCGACGGGCTTCAGTCCTGCAAGCTTGACCAGATCCACCGTGGCTTCGGTGTGACCGGCACGGCGGAGTACGCCTTTCTCTTTTGCCCGAAGGGGGTTGATATGTCCGGGGCGGGCAAAGTCCACGGACGCGTTTTCGGGGTTCGCCAGTTCGACAATCGTCGTGGCACGATCGTACATCGACACGCCGGTAGTGACTCCTTTGTGGAGATAGTCCACCGTGACCGTGAACGGCGTCTCGTGCAGAGAGGTATTTTCAGACACCTGGAGCGGGAGATTCAGGCGATCAGCCCAGGACTCCGCCATAGGAGTACACAGGACACCGCGCCCATAGCGGAGCATAAAGTTAACCTTCTCCGGAGTGGCTTTTTCGGCCGCCAAAATGAAGTCGCCTTCGTTCTCACGGTCTTCGTCGTCCACCACAATAATGATCTTACCGTTGCGTACATCCTCGATCGCTTCGGGGATGGTACTCAGTCTGAATTCCTTTTCCATAAATGCTGTATTTTTCTCTCTGTTTCTGTTTCTTTTTTCTATCAAAAGTCTCGTCTTTTTTGCACAGACCTAAGAATAATTTCCGGTCTGTACCGGCTTCCTACTTTGGTACGTACCTTGAGTCACTCTCGGTCTGTATCCGGATCCGGGCGGGAATGTCCTTCGGGGAGGGTATTGGCGTAATGACGCTTCACCCGCTTAACCTCATCGAGGACTTGAAGGTTCACTTCGACGAGGCGTTTGAGTTCGCTCAAGTACACTTTCTCTCTCAGCAGGTAGTACAGGTACACGAAGATGCCTGCCGGGAAAAAGACCATCAGAAGCAGCCTCAGCCTCCGGTCATACGGCAGAAGGATGCCCGAGACCTGCGAGAGGTCGGGGTACGCGCCTAACCTGTGAACCAGCAGTATATCCTTGTCCCCGTGCAGCATATCCGTCACTTCGTCTATCAGGCGATTGATTTCGTTACGCTTTCGGCTGTCGTGCGTCTCACTGAAGAAACGCACGTAGCCCATCCTTCCCTTGTAACTGAGCTCTTCGGCCAGTCCGTGGAGCCTCATCATCTTCCCTTCGACAGCCAAGTAGTCCGATGAGGTGCGGTCGGAAGCGGGGACTGCCACAAGCGGACTGCGACCGGTATTCGTGCGCATCGCTTTGCGGTAGTAGACCATAAAGGCCTCTACACTGAGTTTGTTGGAGTCCTTGGTCGCGAGCAGAATCAAGAGCAGACCTATCGGTATGAGCACCATATTCGGGAGCCACATCCCGAACCAGACCTGCCACATCCCGTCCCTGCTCATCTTGATGCCGGTGGACTCAAGGAAGTAAAATATAATGAAGAAGAAGACCGCAACCACAAACGGTATGCCGATGCCACCTTTGCGGATCAAAGCACCGAGCGGTGCGCCGACGAGGAAAAAGGCGATGCAGGCCACGGGGTACGTAAACTTCCGCCAGTACTCGAACTCATTTTTGTACTTAAGATCGACCATATCCTTCTGAGTAACGGCGGAGAAATAGAGCTCATTCTGCAAGGCACTGAGGGTGCCTTCCGCACTCCGATACATTTGCCGTTTGTCACGAAGCCCCATAAGGCTCATTTTCTCATCGAAACCAAGCCCGGCTCGCTCTTTCTTCCCGAGCGATCTATAAACCTTCCCGGGGTCAAAAGACGACGTCTCTCTCTCCGGAGTCTCCATTGCGCCAAGAGCCCCGGCCACAGCTCCGACTACAGCCCCTGTAGCTGCGACACCGGAACCGGCCGCGGCACCGGACAGGATCCCCGGGGGGACACCGCCCTCTATTTGGGGAGGTATGATGCCCGTTCGCCTCAGAATGATACTCTGATTGATACGCGCCACGGAGTCGATTTCGGTCTGGAGAGAATCGGTGTATGCTTTCAATTCCCACGCGTTTTTCCCCACAAACTGGCTACTCAATACCCCTTCGTCGACCATATCGAGATCGGTATTAAAAGGTATCTGGACGATCTTTTTGGAGAACCGCTCCCGCATATACGGCACAAGACCGGAGGAGGAGTTATAGTAATTCGGATTCTCCCTCAGGTTACTGTACGACTCTCCGCTGTACAGCTCCAAGACAAGCACACGACCATTGTCCGTCGAGTATAATTTTCCCGAGTCTGCAAGTAGGACTGTGGCATTTTGGAACCCTTTTTGGTAGTCGTAGAGCATCATCTGATACATCATCTTGCGCTCGGTGTCTTTGCGCTCCACGTAGATGCTGTATCCGTCTATTTCTTTATAAAAGATTCCGGTAGGGATGGCCAGCTCCGGGGACTTGTTTTTGATCGAAAAGTAATATTGCCAAAACTTCACCTGGCTCGTGATCATCCAGTCGTTTTCAAAAACGAAGAGGCCAATGCCGATCAAAACGGAGACGTAGAAGAGAGGCTTAAGGATTCGGCTAAGAGGTATGCCCGCCGCCCGCATCGCAAGAAGCTCAAGACGCTCCCCGAGGTTACCGAACGTCATCAGCGAGGCAAGCAGAATGGCCAAGATCAGACCAAGCGGTGCCACCGTCATCGCCGCAAAAAACATCAATTTGATGAACACCACAGCATCCACCCCTTTGCCCACAATGTCGGACACGAAGCGCCACAGCAGCTGCATCACGACAATGAACCACGCCACCGCAAAGCTCCCGAGCAATAGCGGCAGAAACGTCTTAATGATGTAAATGTAAAGTTTCTTCAAGTGACGTAATACTTTATCTGGGGTAATTATCTGTGACGAAAACCGGTCAATGTCGTCAGATACACACAAAGGTACTCATTTTACGGCAAGCCTTGTCACTGCTTTTCTTACAAAATAAGCCGGGACGAATTCTCCGTGCTCCCGATGACGATAGGAGGACTTTGCCGGAAGGTCTCTTACACACGAAAAAGCCGGCGTTTTTCGAGGAGATCTTTGCAGAGTATCTCAGAAGCAAGACACTGAGTGCTAGGGCGAAAATGGACATACTTGTATACATCCCCGAGCCCGAGACACAAAAGCGACCGGAGAGCAGATGAGGTACTACGCAAAGGTCTCAACAGAGGGATTTTCGGATGCCGCAATTGTCCCGTCCCTCGCCGACGATACTCAAGCAAAAAAAAGAGACACGTACCGAGTAAGATTATCTCCTCGGCACGTGCCTCTGTCGACTTTTTGGATTCGGACAAAAAGAACCCTTATGTTCGTGCGATTTGTTACGCTCCCACGCGGGGAGCGACTCGCCCACCTCTCCGCCGAGGCCCGAGAGTTGGCTGTTTCAATTCACGCTCCCACGCGGGGAGCGACATTGAGCTCATAGAGATTAACAGCAAGGATACGTGGTTTCAATTCACGCTCCCACGCGGGGAGCGACCGTGAAATAACGCCCTGAGCTCCACCAATTTTTGTTTCAATTCACGCTCCCACGCGGGGAGCGACAAATACCGGAGGGATACACCATATATTCCTTTAGTTTCAATTCACGCTCCCACGCGGGGAGCGACTTCTTGTTAATTTATTTTACGCATCCCCTAAGTCGTTTCAATTCACGCTCCCACGCGGGGAGCGACGCCCACCTCTCCGCCGAGCCCCGAGAGTTGGCTGTTTCAATTCACGCTCCCACGCGGGGAGCGACGCCGACTCTTCCGACCCGACTAAATACCTTTGGACGTTTCAATTCACGCTCCCACGCGGGGAGCGACGCGGAGGGTGGACTTAAGCCCCTCGAGCTCCCGGAGTTTCAATTCACGCTCCCACGCGGGGAGCGACGAGAAGCTGAGAGCGCCGACAACGAAACGACGACGTTTCAATTCACGCTCCCACGCGGGGAGCGACGTCTCCGGCAATACAATATCATCCCGATAGTGGGCGTTTCAATTCACGCTCCCACGCGGGGAGCGACGGTGCTTTTTGAAATCACCGGAGCCGATGCGGAGGTTTCAATTCACGCTCCCACGCGGGGAGCGACCCGAAGC
Source organism: Bacteroidales bacterium (assembly GCA_004555765.1). Taxonomy (GTDB): domain Bacteria; phylum Bacteroidota; class Bacteroidia; order Bacteroidales; family Porphyromonadaceae; genus Porphyromonas_A. The sequence continues at coordinate 9,763 of SFHG01000030.1, forward strand.
TCCGACGACCGTATCCTCTATAACGGCAAAGTTTCAATTCACGCTCCCACGCGGGGAGCGACATCACAGAGATATGGACGCAAAAGACACCGCTCAGTTTCAATTCACGCTCCCACGCGGGGAGCGACCGCGTTCTAAAGGGACACGAGACAGTTACCGAGTGGTTTCAATTCACGCTCCCACGCGGGGAGCGACCTCCGCGAGGGGCGCGCGAAGAAGCTCCGGGAGATAGTTTCAATTCACGCTCCCACGCGGGGAGCGACTACAAGGTGCTCGCCGTACTTAAGCGGTTTTGATAGTTTCAATTCACGCTCCCACGCGGGGAGCGACGCCGCCTGGTGAAAGGGGGCGGGCTCGGCGGTGCAGTTTCAATTCACGCTCCCACGCGGGGAGCGACTTGGTACGAAGTAACTTTTAGCTGCGGTCACACAGTTTCAATTCACGCTCCCACGCGGGGAGCGACGTTTTTATTGGTAACTTTGCTTTGCAGAAGCAAAGTTTCAATTCACGCTCCCACGCGGGGAGCGACTTCCAAGGCGGTTATCTCTTCGCTCTCGAGCCTCGAGTTTCAATTCACGCTCCCACGCGGGGAGCGACCAAGCACAGGACACCAAGGTCAGCGAGCTCCAAGCGTTTCAATTCACGCTCCCACGCGGGGAGCGACTGCTCGAGGTCTCCACGGTGTCGGCGAAATGTAAGTTTCAATTCACGCTCCCACGCGGGGAGCGACGCCAATCTCAGTAACATCAAACAAACAAACATTATGTTTCAATTCACGCTCCCACGCGGGGAGCGACCGTAAAGGACAAACGGGTAAACATCCGCCCCTGGGTTTCAATTCACGCTCCCACGCGGGGAGCGACGACGAGCTGCAAATAGGAGGACGCAATCTGCTGCCGTTTCAATTCACGCTCCCACGCGGGGAGCGACCTCGAGCGGCTCGCCAAGATCTCCGAGGACGCGGAGTTTCAATTCACGCTCCCACGCGGGGAGCGACGGTCGCTCCTTGGCGGCAGCGGAGAGGAGCAGGCGTTTCAATTCACGCTCCCACGCGGGGAGCGACCACGTACGACCCCGCCTCCAAGCGCCTGCTGGAGGTTTCAATTCACGCTCCCACGCGGGGAGCGACAGCCCCGCTCCCGCTTGAGTTCGCCAATAAGTCCGTTTCAATTCACGCTCCCACGCGGGGAGCGACCTACCCTTGCACCCCTGACGAGTGGGAGAGGCTGTTTCAATTCACGCTCCCACGCGGGGAGCGACACAAAGGTACTATTTTTAATTTTACAAAACAATGTTTCAATTCACGCTCCCACGCGGGGAGCGACACCGACACCCTTACGGTTCGCGAAGTGGTGCGCGTTTCAATTCACGCTCCCACGCGGGGAGCGACCGTGGTGTAGGTGGTGACTTCGTAGTTCCAGAGGTTTCAATTCACGCTCCCACGCGGGGAGCGACGTCGTGCTGGTCGGTCGAAAAAGCCGTAAGCCCGGGTTTCAATTCACGCTCCCACGCGGGGAGCGACCACGTCCACGCGGGTGGCGAGGCGCTTAGGCGAGTTTCAATTCACGCTCCCACGCGGGGAGCGACCCACCTCAGGGCAGCCGTTGCAGTGGGGAGCGAGTTTCAATTCACGCTCCCACGCGGGGAGCGACTTCGAGCGGATTAGCACGGTTCGCCTGCGAGGACTGTTTCAATTCACGCTCCCACGCGGGGAGCGACGTACGGGACAAGGGGGAGCTTAGCCACGCCGGAGGTTTCAATTCACGCTCCCACGCGGGGAGCGACTCAGTGGAGCGTAGGGCTTGGAGGTCGGAAGCGGTTTCAATTCACGCTCCCACGCGGGGAGCGACACCGGTACGCCGAGGTGCAAAAACAGCTCTCCCAAATGTTTCAATTCACGCTCCCACGCGGGGAGCGACCTCGTTGACCGCAATGCTCGCAAACGAGTACCGGTTTCAATTCACGCTCCCACGCGGGGAGCGACCACGAGGCAAATATAGCGAGATTTTTAGAGGTTTTGAAGAGGGCTTTTTGCGAAGCAGCAGTATAGCGGTTACAGATGGGCTATATTCGAAGCGCCGTAATTGGGTAAGTGCTTACTGCTCAAGCCGTGCGAGTAACCGGCAAAAAAGCTGTGTGCACCACCTTCGCAAACAACTTAGCTTCCACTTGCCGACTTACGAGAATCCGATACAGAGACCTTTACGTAATGCCCGTATCTGCTGCATTGTTATCGACATTCAGGACACGGTCAAGAGTGCTTCAGTACACGACAGAGACCCCTGTCCCAATCATAGCAATTCCTTGCATTCCGACCTTTGTACACACTCCCCCGAAACTGTGTTCCGTGTGCAGAGCAAAACACTCCTAACATGCCCCCATATTCCCGAGCCATTTTCCAAAGGATCCATATAACTTAGTCCGAAACGATTGCATCTGTAGTCTCACGCAAAAGCGCAAAAAAGCAAAAGCGCAGACAAAGTTCGGAGCATTAACCCCTCTCATACAGAGGTCTTTGCAGAGCGCCTCATCTGAAAAGGTCTCATACAATCAGTTCGCCCTGAATATCAAAGGAGGTGGTACAGCCAAATATTTCGATCTTAGCTCGGTAATTATTCCCAATATGATAGAAGCGGAGACTATCCCGCTCCTTATTGATTATAGAAAGGAGCTTATCTTTTAGTTCGACATAAGTTGCAGGCTCCACCAGACATTCGAAGACTGAGTTTTGGACCCTCTGCCCGTAATTCCGACACGCCTTAGCCACTTCTCTCAGTCTTTTTGCTCCAGCGGGATCCACTGTATTTACATCGTAGGTTACAAGTATGTACATGATTTATGGCGCCACAAAAACGGGATAGTCGTCGATAGTCTCTCTGATGCACTTTGCCAGCAAGAGAGCTTGTATATAGGGGAGTAAACCTAACGGCACACTCTCGAGCAAATACGGATGTTTTATCTCATCACTCTTCCGACGTTGCCATGCCACAAGAAGCTTTTTCCGACAATCATCCGTCATAACAATGCCCCTTTCTCCCTGCTGGATAAAGTCTTTGGGGGACACCTGCCTGTTATTAACGACAGAGAGCACAAATCTATCCACAAGGTAAGCTCTCAACTCCTCCATAAGATCAAGAGCCAAACTGCTTCGCCCCGGTCTGTCTGCATGCAGAAAACCCACATAAGGATCCAAACCGACGGTCTGAAGTGCAGCTCTGCAAGAACCGCTTAACAGGGTATAAAAAAACGACAGCATAGCATTTATCGGATCTGTGGGCGGTCTACGATTTCTTCCGGGAAAAGAAAAGTCTTGGTTTCGCACCAAATGAGGAAAAAGCTCGAAATACCGCTGAGCCACAGAACCCTCAATCCCCATTATACTCACGACATCGGTAAGGTGCTCCAACTCCTTGAGCGCTTGCTTCGTAAAGCTCTTCCCCGCCTCAAACTTCTCTTCGAGGGCACGCTCCGGACGGTAATCCCTCACAAACCGGCTAAGGACTTTCTGCTGGTTCACCACTTTCCCTGCGACAAAGCGCTGCGCCAAAGCGCCGGCTTCGTCCGGACTGTCTGCCATCCTGTACTGAGCTCGTCGAAGCAGCACATTCCCCCTGGCGCCACTATCCAAAGAGGCAATATAACTTCCGGAGGGAGAAAGAAAAGTCATCCCGACATTATGCTCAATGCAAAGTCTCATACAGCCCGGAGAGGCACCTAACTGAGAGAACATCACGACCTCTTCTATGTTCCGGATGGGAATCCGAAAGAGTTCGACGCCCTCCGCCTTAACCACCAAATTATCTCCGTCCTTAGAGAGATAGGCAAGCGGCGTAGTGACGTACAAGGTGTTGAGCAACTTTCTCATAGTCTCGAGTTCCAAATATTCCTACGAATGTACATCCTGACACTCTCTTTTTTACCCAACTTGGGCATACAGAGATCCAAAAGAGAGCAAGACTTGCACCTTGTACCGTATGTCCCGATCACCGCGCGCTTTTCCGCCATTCGTTGGTGCATCTCCCGGCATACGGTCTGAAGCTCCTCGCGTAATGCGGGATCCAACTTTACCTCTTCTCTGTGCCTTGTCTTTGCGTAAAAGATACTCCCGGAAGGGATATTGATCCCATACATTTCCTCGATGCAGGCAGCTTGTGCTGCGAGCTGAAGCCGGTCGGCATTGTCTTCCTTCGGTTTCCCGTGCTTAAATTCCACAGGTCTGACACCCCACCCTCCGGGATAATGCGGGTGTCTAAAGGGTTTCCCCGGCACATGCTCCGGCATAGGTGTAAGTTCAATACAGTCCGCCACCCCATATATCCCCAAGGAATACGACACAATAGGCATCGCGTATATCTTCACCACATCATCCCTGCGATAGCCCAGAAAAGGATCATCCACATTTTTGTGCAAAACCTGCCCTTCCGCCGTCAGCCTATTCTCTTTCCACTCCTGCTCTATGTGGATGAGACTCCACTGAGCTTGGCAGAAGACAAAATGTTGGATCCCGGAGATCATAAGTAATTCATCGTCCGTGTACATATCTCTTCCTTGACTACAAAGTGACACGGGGAGAATCGGAGACTATGGGCGTACACATTAGCGACAATTCAAGGATACTCCACATTTTCTCCCGGGTAGGTGGTCGAAAGTGTTTTGCGGAGATAAACACGGGACACAGTCTCGGAGACCTATTTTGGTACGTACCGAGAAATCTTTTTCGGCCTATATCTCATCCTAATCGAGGTACGGGCAAAAAAGACTTCTCGGTACGTACCAAACTCGTCTCTTTCTCGCTTCCTCGTTCCCTCAAATCCCTCTCTTGTAACGGTCTCAAAAATATGACGTCACTTTGAGTGAAATATGACGTCATATTTGGCGGAATATGACGACTGTTTTTCAGCCATCCCAAAACCACTGGTTCAGCCGTTCTTTTTCCCAATACTCCGGCGGTGCCTCTGTGCGAAAGGAAAGACAGCCACGAGACCACCATCGGACAGGAAAGATTCTTCTGTCAAACTTCTCTGTTAGAGACCTTTTATCCAGGTGACTATATCGGACAGAACCACGGGCGAGATGGTTTCTTCTATCTCATAGTACTCGGTGGGAGCACCGGTTTCGGCATGCTGAAACAGGTGGTTAAGACCGGGATAGCTCTTCACAAAGTTCTTCTTGTTCTTGGGTAAGTCCGCTTCTATGGCATTAAGGTTCTCGGGGAAAAAGACCTGTTTGTCCAGCTCGCCATTGAGCGCAAAAACAGGCACGGTAGTTCTCTTGATATCCTCTGATGGGTCGTAGGTAAGGAAATAATCCATCCACGCGTTGCCTTTTTGACCAAACATCCGAGCCACATCTTCTTTCCGTGTCATACGCTGCGCATTCCCTATCTGTTCGGACTGATAGTTGAACTGATCCATTACGACTTTGTCGCCCCTCACCCCGGGAGCGGCCATCGCCACAATGAAATCAGGTAGAGACTTTGCACCAAGCATAAAAGCAACCATCCCACCCTCACTGTGTCCCAATATGCCGACCTTGCCAAACTCGTCAAGTTGTCGAACGTACGCTAACGCCGCTTCCGCGTCCGAGGCGACATCAAGGGTTGTCATCTTGTCGACAGGCTCAAGGGACGTGGACTCACCCACGCCCCTGTCGTCATAGCGAAGGGAGGCAATCCCGTGGCGTGCCAAGTAATCCGCAATGACGGCAAAAGGTTTGTGTTCCAGGATTTCCTCATCCCTATTCTGCCCGCCGCTTCCCGTGACCATCACCACAACATTAGGCTTGGAAGCACCGACGGAGTAGCCCTCCAGATAGGAAAGCGTCCCCGCCAACGTCACGCCCTTGTCCTTGCCCGGGAAAGTCACATCCACGCTTTTATAGGGAAACGGGGGGACGGGTGTCTGGGGTCGGACAGCAGACTTTACCGAAACAGTTTTCTTTAGTGAGAGCGGCAGAGAACACCCCATTTGCGTAAACGTCCCGTTTACGGAATCAGTTCCGAAGGTCTTGCCGGCATACTTGGCGTTGATGGAAGGTATATCCACGATAAACTCTCCTGCCGTATTGGCAAGTATCGAAAGAGGAACTTCTTTCGCACCTTGAGCGGGCACATCCAGTTCCCCGGAAGTGCTCCCGTCTTTTCCTCGTTCAATCGTAAAGATAAGTTTCAGTTTTTGTCCGTTAATGTCAAGGGAGCCGGTGTAGGTGCCATCAATCTGAGCAAAAGAGAATGCGGCACAAGAATGCAAAACAAGGAATGCAAGTACGGCTTTCAGATTCATAACTCAAGCGAGGGATATAGTTAAAAGAAAAGGGGACATATTTCCGTTCAGACAAAACAAGCACGTATAGCCATAATAAGACCAAGACCGTTACACTGTCGCACACAAATGTAACCCATTTATCCGACTTTTCTCCCGACAGAACTGCGAACCTTTCGTATCCGTTACTGCGTACATCTTATAGCCGTAGCGAGGCTCTTCATACATCCAAGCATTATTCCGGTTGAATACAGCTCAAACGCGTGTATCTTATAGCCGTAGCGAAGCTCTTCATACATACAAGCATTATTCTGGTTGAATACAGCTCAAACGCGTGTATCTTATAGCCGTAGCGAGGCTCTTCATTCATAATGACCCAGAGACGGCTTCAGCATCAATCCCAGGACTTCTCTTCTCGAGCGTCCTCTGATATTCCGCTTCTTCCGCTTTCTCTTCCTCTTCTTCTTCCTCCGTCCGAGAGTTCTTCCCGTAGCCCGCCACTTTCTATATTTGTCCCTCCGCCGTGCAAGGATCTCGAAAAGGCACTAATTTTTCTTTTAATTTATTGCTGTGATGTGTGGTCTTTAGGAATATTGTTGGTAACTTGGGCGTGGAAATACCACTATCATTTATTTGTAAGCATAATATGATACTCGCCCACCGGAACCTATCCGTCACGCCCCATGAACACCTCCTTACTGCACACAGTGAGATGGTCGCAAGGTTGTGTGTTGGATTTGCAGCTGAAATAGGCTCGGAGTATGCCGGTGTCGGTTATCTATTGGGGTTGCTTCACGATTTTGGCAAACTCCAGCCGGATTTTCAAAGATACTTGAATGCCGTGACCTCAGAGCCACCAACGCCGGCAGCCAAGGCACCTCATGCAGCTTTGGGCGCCTATTATGCGGGGAACTTGACAAACCTATCGGAAGGAGCAAGGAGACTATGCCGATACATTATAGCCGGACATCATAGAGGTCTGTACAATTACGCGGACTTGCAGAATGCACTTTTGCCGAGAAATGTCCATAAAATCCGTAACTGCAAGCCTTCCTCCGGGTTTGAAGAGAAAGTGTCCGAGGTTGTCTCAACTCTTTGCCAACCTATCAAACTGTCTGCATTGCACACACGTATGCTCTTCTCTGCACTTGTGGATGCCGACTTTCTCGATACCGAAAGTTTTATGAATGGAAGCCGGAGTGAGAACAGACAGAGTTATGCTTTGACTGCCGATATGACTTCGTTGGAGGATAGATTGAATTCTTTTACGCAGACCTTTAGTAAGGAAGGTGAGGTAAATGGCGCCAGGGCAAGGTTTTTGAGTCAAGCCATACACTCCGGAGAAGAGGCTGAGGAAGGAGTGATTTACACGCTCAATCTGCCTACAGGAGCCGGCAAAACCGTTACCTCGATGGCTTGGGCTCTAAAGTGTGCAAGGCGACTTCAACACAGGCGGATCATATACGTTATTCCCTATACATCCATTATCACACAGACGGCGAGTGTTTTTAGAAAGATCTTTGGTGATGATGCCGTGTTGGAACACCACTCCGACATCAATATAGAAGAAGATAATGAAGAAGCGTATACAAGGGTGAAATTGCTCTCCGAGAACTGGGATATCCCGATTGTGGTTACGACAAATGTGCAGTTCTTCGAGTCTCTTTTTTCCCACAAGGTCTCTAAGTGTCGCAAACTGCATAACATCTGTAATTCGGTCGTGGTCTTCGATGAGGTCCAGATGTTTCCGATAGAGTACCTTAACCCTATCTTGCGCACGATTGATCAGTTGGGGAGGGACTTCAAGTGTTCTATTTTACTGTCCTCAGCGACGCAGCCTCCTTTTGACCAAGGGCTCAAGCAGAAATTTAGTCTACAAGAGGGGATTTATGCGCTTACAGCCCCTACGCGAGAGGTCGTACCTTATGACAAAGAAGACTTTGGACACTTCGATGGTAGAGTGGAGTGGAGCGCGCGAAAAGAAGAGCTTTCGTTGGAGATTCTTGCAGGCCGACTTTCGAAATGTACCCAAGTCCTTTGTGTCGTCAATAGCCGAAGGGATGCTGCCTTGGTTTACGAAGAGACTAAGAAGAGAGCAGTTGGCGGCACATCTGTGATCCATCTTTCCCGTATGATGTGTTCGGCTCATCTTGCTGACCGATTGGATGAGATTCGGCGGCACTTGTCGGTAGGCGACCGCCTTGTTGTAATCAGTACACAGTTGATAGAGGCGGGTGTTGATTTGGATTTCCCGGTGGTCTACAGAGCCTATGCGGGGATTGATTCAATCATCCAAGCGGGAGGTAGGTGCAATCGAGAGGGCAAACGGGACAAGAAAGGACAACTCTTTGTCTTTAGCCTCAATGACGCCGGTAGGGTCTCTAATGGGATAAAGAAAGCACAGTATGCGACAGATGATACTTTGAGAGATCAAGAAGAGAGCAGTGATATGCCCTCTCGGGAAATGATTACTGCGTACTACGAGAAGTATTACAATCAGTACGGTAATGGGGACGAGAAAGGGGTATGCAAGCTACTCTGGAATAGGGATGAAGAATGGGACTTTGAAGATGCAAGCCGGGCTTTTAGGCTGATTGACGATAGCGGGTCTGTAGACGTTTATGTGCCTTATGGAGAAGAAGGAAAGCGTTTAACGAATGAAGTCCTTAAGACACAGAGATTGGACAGGATCGGCAGGAGAAGACTGCAGAGATACCGTGTGGGACTTAGGGAGAAAGACTTCAAGAAACTCGCTGACGGCGGTATGATAGAGCGTGTGGAGCTGTGGGCAGACCCCAATCAAGCACTTTACGTTCTACGTGATCCCATAGCATACACGGAGGAGGTGGGGATAAAAAGTAGTAATCATTGGCAGACAGATACACTTATAGTATAGACCGATATGAATCAAGAATACCGAGACAAAGAGTATTGCATTGAGGTACGAGGAGATTTTGCCTGTTTCACGCGTCCGGAGATGAAAGTAGAGCGGGTGAGCTACGATGTCATGACGCCCTCTGCCGCGCGGGGCCTGCTGGAGGCCGTGTATTGGAAGCCCAGCATTTGCTGGGTGGTGGACAAAATCCACGTCCTGCGGCCCATTGTTTTTGATAATGTGCGACGTAACGAGGTGGCCGACAAAATCCCTCCTGGCACGGTGAGTTCCGCCATGAAGGACGGGGCCACGCCCCTGCGGCTTTTTGTGGAGGACA
>SFHG01000031.1 GCA_004555765.1 Bacteroidales bacterium
TTTGTCATAGACAAACTCCGTATTCACAAGAGAAAGAACCACGACAGAGTCTTTCATTGCGAATCGCATATGAAGCGGTCCGGATATCTTGAAACCCGTGAGACCGACCTGGGGAGCGGAGACCGAGGAGACTGCCCCCGCAGCGAGAAAATCACCGCCGAGTGTTTCGCGTTCGAGCTCGAAGTACAGTTTTTCTTCCTTTTGGTGCAAAGTTAAAAAAGGGCTTCGGTGCGTCTCGGTATTTTCTCCAAGGAGTTTTTCGTAAGCACTCTTTTCCTTCCCTTTTTCTTTGGCAAAGAGTGCAGTCGAAGACACAAGGAAAGCAAACGCAAGCAATATCGGGGTGAAGAGTTTCTGTTTCGTCATATTACTCATTGCGGTCAAGCGCTCCTTTTATTTTGTGCAACAAGAGGGCATAATGAGCCCTGAGTCCGGTACCTGTGGCATCCATAACCCTCTTTTCGAGAATCGGTTTCAAGCGTAAGAGCGCATCGTAAAAGTACCTCTCTGCATGGTCAATCTCTTCGAGATTAAAGACCGGATAGATGTTCCCGTCGGGGTTCCCGAAAGCCACCTTTCCGTCAGACGCCTGCGGGTCTCCGGTTTTTGGCCGAACCGGGGAGACTTCGTCGGTACGGGCGAAAAAATCACCGGGACAGACCGAAAAAGTTCTCCGGTACAGACCAAGATTTTCAGGCATCACCGTCAGAGCAGAAGGCATCGACACACCCCCTTTATTACTCCCTGTCACTACATAGCCGATAGCATTGTCCACGTAAGCTTTCTCCAAGTACTCTTCGGAAGGAGAAAGAGGTCTGCCGGCGAGGGTGTTAGAGAAAACGCCTTCAAAAAGATCGTAATGAAATTCTTCCTCTCCATAGCTTCTTTCCGGGTCAAGATGAGATGCCGTCAGGACCCGTGCCCTGAGCCGGAAAAGATCCATGACGAGAAATTCAAGGAGCTGATCATAATAACTAATCTCCAGCCTGTTCCGTCGCTCAAAATCCCGATCCGCGTAGTCTGTAAAGTGCTTTACTTGATCCATTGTCCAAAGGAAACTTTCGCGTTGCACCCGGCGTGGCAAGACCCTGTATCTCGGCAAATCGGAAGACTCTTTGGCTATATTCACATCGATACCGCCCACTTGGTTCATTACGTTCTTTACGTAGAGGTGATACTGCTGGGCTATGGCGAGGTCTATCTCCTTCTTTCTCTCGGAGTCTTCATCGTCCGTAATCCATTCCGAGAAGTGTTTCTGTATATACCGTAGATTCTTAATTCCGTATTCGCTGCTTTTCAACGGGTCATCCCCGAGATCTTCGGCAACAGCAAAAGGGTCGATGATATAGCCCATAAGCTGTTGCGGTTTGTAGCGGTAAAGCGGATTCTTCGTTTTCTCATCCACAAAAGCTTCCAGTTCTTTTGCCTGGCGGTTCATATCTTCGGGAAAAGACGGGAAGTAACGATACCCCCAGTCTATCGCGTAGTAATCGTATGCGCCAAGATCGGGAGGAGTAAGGCTTACCCCTTTGTCCTTTGGTTGTGCGACATAATTGAACCGTGCATAATCCATTATGGACGGCGTGGTTCCGTTCTTCCGGGTAAATGAGGCAGAGCGAAGATCATCCGTGCGGTAAGCCGACGAGGCACCCATATTGTGCATCAACCCAAGGGTGTGTCCCACTTCGTGAGCAATAACATACTCAAGTGATTCATCAAAAACCTCCTTAGGCAGTCTGTTGCCCCGTACCCTCGGATCAACTGCGGCAGTCTGTGTGAGACGCCACTTGTAGAGCAGGTTCTCCACATTATTATATACAAGAACGGAGGCGTTGAGAATCTCTCCGGTAAGCGGATCGACCCAAGAGGGACCCATAGCATTTTCGGTAGACGTAGGGACATACCGTATGCATGAATACTTGAGATTATCCGGATCAAAATCCGGATCCTCTTCTTTCGTCGGAAACTCCCTGACACGGATCGCGTCTTTGAAACCGATCTTTTCAAAAGCCTTATTCCACCTCAGGATACCTTTTTTCAACGGCTCCTTCCATGCAGTCGGAAAGACGGAATCAAGGTAAAAGGTGATGGGAGTAACCGGCTCGGATAACCCTCCGGAAGCATAGGCCGCCACATCCGAGGGAACAAGATTCCACCGGTGCGCGAGGTACACATCGGCAAGATATTCTTTATCTCTTGAAAAGGTGGATTTGCGAGACGAGAAATACCCTATCCTGGCATCGGCCACACGCGGGGTCATCTTCTTTTCCGGTAACATCAACATAGAAAATGTTACTTCCACGGAGAGTGGGTAATCCGTCACCACAGGGGCAACATCCATAAGGAAAGCACTCACCATATAGTTGAACTCTACCCGCACCGAAGCATTGGTATCGAAAGCTTTAATACTCTTGACAAACGAAAGCTCGCTCTTGGGGGATGTAGATACCTTGAGGTTACCCGAATATTCCGGGATCACCGTTATCGCACTGTTCGGTCTCGCAAGAAGCTCCGTAAGGTTTACAACCACAGCCGTGCTGTCCGGAGTATAAGCTTCGATGTCAAAGCCGAAAATCTTTGGATCTCCGTAATTGAGTGCGAGTGCACGCTTCCGGGAAGATGACGCACCCGAGTCTTCGAGGAAGATTGCATTCGGCTTCTTAAAGATGAGTTTCTTGCCTTCCACTTCGTATTTGAAGTGGATGGGATCCGTACTTTTAAAACCAACTGTGACAAATCTTCCGTCTGACGTGGAGCTTACGGTAGCCCCGAGCAGGATCTCACGGTTGACGTTCTTGAGCGGAAACTCTGCATACACTTTGTTCCCGAATTTGTGGAGCGTAAGAAATGCGCTCTTTGCCGTCTCCGTTTTTTTGTCCTTGAAGAGCTTGTCGTAGTCGGAAACCTCCTTTTCGTCTTCTTTCTTTTTGTCTTCCGTCTTCTCGGTGCACTTGTCTCCCTCTTTTTCTTGAGCAAGTGTCTTTAGCGCAGATGAAGGCGAGCCCAAGAGGAGCAAGCCGATCATCACGGTTTTTGCAAAATGGTTCATCAGGTCGTTTTATCTGTTTCAGGGTCGTTCAAAAAGCTGTTTGATGTAGCCTGTGATGTTTTTCTTTGCCCACAGGGGCTTATATTTTTGGTTCACATCAATGGCATAGATACTCCCGGGGCGATTCTCACCGGAACCATTGGCGGCGATATAAAGCGTACCCTCATCCTTGCTGAAGAGAAGGTCGGAAATGACTTCGTCCGGGCTTGTGGAAAAGATGGGTGTCTTTGGAAAATTGCCTTTGGAGGTTACGGAATAAGCATAGAGGTTACTGCCATCCGAATAAAAAAGGAGATTTGTGGTTTCAGACATTTCTATCTCAGACCTTTTGGAGAGATGTGCAGAAGCCGGCACTTCCCGTTTGTCCTTAATTGCAGGAGCCTCGGGCTTGTAGCCGGAGCCGTAAGTCTCATAGGTTCCGGGGGTAAACCACGCCAAACAAACGGCACCGGATGTGCGATCCGTACATACCGCGACCACCTCATGCTTATGTTGGACGAGATCCATATCCACGAGATCCAATCCTGTGAGTTCCTTTTCAAAAATAAACTTGGGAGCGCCACTCTGTGACACCTCGTCGAAGGAAACGAAACGCCCCGAGCCGTTATCAAAATACAGCGTGCTATTGAGGTATCCGTTCCTTGGGGAAGGAATGTAGAGGATTTTGTTGGACAGTGATGCGATGCCATTGGGTATAAACGAATACGCAAACCTGTAATTATCAAAAATCGCATTATCTCTGCTTATGCCGGCAAGGCGTCCCCCTTCCACCACAGACACCGAAGTATCGTTGCCGTTATCCGTGATATAGTCGATGGGTATGCCCTGACGAGGAGTGGGAACTTCTTGCAGAAGCGTCATCATATTGGCCTCGAACATAAAGAGTTTATTCGGATCCTTGGTCGAGAGATAAATCACATCCTGTCCGTAAGAACTCTGGAAATGCACGGCCGCCGGCTCTTTGCCAAAATCCTTGTCGGGGTTTTCTACCCGAAGAATATCTAAGTAAGGCTCTGCGTTTTTCCGAAACGGGACATAGCTCAGCACGGTTTTGCCGTCTTGCTTGGCGAGGGCATAGACACCCGTGCCGTACGAATAGAGGACATTAAGCTTAAAGTACTGCGTAATATGGGTGTCGCCATTGGAAATCACAAGGCGACCGGGCAGTTCGCCATACTTATTCCCGAGGTATCTGAGCTCCTTGTCCTTGGAAACGACTTTGTAGTCTATCTCCCACTCGTAGGTAATTTCTTTGGTGGAGTTAGTTTGAATCACTTCGGGAGCCGAAAGGACGAAAGTCTTGTCTTTTTCCGTTTCATATTTCTCCAAAAGTGTCGTGGTAGCAGTCAGCTCCGAAATCGGGTTGGATGGGTCTGTCGAATCATCTTTGAAGCACCCGGACAAGCCGAATGCCAAAATGAGTACAAACGCCGGAGATAGGTATTGTTTCATAACTCAAAAAGAGAGGAATATTCGTTTTCCCGTGGTTGACGTCCCGCAGAAATCTCGGTCAAGCCGAAAGTTTTTTCGGACACAGGCCGAAGTTCTCCCGACATACGGATCGGGGCAGAATCCCCGGTCGTACCAAGAATATAGTCGGAGTTTGGCACGGGGTGACTATGTTTTTATCCGATTGTTAGTGACCTCATAAATCAGAAATCGTTGTAGAGCTTGAGGTAATCAGGGAAGAAAACTTCGATACCGTACTCGGGATGGTCTTCAAAGAATTTCTTGGTTTGCGCCCAATAGGAGATCATTGTGGGCTGCCAGAAGTCCCGCAAAAGGGCACCGACATCAAAGTGATAGAACTCGAGCAACTTCATAAAAACGGTTCGGTTGAACTTCCCGAGCATAGGGCTGTAGTAAAGGTTCCACTGCTTTTCCCATTCTGACGTATCAAAATAGTTGTCAAAACTGATCTTGAATTCGTTTTTGTCTGAGAAAGCGACCTTCAAGTCTTTGGTGTCCACAAGTTTCAAGACGATTTCCTTACGATCTTCGGCTTTCTCGCCCACCCCGGATCTCAAAAGTCTGACCCTCAGAAAGGTTCTCAGGGAGTCCTTGGGGAAGGTAACCATTTTATCCATTATCTCGTATTGAACACCTTCCTGTGCGGATGTTTTATCGGTCACGACCTCAACACCGATGGATATGGGGTGGTCGGCCGGTGTGCCCACTAAGCGAATGGGGACTTCGACCACGGCTTCCGGTTCTTCAATTGGTCTGAGGCTGAAGGAGACGTAGGTCACTGTATCCTTGTCCCCTTTTCCGAAATCGAAATAGGCCAGCCTTGCAGACTCGTAAAATCCGTCGGTTTTGTATTCGCCCGGATAAGAAATCATATTGCAGGATGAAAAGATCCAGCAGCAGAACAGTAAGGAGATGATTGGGGTCAGGTATCGTTTCATAATGTGTCTGATGTCTTAATTTTTACCCACAGAGCCGAATTGTTTCTCGAGTTCCGGCCACGGAAGGACGAACTTGGAGTCTGACGGCTCTATGTCGTTGACTCCATTGAAGGCCTTGAGTGGAATATTAAAGTGCTTGAATGCAAAAAACACTTGTCCCTCTCCCGGAAACTCCCGCATATATTCTCTGAGGAGTTCGGCATTGAAATCGCCCTGTGTTGCATAGCTCGAAACAAGACGAGGTTCCAATCCCCTGGAAGCCCGTAAGGTGTTGAGTGTTTCGATCGCCTTGGACGGATCGGTTCCGAACTGCGACTCGGCAAGAATAAGGTACATTTCGGGCAAACGTATCAGGGTAATGCCGGAAAGAGGGGCATTCACTTTCTCGGTCGAACTTGCCAAGAGGCGCGTGAAAAGATCTCCCGAAGTTTCGTGCTTGTAAAAGGTATTGTAGCGTTCATCCGTGTTGGAAGCGCTAAAGCTCACTGTTTCGTAGAGGTTCTCGAGATCTCTGCGACCTTCCGCGATGTTCCCGCTGCCTACAGAAGCAGATTTCCCGTCTTTGCCGATAAAAAGGGAAGAAACGTTTTCGTTCAGTCTTCGAGTGAAGAGTCCGAAAATAAGCTCACCATTTGCCGGAAAACGTCTGACGGTTCCGAAATCTCCGGGTTTGACAAGCGAGAAACAAGCTTTCCCCTCTTCGATTACCTTGGCAGAATATTTGGACGCTCTTTCATAGTCACCCATGGCTCGGTACACTCTTGCACGCAAGGCATCGACAGCAAACTTATTGAAATTCACATAACGGCTCATCCGATAAGCCGCGGGACCTGTGGCCCTGGCTATGTCCGTCATATCCATCGGATCACTTTCAAGGAGTTTTTCGGCATAGTCCAAATCCTTGAGGACATTGGCATAAGAATCCTTCAAAGAGAAGAGGGTTTTGTTCTTCAAATCATAAGAGTAGGCATAAGGGATACCTGTCTCCGAAGTCTTTTGGATATAGTCGGATGCAAAAAGACGAAGAAGATCGAAATGCAAAAATGCACGCACGCCGTAAGCTTCGCCTTGAATCAGTTTCAGATCTTCGTGTGTGATATTCGTCTCCTCTGCTTTAGTCAGAATATTATTGACGTAGGAGATCACGGCATATTCCGACTCCCAAATTTGGTCTATCGTAGGTCTGACAGTCTGATCCAGGTACCGATAATCGGAAACCTTGACATCATTAAGCGTGGGATTAGGGTTGACGAGCATCTGCCCTATCTTATCGACAAATCCGTAGGAAAGGTTTTCTCCATAAAGAGTCCCATCTGCCATTGAGGCATAGACCCCATACATTGCGTCCCGGTACCCTTGAATATCGGAAAACATCTCGTCGTTGGTCAACGTCCCTTTGGGTCGGACATCAAGGAACTTATCGCATCCGGAGATTGCAACGGTCAGTCCGGAAAGAAGAATCGACAGTATATATCTCTTCATAATTTTCTGTAAAAATGGTGGGGTTAGAAAGAGAACCTCATAGAGAACTCGAAGCTGCGTTCAAACGGATACGAAAGACCCCGTTCCTGGCGAACCGTCGAGAGGTAGAAGAGGTTATTGGTAAGAAGTTCCAGACGTAACTGATTAAGCCCGATACGCCGAATGACACTTCTCTCGAATTCATAGGCAAGAGATACCGCACGAAGCTCAAGGGTGTTATTTGTCTGCACAAAACGACTGGTCTGTCGTGGTACAGAGCTGTCGGCGATATCTTTGTAGAGTGCCGGTTTGCCGGGCGTACGCCAACGGTCTTCAAAAACCCTTTGATCCGCATTTTGCTTCGGGTCATTACCTTCCACCCGACTTGCAAGAGTCGTATTGTAAGCAACGGCACCAAGGGTATAACTAAAGGTAATATTCAGAGAGAACCCTTTGTAAATCAAGTATGAGGAAAAAGATCCGAGAGCAAGTGGGTTAGTGACCCCAAAGGTCTGTTTGTAGCGGTCGTCATAGTCAAAGGTATAGGTCCCGTCCGGCTTGATGAAGATTTCCTTACCTGTCGCCGGATCTATGCCGGCAGAAGGCACCACTTTAAGATCGTTCAGGGAGCCTCCTTCTTCGTAGACGGGTAGCGGAGCCAGCTGACCTTCGGACTTGATATTCTTTTCGTTTTGTCTCTTAAGCGCCTCGGAGATTTTGACGATTCTGTTCCGATTGTAGGCTCCGTTTAGGGAGAGCGACCACTGCCAATCATTCGTCCGAATCGGGACGACACGGGTCGACAACTCCACCCCGGTGTTGATAATGGATCCGATGTTTTCCTTCGCGGTGGTAACGCCGATGGAAGGCGCTTTAGTGACATCCAAGAGCAAGTTGTCCGTATTCTTGACATAGCCGTCAAGGGCCATATCCCACCTGCCGTCAAAGAGTGTAACGTCAAGACCGACGTTCACATTGAGGGTGCGTTCCCACTGCAAATCCGGATTCCCGATGGTGATGGGAACCGCACCTATGCCTTTGCCGTAGTTCAATCCGTTACCGTAGGAAAGTGTCGTGAGAGCTTGGTAGGGAGAGAAAGACACGTTGCCCGTATAACCGGTGGAAGCACGAAGCTTAAGGGTATTGAACCCGGATCCTTTCATCCATTCTTCGTTATGGATGTTCCACCCTGCGCCCACACTCCAGAAAGGAGAGAAGCGTTTGTTCTTCCCGAATTGGCTCGACCCTTCGTAACGGAAAATGAGATCAAGAAAATATCGGTCGTCGTAGATGGTATTGGCATTGATAAAGAAGCCGACGTTATTGGTGATGGTTTCGGATCCCGCCGGGCCTTCGCCCACGGGGTACCCGGCTCCGAATGCGGGATGGGCGAGCTTTTCGGAGAAATATCCTATCGTTCTGTACGTTGCGTCATCACTGCTTTGCGCATCGATGTTTGCACCTGCGGTTGCGGAAAGGAAAAGTTTTTCAAGGATATACTTATTGTACGATGCCATAAGCTTTCCGGAGTAATTCAGAGACTTTCCTGCTCCTTCATTCAACTTTCCCCTCTGAAAAATATCCGATACCTTGAGAAGTTCATTCTTGGACAAAGGGGAAACAAAGAGCCTGTTGCCGAACTTGGTAATGTTTATGGCAAAAGAGCCGTCGAAGCGCCAGTCTTCACCAACCCAAAATTGAAGCTCCGTATTATTGAGTACATTAAGGTTATCCCCATTGGCGTAACTTCCCAGTGAAGCTTCATATAGAGGATTGGTCATATTGTAGGACAAGACGGGTCTCAAATCACCGTTCTCGTCGTAAGGCGTATCGTACGGGTTCAGGATGGTGTAGCTGCTGAAGGAACCATAGGGAGACTCTTGAGTGCGGACGTAGTTAACTGCCGTCATATTGGAGAGAAAAAGTCTCCGGTCAGTGTTGTAGGAGAGACGGAAGTTTCCTGAGAGGCGTTCGCGATAAGAGCCCTTCATCACACCCTCATCTTTATTGTAACGCAGTCCCACACTGTACCTCGCGTAGTCATCGCCTCCGGAAACACTCAAGTTATGATTCTGAGAGACACCTACCCGAAGTGGTTTTGCAAGCCAGTCCGTATTGACGCCGCGTGCCACGAGGGTGAGACGATCTCGATAGTTTTCATCCAGGGTGTAGCGCAGCTCCCCATCCTCGCTATCGTAGAGTCCTGCAAGACGTTCGTACTCGAGCTTGTCTGCAGCGTTGAGAAGGTGGTACTCGGTGAGATCCGGGATCCCGAATCGAGCCGTCCCGGAGTAGCTGAACCTGAGCTTTCCACCGGGCAGTGCTTTCGTTTTAATGACCACGACTCCGGCAGATCCCTTGGCTCCATAGAGTGCAGTGGCAGAGGCGTCTTTGAGGACAGTGACACTCTCCACGTCATGCATATCCATGTCGTAAATGTAATCAAGGGACATCTGAGCCCCATCGACTATAAAGATCGGGATATTTGCCGCGCCTTCAAAGCTTGACCGCCCACGTATGTTTATCTCCGGTCTTGCGTTGGGATCCGCACCGGAAAGGTTGTTGGTCACGATTTCCATTCCCGGCACGAATGCGGACAGGCTCTGGAAAAGGTTCTTGGTCCCGACGGAAAGAAGCTCTTTTTGGGACACTGTTGTTTCTGAGCCGGTAAAACTTGCCTTTGACTTGGCCACAAAACCTGTTACGACCACTTCGTCAAGCTCCACTTCCGAGACGAGAGTAGTGTCGAGTTTGAAGTCTTTTTTGCCCGCAGGAACGGTCTTGTGTACCTCGTTGATCCCCGTCATCGATACCCGGACATCGAGCGTCTCGTCGGCGGGGACTTCAAGAGAATACTTTCCATCCGAGTCAGTCAAAGTAAATAGGTTGTACTTTTCGACATATACTGTGGCACCATAAAGAGGAAGCCCTGTGTCATCTGTAACGGTTCCTGTCAGCTTTCTCTTTGGTCCGTCATTTCCAAGCTTTACTGCCTTAATGGTTACTATCTTTCCCGAGACGGAATAGGAGAGTCCTTTCTTTGCGAGGACACCTTCAAGAACTTTGGAAAAGGGGACATTAGTAACGCTGACCGTAACGACATCACTATCTCCGAAGAGGTCTGAAGAGTAGACGAAATCATAGCCGGTCTGCTTCTTGAGCTCGTCAAAAAAAGCGCTCACAGACGCGCCCTTCAAGTCGAGTGTGACGCGTGGCTCTTGCACTTGACTGAGGGGTTCTCTCATCGAAGATATTGTCTGAGAAATGTACTCCGGATCCCCCACCGGTCTGAAGCCGGGCAGGAGAACCAAAAGGAGAGTGAGCAGTGCCGTGCTCCTCCAGAGGGCTGTTTTGTTGATCATTTCCGTACGACTGTAGTTTATATGGTTGAGATTGGTGTTTATTTTCTTCCTGTGAAAAGATTGTCCGGATCCTAACTTATGATCGGGTTATCTATCTGGAGAGACCGCCACGGTATCTCCGATGAGTTTGAGGGATATGCCCGTCGTCTCCGAGAGTGCGCTGAGTATGTCCTCCAAGGGGGAAGTGCGGCGAAGTGATCCCGTCAGAGGTGCAGAGTCCGCGATGCCCGATGGGTCGGCAACCTTCACGCCATACCACATAGAGACCACGGAGAGCAGACGATTGAGGGGGATGTCCTCAAACTCTATGGCTCCTTCGTTCCAAGCCCGGTAAGGCAAAGTGTCGACAGCCTCCACGTGTAGCTCCTTGTCGATGACGGCTTTCTGCCCGGGCGCAAGCATTAGAAGGGGTTCACCCTCTATCTCTGCGTTGCCGGGATAGATCCCGACGCTACCCTCCACCAAAACCACCTCCGTCGACGATGCTCCAGGTTTGGCGCTGACGTGAAAAGAGGTGCCGTACTGTCGAATCGTACCATTCGCAGTGTGTATATAAAAAGGCTTCTTGCTCTTAGCCACTTCCACGTATGCTTCTCCGGAGAGCGTTACTTCCCGCTTGTCCCCTCTGAAACGGTTGGGGAAAACCAGCTTGGAGGCATACCCGAGGTGGACGCGCGTGCCGTCTTCGAGGATAACGAGGAAGTCCGACGCGCCCGAGCGCAGGGTGGATTCCTTTCCGTTCGAGACGGGCGCCGGATCCGAAGTCGGATACAGAGTATCGGCATTCTGAGCGGAGAGGAGGTGAAGTGCATCCTTTTTGGAAAGATCCAATGTCTGGAGTACCGGCTTTATTTCTTCGGGGAAAGAAACCGCACCTTGCTCCGGAGTCGCGTTCAAGGCGACGACAGCCCCCGGAGCAGCCACCTCTCTGACATTATTCAGACGGAGCGTAAGCCCAAAAAGCACTACTGCCACCGCTGCCGCAGCGATGCCCCAAGATCTGTGACGCGAGCGAGAGGAGAGGGAGATACTTTTTCGGGACAACTCCCCTTGTCGCCAAAGGCGGGAATAGTACCTCTTGGAGACGTGCCGATCCCCGGAGAGTGCTTCGTCGACCTTTTGCATCTCCGCATCACGGGCGAGCAAAGTATCGAGTTCTCTAAGCTCTTCGTCGGAGGCTATATCGAGTCTCTTGGCGACCAAAAGGCGTCTTAATCTATCTTTATCTATCTTTATTTCTTCCATTGAAATGGAATGCGAAATGGGTAATTTCTACGGAATTTGAAGCCCCGTCCATACAGGACTCTATCTGTATGACACACGTGGGGGACAAACCGGGGGACACAGAATATGTTAAAAAAATCCGCCCAAGGCGCTAACTGTTCTCGAAACGGTACGGAGCCGATCTTGCCCATAGGGGTATATTTACCTTTTGGGTGATAAGGCTTCTTATCAAAGTTCACGTCGCGTGGACGTTTGATGTGTGCGGGAAAAGTGTCGGCACCAAAGCTTTATTCCGCATTCGTATAGACATAATAAACCGGCGCACAGTCAGGGTAGATCGGGCGCAGTTTATATTCCCCTACATGTGTGGGTGACCTTTCAGGGGTAGTTCGAGACCTTTGCATGGCGGTCTCCCGGTACGGGTCTCGGTTCCCTTATAGAAAGTACTCGGTGAGGGCGCAGTTGTCGGGTGTGGAAATTTCCCCGAGAGATGAAAGAGGCGTCCCCCTAAAGAGTGCTGCAAGGACGCGGAGCGTAAAACCGTGTGACACGATCATCACGGTGTCTTCTTTGCCGTACAGGGGCTTTATTTCTTCCAAAAATGAGCGCAATCTTTCCCGGATGGTTTCAGCCGTCTCGACCTCTTCGAGGGGAACGACTTCATCGGAGTAGGGCGGGAAGACTTTTCCCTCGAAGGGTCCGAAATATCTCTCCCTCAGTCTTTTGTCCAGAATAATCGGCACTTTCCTGCCTTCGTGGGTCGAGAGGATGATTGAAGCGGTATCGGAGGCTCTACGTTGGTCGCTCGAGTAGCAGACGACGAGAGGCTTCTTTCGGATCCTTTTGCCGAGTGCTTCGGCTTGGGATTTACCTTTCGGGGAGAGTGTGCCGGGGGTCTGCCCTTGGCAGATGTGGCGGGCATTTTCTTCGGTCTCTCCGTGTCGTATGACGAGTAGCCTCATACCTTGGCGTATTTTGATCCGGTGTCCGTGCGGGGTATCGGCAGCACCAAAGGGGAACCGGTCACCGGGTTCCTCTCGATGGCGACATCCAGACCATAGATTTCTTCCAGCCGGGTTCGCTCCAGGACTTCTTCCGGGTTGCCTTTTGCCACCAGATGACCTTTGTCGGTCAGCAAAAGGTAGTCGCAGTATGCGGAGGCGAGGTTCAGGTCGTGGAGTATGGCGAGTATGGAGATGCCGATCTCGCGGTTAAGACGCTTGAGAAGGTCGAGGAACCGGATCTGCCGTGTCAAGTCAAGGTGCGACGTGGGTTCGTCCAAGAGTAGAAGTTTCGGCTCTTGGGCGAGTGCCGAGGCTATGGCGACCATTTGTTGCTCTCCTCCGCTCAGTTCCGGCATCAGTCGGTCTTTGAGTGGGAGCGTGCCGGTCAGCTCCATATACCCGGTGACGATGGCGCTGTCCTCTGCGGTGTCGAAAAATTGGAAGTGCTTGCGATAGGGAAGGCGTCCCATCATAACGTATTCCCACGCAGTGACGGCAACCTCTTCGGTGAACTGGCTGACTACGGCCACGGTGCGGGAGAGCTCGCGACCCGTGTATGCCCCAAGGGACTTGCCGGCAATGACTACCTCTCCCTCAAGCAATGGGAGGTCTCCGGTGAGCCCTTTGAAAAGCGTACTCTTGCCGGTGCCGTTCGGTCCCAAGATGCCCGCGAAAGCACCCCTTTCCACCTCAAAAGAGACCCCCTCTATGCGGAACCCGGTTCGGTAACCGCAGGCGAGGTCGTGCACGCTCAGTATTTTGTCCATAACTTTCGGTCTGTACCTTTTCCCCTTTTCGCTCTGTACCAAAAAACTTCTCCGGTCTGTGCAAAAACACTTCCCCGGTCTGTATCTCCTTTCCTCATCTGAAGAAGGCGGAACGCTTTTTTGCCCCGCTCAAAATGAAGATGAAAGCCACACCGCCGATGATCCCCGTGATGACCCCTATGGGTAGCTCAATGGGAGCGATGATGGTGCGCGCCACGATGTCGCAAAGGGTGAGGAAAAGGCTCCCGAGAAGAAATGAACCCACGAGAAGGATGCGGTAATCCGAGCCGAGCCACAGACGGACAGCGTGCGGGATGACGAGCCCGACGAAGCCGATCACACCAGCCACCGAGATGCAGGCACCCGTAAGGATGGAGGTGAGGACGAAAAGGAGGCGGGTCACCCGCCCCGTGTCCATACCCAAGTGGCGCGCTTTCGTCTCCCCGAGGCGGAGGGCGTTGAGATCGGAGACGAAAAAGAGACTGACCGCGAGACCGGTCAGCGAGAGTACCGTCATCCCTTTGACGAGCCTGAGGTCGGGTTCGGAGAGCGACCCCATCATCCAGAAAATGATGCCGTGAAGGTCTTCGACTTTGGAGACCGACATCAGAAGCATAATAAGGGAGGAAGAAATGAAGCTCACCATCACACCGATGAGGAGCATACGGCTCACGCTGAGGAGCCCCTTTTTCAGACTGAGGAAATAGACGAGAAAGATGGTCAGGAAAGCGCCTATGAAGCCCGCGATGGGAAGCGTAAGAAGTCCCAGTGACGTCAGCCCCAGGACGATGGCAAGTGATACACCGAGCGATGCCCCACCCGAGATGCCGAGCGTGTACGGCTCCACGAGAGGATTGCGGTAGATGCCTTGGAGTATGGCTCCCGACAGGCTCAGTCCGCCACCCACGGCGATGCCCAAGAGCATCCGTGGCACGCGGATATAGAGAAGCACGTCGTGCTCCATCGACCCCGGAGACGAAAGGATCTCAAAAAGGCGGGAGAGTGGGGTGTGCACTTCGCCCACCGCGAGGGAGAGTAGCGCGGACAGGATCAGCCCCGCCACCATCAGCGTCACCGCCCAAGCCCATTTCCCTTTTCTCTCCGTACCCACAGCGCGGTCAGTATTCATTAATCAGACGGTCGAGCATCGTCATGGTCTGGGCAAAAGTTACGGGCGAAGGCTCGCAGGCGAGTGCGGCATCGATGACGTAGACTCTCGAGTGGCGTGCAGCTTTCAGAGAGGAGAGGCGCAGCCATTTCATCCGCTCGGAGGAGGTGAGAGAGCCCATAGTGGCAATGAGGATGTAATCGGGATTCTCTTTCACGACAAACTCTTCCGTCACTTGTCCGTGCTTCAGTTCCTTCGTGATGTTGGTACAGCCGAGGAAACGGATGTAGTCGTCCATAAAAGTCTCGGGGATGACTGCAAAGAGCGGATTTGCGCCGATCTGAAAGAAGAGGGTAGGCGGGGTTCCGCTTGCTTTTTCTTTCCGTCTTTCGGAGATTTTTCGGACGATGGTACGGCTGTTTTCGACTATCTGCGCGGCTCTCGGCTTCTTCCCGACTGCTTCGCCGAGAGCGACGAACTGTTCGCAAATCTCGTCATAGGAGTGCGGGGACTCAAGGAGAAGCACTTCTACTCCGAACTTACGGAGCATCTCCATCTCTTCGGGCTTGGTGAAGCTCGAAGCGAGTACCAAGTCCGGCTTTAGGGAGAGCGCTTTCTCGATATTCACCTGTGTGGCCGTACCCACCACCGTCTTACCGTCCTCGATGGCCGGGTAGCAGTAGGAGGTGCAGCCCACGAGACGATCTTGGGCCCCCATGGCATACAGGCTCTGCGTGATGGACGGGGCAAGGGAGATGATTCGCTCCGGTACTCCGGCAAGCGCGGGGAGGATCGAAATCGTAAAGAGAAGTGCCAAGAGGCAGGTTCTGAGGCTTTTCATAGCAAGGGTTATTTATTTGACAGAGTCTTTCCTTAGACCAGGACGGGCAGGAAAAAATGTCTCTCATCCTCCCACTGCTCACCCATCCTAAAGGAGACTGGGTGACGGAATAGAGGCCCGTCATAGACGAAAGTATGATACTCTCCCTCCTCTCCGCACAGATCCATAGGGAGTTGTGAGGCCTCTTCCACAAACGCCTCATCCACGTCCCTGCCGAGAAAAGGAACCGCCGGCATCCCTTTGCGCACCGCTACGATGCGGGTCTTGAACCCGTCAGTCACAAATGCCCTGACGAGCTCCGCCGTACTCCTGCCCCAAAGGGGAAAGAGTGGTCGGATGCCGATCTCGGAAGAGACGCGCTCGATCCAGTCCCGGTGCACTTGCAGATAAATGTCGCCAAAGATGCCCGTGTCCACCCCTTTCTCCTCTTGCAGTCTGCGTATGGCACCCTTGAAAGACGCTTCATATTTGCCTTCTATGGGGACTTGGAGAATCGGCAGACCCAAAGCCTCGGCTTGGGCGCTCACCGCGTGTGTGTCGATGCCGTGCGAACGGCTTTTTTCGCCGTCTTCGGAGACCATATTGAGGAGGGTCACCTCTTCAGACGGTGTTCCGCCTTGGCTTTTGTAGAGATTGTGGAGCGCATAGAGGCAGTCCTTGCCTCCGCTCCAGGAGACGAATGCTTTCATTTCTGGTCGGTAATCTTGGCTGTCGGTTTTGCAAAGATACCTTTTTCCAAAACGACATACAGACCTAAGTCATTCTCCCGGTCTGTACCTTTTCTTCTTCCGGTACAGACCAAAAAAATCTTCCCGGTCTGTACCTCGCCCGGCATTTTGCCATTAGGGAGAAAATGCCTACCTTTGTAAGAGAGGCGGAGTACATCCGTTTTCTCGAATGAAGTGAGTACTAAGAAGAGACGATTCCGAGCCCCGATTGAGGAAGGTGGGGGACTTGGAATTGTTTATTTATTGATATCAATCGTCCCGGGGTGTCCCAATGTAGACCCACGGGGCTGAAAAGTCGCAAGAGATACTTTTATGGACTATATTTACATGACCGAAGAGGGGTATAACAACCTCCTCGAAGAGATCCGCAAGCTCGAAGAAAACGACCGACCCCAGGTGATTCAGGAGATTGCAGAGGCACGCGAAAAAGGAGACCTCTCCGAGAATGCCGAGTACTCCGCAGCCAAAGAAAAGCAGGCTAACCTTGAGGACAAAATCGGTCAGCTCAAGATGCAACTCGCCAGCATCCGAATCGTCGACACCAGCAAGATGGACACGACAAAGGTGCAGATACTGAGCAAAGTGACCATCCTTGACCTCAAGAGGAACAAGGAAAAGACCTACACCATCGTTTCGGACAACGAAAGCAACCAGAAGGAAGGCAAAATAGCCATCTCCACGCCTATTGCCCAAGGACTCCTCGGAAAGAAAGAAGGCGACGAAGTGGATATCACCGTGCCTGCCGGCGTGTTGAGGTTCAAGATATTGAAGATCGGGTTCTAAACTTTCACTGAGACACAGTCAGAGATATGTCCACTATTTTCTCAAAAATTATTGCCGGTGAGATACCGAGCTACAAGATCGCCGAGGACGACCGCTTTTATGCGTTCCTCGACATTAACCCCGTCAGACCGGGACACACCCTTGTCGTACCCAAGGAGGAAAAAGATTACCTTTTCGATCTCGACGACGATACACTCGGGGCGATGATGGTTTTCGCAAAGCGTGTGGCCTCAGCCATCAAGAGCGCTACGTCGTGCCGAAAGGTGGGCGTGGCCGTCATCGGGCTTGAGGTCAATCACGCCCATATCCACCTTATCCCCATCTCGAGAGAGGGCGATATGGATTTCAAAAAGAAACAAACACTGCCGGAAGAAGAAATGAAGGACCTCTGTACCCGAATTTCCTCCGCAGTGAAACTCTGAGACTATTTTGGACTCGGTAGAAACCCCGTATTGCTTATTTAGCCGATACGGGGCTTTTTTGTTAAGTTTTCCATACCGAGACTTTTAATTTTTTGGTACCTTTCCACCAGGTAAGCGTGTCCGCCCTTTTTTCGGCGGCTTCTTTCTCTTCCGCTCACACTCATAGGCTATCCAGACGAAAATGTTCAAGATATACCCCCTCCAATACCTCACGCAAAAGCACGCCCGTCTCCACGAAGGCGATACTTGTCTTATGGTGCGAAACGAAATCTCCGGTGAGTGGCGCAATGTACCGTGGATAGAAGCAAACGGTAAAGTTCAGTCCCTTGCTGAAGGACTTGTGAGACTGGGAGTAGAGATTGGCGACAGGGTAGGGACGTTTTCGGAGAACTTCGCAGAGTTTATTTACTCGGACTTGGCTCTGCTTTCCATCCGAGCCGTAGGGATCCCTCTTTATTCGTCCCTGTCTCCGGAGCAAGTGCGCTTCATCGCCGTCGACTCCGGACTCAAGGTGCTTTTTGTGGGTGAGCAGTACCAGTACGATACCGCCTACCCGGTTGCGGAGAAGCTCGGCATCAGGCTCGTGACTTACTCCAAGTTCATCCGTCTCCATCCCGATGACCACTCTACGCTCACGTTTGAAGAGGTTTTGCAGTTCTCTGCCGCCGACCCCTCCCTGGAGGAAAAAGTGGCACTCAGGAGAGCCGGAGTCCGGGACGAGGACACTGCTTTCATCCTCTACACGAGTGGCACGAGCGGAGACAGCAAAGGCGTGATGCTCTCTTACGAAAACATTATGACCCAAATGCGCCATCA
The DNA here is from genome assembly GCA_004555765.1 of Bacteroidales bacterium. GTDB lineage: Bacteria > Bacteroidota > Bacteroidia > Bacteroidales > Porphyromonadaceae > Porphyromonas_A. Next base: position 17,974 of record SFHG01000031.1, read on the forward strand.
GTCCCGTATGCCCGGTTTGAAGGCGCATCACATCTCTTTCAACTTCCTGCCCCTGACTCATATTTTCGAGAAGATGTGGACGCTCTTGTGTCTGGAGTGCAACATCGCTGTGGCCGTCAATACGGATCCGCATCGCGTCACGGAGACACTTCCCGAGGTTCGGCCGCACTATATGTGCAATGTCCCGCGCTTCTGGGAAAAAGTCTACTTCGGCGTACTCGACAAGATCGAAAACGTCACCCCGACGCTCTCCAAAATGATGCAGGATTGCATCAAAGTCTCCAGAAAAGTTTGGTTGGAGTACAAGGTCAATGGCCGGTCCGTGCCCGTTGGTTTGGCGCTCAAATACAAGTTTTACGACCTCACTCTGCTCTCCATTTTGCGCAAAAAAGTGGGTCTGGACAGGGGAGTACTATTTCCTGTGTCCGGTGCTGCGCTGAGTCGGGAGATTCACGGCTTTTTGCTCTCCATCGGCGTCCCGATCGTCTATGGTTACGGGATGACAGAGACCACGGCGACGGTCGCTTTCGAGATGCCGGACGATACCAAGCTCGGCAGCGTGGGACGTGTAGTCGGGCAGGTCGCAGTACGCATCGACGAAGAGGCGGGCGGTGAGCTCCTTGTGAAAGGTCCCTCCGTGATGAAGGGCTACTTTAATCGCCCGGAGGATAACGCGAAGAGCTTTACTCCTGACGGCTTTTTCCGTACCGGTGACTTGATGAGACTGGACGCGGACAATTACCTCTATTTCAAAGAGCGCTCCAAAGATCTCTACAAGACCGCCAACGGCAAGTACATTGCTCCTCAGATGATCGAGAACCTCATCCTCAGCGAAGGCGTGGTGGAGCAGGTTCTCGTAGTGGCAGACCGGCGCAACTTCGTCTCGGCTCTGATTTATCCCAATTGGCCGAAAGTGACGGAGGTGCTCAAAAAAGAAGGGCTCAAAGATCTTCCGTATGGAGATACCGAAGCTTTGCGCGCCCGTCCTGAGGTTTATTCATTCATAGAGACACATATCGATGGTGCGCTCTCCGAACTTGCACGGCACGAGCAAGTGAAGAAGTTTTATATCCTGCCCGAACCTTTCAGCATCGAAAACGGGCAGCTCACTCCGAGTATGAAGAAGAAA
>SFHG01000103.1 GCA_004555765.1 Bacteroidales bacterium
TGGACGGCTCGTACTGGGGGACTCTAATTCAGGCGTAACACACAAGCGGCGCTGCCGCAAGATAGAAGGAGGAATCACATGATCACAGCAGTTGAAAATAAGGGGATAATCGCGACACCGAGCTGGTGTCGTTTTTTGATCCCTCCCATCTCCTTCAGAGTTCAGTGGCGAACCACCTTCCCAGGATTTTTAAGCTAACCTCCTTGCCTGGTAGATTCCTCTAGGGGACTGCCTCCCTTTCACTCGATTAACAAGCCCCCTCGCACACCGGAAGGCGTGGTCATCAGGAGCTCGCGTCACGAGCTATTCTAGTATGTCTTCACTACTCTGGGGTTGTGCATTGCTGCGCGTAGTTGTCGATCCAACTCCTCAGTGTAGAGCCCAACCTTGGTTAGGTACTTGCGCCCGATATTCAGGCTGCCGTTAACGTCTGCGTTGATTGCTTTTCCAGAGGATGCCTTGAACAAGCCTCGCTTAACCCGACTCCCAGCGTATTTGTCGTGATGACGAATTTCTTCGGCGTCTAGGAAGCTGCACTTGCTTGTGTAGCTCTCTTCTGTGACGACCATTTCTATCCCCGCAGCTCTTAGCTTGTATGACAGTTGGTCGATGATGGTAGCTATGGGCATGCTTCCGAAGGACTTGTTGATCTCGCGGCCCAAGTTGATCCCAGTCTTCATCCCCTTGTTGTGGCCGAAGACGAGCATGTCGATCTTGTTCTGAACAAGGACATCCACTAGGTGGTTGGTCATCTCGTGACACTGCCTAGAAACCTCAAGACTCCTCCTCGTCCACAGAATGTGGCCAGATGTCGATTGCCCAGATTTCTGTAGCATGGCCGCCCTGTCTATGTAGAACAAGCACGTCGACTTAAGCTTACGACCACTGTAGAGGAGCGGGGAGAACACGTTGCTCGTGACGGTCATCACGTTGTTCATCCCGGGGTCCACAAATGCGACCCGATCCGTTGATTTTGTTGCCCCGATCAGTATCGTCACTCGAACGCCCACCTCAACAACGAGGTGTCCACTCCTAGGGACTACCCTAACAAACTGCACGTCTGCCTTCGGAATGCCAGCGTCAAGCTCCACCTTATCATCGGGTAAGCCAATCTTAAAGGACGTGCTTCGGCTCCCCTTGTTAATAGACTGCTTGCTAAAGGTGATTGCTCGTCCCGCGTGCTCATTGGCTCTCCCCGGGAGATTAACCCTCCTCTTGTATTCGCCAGACCTCTTGCGAGTCAGCAACTCAAAGAAGGATGCCATGGCTGCATAATAGTCCCGGAGTACCATCTTAGACACCTTGGCAGGAATCGCTCGATAAGCTTCGTTGCTCTCCGATGCCAGCTCCTTGTCGAGCTGCTCGAATGGTGTTGTCTTGCCGTTGACCTGGTAGCTAGACCTCGTCCTATCAAGCGCGACGTTCCATAGCTTGGCTGATCTTAGTGTCAATGCCCTAAGTGGGGCGTATCGTGGGTCCGACTTGCGGATGATTATCCGGCGGACCCTATTCTCGGTTGTCGTCTTCATCTGGCCGCTCCATGTTTGCTATCTCGGTCTTCAGTCTGGATCGCATCCCATAGAGGCGCCCAGAGAATGAGTGAATGATGGCGATGATGTCCTCTGCTAGCTCCTCTGACTCCGTTTTGTTCTCGACATCGCTAGACGCCACGACCAATTCGGTTCCGTGGGAGTCGCAGATCAGCTTCAAGTAGTTCCACCCGAACCTAGTCAAGCGGTCTCGGTTCATGACGAAGATCCTTGAGATCTCATTCGCCTCTACGCGACGCATCAAAGACATCAAGCCTCTACGGTGGTCATTGAGCCCAGATCCGACATCCGTGATGACCTCTAGATTCTTAGGGTTCTTGTCGGCTGTGTAGGCCTTAAGCGAGTCTATCTGCCGCTCGAGGTCTCCTCGAGTCGCTTGAGTCTTTGTAGACACTCGGCCGTATACGACATCCACTCTAAGGTCTGCGGTGTCATCAAATAGGAGTCCAACGCTGTCTAGGAACTCGCACAGGTCTTCGGACGCGATTCGATAGTGAGTTCCCGATGGCAATAGGCTAGCCTTCAACTTACCCTCCTTGATGTAACGTAGCGCTGTTCTTCGACCAACACCGATTAGATCGGCCGCCCTACCCGTAGAGTACGTGGCTCTGGACATAATTTGGCTCTTCTTCTGCATGGGCCTCTCCTCCTAACTGCTATGTATTCATTATACCACGGCGAGAGGGTCTTGTCAACACAAACATCTCGATTATCGCGCTTTGCTTCAGCAGCTGTAAACACACCAACTTCGCTCGCGGGCGGATCTCGCCATCGCTCAAGTCAGCCCAG
>SFHG01000032.1 GCA_004555765.1 Bacteroidales bacterium
CATGTACGAGAGCCCGTTGGAGCGCTCTTCGAGGTAAGGCTGGTCAATCTGCTGGACGTCGCCGGTGAAGATCATACGGGTGTTTTCGCCGGCGCGGGTGATGATGATCTTTATCTCCTGTGGAGTGAGGTTCTGCGCTTCGTCGATGATGCAGATGACGTTATTGAGGGAGCGTCCGCGGATGAATGCCAGAGCCTCGATGACGAGTTTCTCGCCCTTGAGCATCTCGTCGAGCTTCGCGGCCTGATTGGAGTTTTGACCCAAAGAGGCTTTGATGACGTTAAGGTTGTCGAAGAGCGGCTGCATATAGGGCATTACTTTTTCCTTGTAGCCGCCGGGAAGGAATCCTATATCCTTATTGGAGAGCGATACGATGGGGCGGGCGAGGAGGATCTGCTGGTAGTCGTCCGCTTGACTGAGTGCGGCAGCGAGTGCCAGGAGGGTTTTCCCGGTACCTGCTGTACCGGTGAGCGCGATGAGGGAGAGGTTAGGGTCACTGAGGACGTCGAAAGCCAGTGTCTGCTCCGCGTTGCGTGGCGTGATACCCATCATCGTGCGCTTTTCCACGGAGTATATGCGCTCGGCTTCCGAGTCAACACGTACGAGCGCACTTCCCCCTGTGGCACTTTTCAGCTCAAAAGTCTGATTCGGCGTGGGTTTGAATGGCAGCATACCCTCTTCGAGAGCCACTCCGCCGTGCTTGGAGACGTAGAGGCTGTCGATGACGGAGGAGTCGCCTACCATAACTTCCTGGTTGGTCGAGGAGAAGATGTCGTCCACATCCACTTGGTCGGTGGTATAGTCTTCGGCTTTCATGCCGAGGGCGATGGCTTTGATCCGGAGGTTGACGTCCTTGGTGACCAAGATGGTCGGTACCTTCGGCTTCTCTTCTGCAAGGGTAAGTGCCGCCGACAGGATCCGGTGATCCATTAGGTCGGAGGAAAATGTCTCGGTGACTTTGGGGTTCCTCTGTCCGTTCGTCAGTATGAATAGCCGCCCGCCGTCGGAATTGATCTGGATGCCGTTCTCCATGATTTTTACCGCTTTGGGCTTATCCGTTTCCATCATCTCGTCCAACAACCGACCGAAAGCGCGTGCGTTGAAATTAAGCTGGTCGTATCCTTTCTTGAACTTATCCAACTCCTCCAGTACCGTGATCGGGATGTACACATCATTGTCCTGAAAGTTGGAGATGCAGTTGTAATCGTGTAGGATTACGTTGGTGTCGATGACGTAGTTTTTTTTAGCCATGGTCGTTAGTCTTCAGTTTTTTGAGGGTTGAGAAAAAAGGCAACCGGTGTCCCGGGACTTTTCCGCTCTAAAAGTAAACAAAATGAGCAAAAAACCGGCTTGAGTTTCTGTCCAAACAAATGTAACAACAATTTTCCATATTAAAATCAGACTGAAGCACGAATGAACCTTGATTTTAGGCGGTTTCCCGTTTGCTCGTCATCAATTGTTATCCGACGTGAAATGTTTGTCTGTAACAGAAGTCGATTTTTGAGGGTTGATCAATCCTCTTTTTATCTTATTATACCGCATCCGAGGTATTTGGGTATCGGCGCAATCTTTGTCCGGACTCTGTCCGAAAGGTATCCGGTTCGGAGCGCGATAGCCGTTTGTCACAATCCATTCCTCGTGACGTTTGATCCACTTTCTGAGTCTCAAGAAATCTGCTCTTTTAAGATACCTATTATGTGCGATTGTCCATTCCTTCCGATGCGTCTATCTTTGCGTTTCAAAAAAAATACGAGTTCATAATGGAATACATACACAAGATGAGAAAATGTGGGCTATGTCTGATTCTTCTGATTGCCTGCTTTTATCCTACTCCTGTCGAGTCTCAGCGTCTGTCCTCTGATCAGAATGTTTCTCAATCTTTTGCATGGCTTTCGGGTAAAGTAATGGAGGAAGACAGTTCGGCAATTTCCTTTGCTTCCGTCCATCTGAAAGATGCTAATTACGGTTGTTTCACGGATGACGAGGGACGATTTCGCGTCAAAGTTCCGACAGGAACGCACGTGTTAGTCGTATCGCTTCTTGGTTACGCACCGGTTGAAGAAAAAATAACGGTAAGCCAAGATGTGCAAAACCTTAGGATCGTTTTACGACCGGCGACGAAAGAACTTGAAGAGGTCGTCGTTTATGCAAGTGGCGTGAGCCGGGTACAGAAATCACCGTTCAATGCGGTGGCATTAGATACCAAGTCAATGCAGAATACGACCAAAAGTCTGAGCGATGCACTTTCGCAACTGCCGGGCATAAAACTCCGAGAATCGGGTGGTGTAGGCTCTGATATGCAGTTGATGCTCGACGGGTTCAGTGGCAAACACGTCAAAGTCTTTATTGACGGAGTGCCTCAGGAAGGTGCCGGTCAGGCATTCGACCTCAATAATATACCGGTAGGTTTTGCCGAGCGAATCGAAGTGTACAAGGGTGTGGTACCTGTCGGGTTCGGATCGGATGCCATCGGAGGTGTGGTCAATATAGTCACGGACAAAAAAACGCGGAGTAGGTATGCTGATGCCTCCTATTCCTATGGCTCGTTCAACACCCACCGTTTGGATCTTCGTTTCGGGCAAACGACCAAAGGGGGTCTGCTGTATGCAATCGAAGCATTCCGGAATTACTCGGACAATGATTATTACGTTGATAACTGGGTGCGCGAGTTTGAGGTGCAGCCGGATGGTACGATTCGCAAATTACCGGTGGATAAGAATGACGAGAAACACGTCCGTCGTTTCAATAGTGCGTTTCACAACGAAGTTGTCTTGGGGAAAATCGGCCTTATCGGCAAAGAGTGGGCTGACCGGATGGTCTTGGGTGTCTCTTGGTCGAATTTCTACAAGGAAATCCAGACCGGCGTTTATCAGGAGATTGTCTTCGGCGGAAAGCACCGTAAAGGACATTCGGTTTCTCCTTCGTTGGAGTACGTCAAGCATGATTTGTTCGCCCGTGGACTCGACTTGCTTGTTTCGGTCAATTACAACCAAAATGTCACGCAGAACATTGACACTGTGGCTCGTTATTATAATTGGTATGGTCTCTATTACGAAAGAGACAGCCGAGGCGAGCAATCCTATCAGGACAGCGAATCGAAAAATACGAACCTGAACGCCACGTTGACGCTCAACTACCGTATCGGTGACATTCATACATTGACATTCAACCATGTGTATAGCGATTTTCGACGTACGAGCCGTTCTTTTGTCGGGACGTCATCGGTCTTGACAGATTTCTCCATTCCTAAAATTACGAGGAAGAACATCGGCGGACTTTCTTATCGGGCAATTCCCTCGGATCTGTGGAATGCCACAGCATTTGTCAAATATTACTTTCAATACAATCAGGGACCTGTGTCGCGTAGTGCCGATGGCGTGGGCGATTATGTGTCGCTGAGCCAGAATGTCCCGGCATTGGGTTACGGAATGGCGGGAACCTACTATGTGTTGAAAGAATTGCAGGCAAAGTTCTCCTACGAGCGGGCATTCCGCCTGCCTACTACCGACGAGTTGTTCGGTGATGAGGACTTGGAAGCGGGGCGGGCCGACCTCAAACCCGAAAAAAGCGATAATTTCAACTTGAACCTCAGCTATGACCGTCACTTTGGCAGACATAGGATCTACGCAGATGTCAGCTTTATTTACCGAGATACGAAAGATTACATCAAACGCGGACTGGGGAAGCACGGATCGACGCAGTATGGCATATACGAAAATCATGGTCACGTCCGCACCAAAGGCTATAATGTGTCGTTGCGCTACTCTTTTGCCGACTGGTTCGATTTCGGTGGTACATGGAACAGTATAGATACCCGCGACTACGAGCGATACTGGACAGGCTCATCGAAACAAGAGAATATGCACTACAAAGTACGGCTGCCGAACATCCCTTATCGATTCGCCAACTTCGATGCCAATTTCCGTTGGCGCAATTTCTTAGGGAAAGGAAATACGCTCACAATGGGTTACGATGGGTTTTGGCAACATTCCTTTCCGCTCAACTGGGAGAACATCGGCGATGAGAGTTCGAAAGCTTATGTGCCCGAACAGCTGGCACACAACCTATCCTTGGCATACAGCATCCAAAAAGGACGCTACAACATCGCCTTAGAGTGTCGTAACCTTACCGATGCGCGACTTTACGACAATTTCAGCCTTCAAAAGGCAGGGCGTGCATTTTACGTCAAGGTTCGTGTCCATTTCGGCAGCTGATTTATAAACAAATAATAGAACAAACAATAGGACAAACTATGGAAAAGAGTTTTTACCTCAGGGGCTTACTCGCCCTCTTCTGTGCAGGCACTGCCGGTCTGCTGACCTCGTGCAACGACAAAAAGGATATGCCCGGGCCGACGCCGTCCAAGCCCGATGCCGAAACCGCCTACGTCATTGTGGCAAAGAACGACGGTGCGAGCTATCTGATCACGGCTCCGTCTCTTGATGAAGGCACGGTTACGGTGCGTGGAGCGGGTACCGAGGTACTCGGTGGCGCATACTGGGTATTCAAGAACCGGAAATATGTATTCTCGCTGGTGTATAACAAAGGAGGAGCCGGCACGGGTGCTTCCTACTATCTCAACAACACAGGCAAGCCTATGGAGAAATACAGTTACGAATTCAACCGCATCACTTCCTACGGTACGTGGGGTGATAAGGTCGTGACCGTATCCACGGGCAACTCGAAGACTACGGATGCCCAAGGGAATATCGCACAAGCACTCCTATTCAACTACCTTGATGAAAACACAGGCGGGCAAACCGAGGGTTCGATTGATGCGGAAAACTTTCTCGGAAACGGAGAGAAGGTTACTTTCGCCGGGTTGGAAGAGGCTGACGGAAGGCTCTACACGTCTGTCGTTCCGATGGGTATGAGTCTCTATGGCGTGGCAAAGTGGCCGGAAAAGGTGGTTGATCCGGACTTGATCACCAAATCTGACGGAGGGATGGGTAGCGGATCGTACACGGCCGGTGTGATTCCCTCCACACAATACCCCGACCGTGCCTATGTTGCCATCTATAGCGGAACATCGTTCTCCGAAAAACCTGTGATAGCCTCAACCGATCGGATTGGTTTTGCTTGCGGTCGTTATCGCTCACAATACTATCAGACGATTTGGGCAGCCGATAACGGAGACCTTTACGTCTTCTCTCCCGGATACGGACGCACATTTACCTCTTCGTCCGATTTGAAAAAGGTGACCGGTACCAAACCCTCCGGCGTGGTGCGGATCCGCAAGGGAGAGACGGACTTCGACCCGGATTACTATGTGAATTTTGAAGAAATTGGTACGAGGCACCCGATCTTCCGCTGTTGGCATATTTCGGGCAACTACTTTTTGCTCCAGCTCTATTCCGATGGTGTAAAAGGAATGATGAGGGGTACGAATGCCGTAGTTAATGAACTGGCGGTCTTTGATGCCGAAAATAAAACGGTGGTTCCTGTTACGGGCTTGCCATCCGATTTGGCGGCCTTCGGAGGAGAACCCTACGGAGAAAACGGCGCAATGTACATCGCCGTAACCGTGACCGGTGGCGACAAACCGTCGTTTTATAAAATAGATGCCAGGACAGGACGTGCCTCCAAAGGACTGGTGGTTGATGCGGAATCCGTTGTCACGGCGGGAAAGCTGACTCTCCCAAAATAAATAGGGCGAGTCATCGTAAATCCCTCTCATCTGTCACTTGACACCCTTCCCTCTTATGGTTCCACCGGTGGAATGTCTTGTTCCTTTAGAGGTTGGCTTTATCGGAACGTTTGTTTTTGTCACAATATTCGCTTTATGAAACAGCTCTTCGCAAAAATACACCTGTGGCTTTCCATCCCGGTGGGACTTGTCGTCACCGCTATCTGTCTGTCGGGTGCGGTGCTGGTCTTCGAGAACGAGATAACCCGCGCACTCCACTCGGAACTCTATTACGTGGAAGTTCCGGTCGGCGCACAACCACTTGTCCCGTCGCAACTCGTGGCGCGTATCACGGAGCAGATGCCTGATTCGCTTCACCTGACCTCGTTGCAATTCTCCGGTCGACGTGATGAATCCCGTATGGTTGCCTTTCGCGAAACGGGACGCAGAAAGTTGAGCGTTAATCCCTACACCGGGTATGTGAATGGTTGGGTCGAAAGTTCGACATTCTTTAGCACTGTACGCAAGCTCCATCGGTGGTTACTTGACCCTCCGGAATCAAAAGGCGGAATGTCGGTGGAAAAAATCATCGTCGGCGGCTCAACGCTGTGTCTGGTACTGATTCTGATCAGCGGGCTGATTATTTGGTTTCCCCGTAACCGCAAAGCATTGCCCTACAGACTGAAAGTGGTTTCTTCCAAAGGCTGCCGCCGTTTTTTTCACGACTGTCACGTGTCATTGGGGTTCTACTCGACCTTGTTGTTGCTGGTTATGGCATTGACCGGACTCACATGGTCGTTCGGCTGGTATCGTACGGCAATCTATGCACTCTTTGGCGGTGGTCATCAGAAGATAGACGTACAGGCAAGTTTCTTGCAGAAAAAAGATTCGGGAAACCGCAGCGGAAGCAAAAGATCCGGTCAGGAAACGGCAGATCGGGAAATCAAAGAGATGAGACCCGGGATGGACGGACCGGAATTCGATTACGCAGTGTGGGACGAAGTATTCCCGCAACTTGCCGCACATTACCCGGGTTACAAAACAATTGAGCTGACACAAACCGATGCGCAGATCGTACGCAAGTCCGCAATACGACGTATCGACCGCGTGGCAATCGACCCGGCGAGCGTGGGTGGTCTTGCTGAAATTACGCATTACGAAGATACGCCGAGGCAGCAACGTCTGCGATCCTGGTTTTATGCTTTCCATACCGGTTCTTGGGGCGGAATCTGGACGAAACTACTCTATTTCATAGCCGCATTCATTGGCGCAACATTGCCTCTGACCGGTTATTATTTGTGGTGGAAGCGGAATTTCTGCAGAAAGACGAAAAGATAACTCTGATGTCACCATCGGATCATTTCGGGTCGGATCGGAAAGCCCCGGATTTGGGAGAAGAGGCGGATGCATTCGAAACGAATGCATCCGCCTCTTCTTTTGACTTTATCCGCTTTCGGATTGTCTTGATCCCTTTAGCACAACGGCTCCTTACGGGGAATAGAGGGGGTTGAAGACCCTCTCGTTTGATGGGTTCGGAGGTTTCCCCCATAAAAAAGCCGCCTCGGGGTTGAGGCGGCTTTTCCTACAGACATAAAGTCGGTTATTTATTGAGTTTCTGATCGATCTCGTCGAATTCCTTTTGCATCTTCAGGTTGTAGTACACGTTGCGAAGCGCCATAAGGTATTCGTTGTTGTCCGGTTCGAGCTCGGTTGCCTTCTTGAGGTAGGGCAGCGCTTTCTTGAAGAGATCTTGCGCCTGAGCGTCGAGTTCCTTCATCTTCTTTGCGTCTCCGATAGAAGCAGTGGCATCGTTGGCGACTTGGAGCGCGTGATTGTAGTAGAGGCGTCCGATACCCATCGTGGCGTCGGCGTAATTGGGGTTGACTTTGAGGGCTTCTTCGTAGTTCTTCTGAGCTTCTTCACGGTTGCCTTCCTGCGCGAAGATGTCGGCAAGGGCATTGTAGTACATCTCCTTATTCTGAAGATCGGGCGTAGCGAGTACTTTGCCGAGGTAGTCTTTTGCTTCGGTGTACTGTCCCTTGCTCAAATGATAGTTAATGATGTTTCCGAGGAAGAATGCATTGCCGGGGAAGAGGTTGGAACCTTCTTCGAGCGTCTTGAGATACGCAGCGGTGTCGGCCTTGGCCATATAGGTGCTGGCGATAAGCTGGTAAACGTCGCTCTGACGATAGGGGACTTCTTTGATGGCGTTAAGCGCTTCGAGGGCTTCGTCCTCTTTGCCTTTGATTTGGGTTGCAGTGTAGGCGTTGAAGAATCCGATCTCCATAGAGAGGGAGTCCTGCTTGGCTACGTCGGAGTCTGCGAAAAGCGGCATTTTCTTCACCTTTAGGAATTTGTCGAAGAAACGGTGCGCATTTTCGTAGTCGTTCTTATTGAGGTACTCGGCACCGCCGTTTACGAGGAAGCCGTAGTACGAACCGAGAGCCTGCTTGATTTCGTCATCAAACTTCGGACGAACCTTGCCGCGGTCGTTGGGACGGAAGTCGAACTCGACGGCCTTCATGTAGTTGTCGGCCATATTGTAGACTGCGTCGTAAAACTTCGGCATATCCACTTGCTGTTGCATCTGCTGCGCGATGTAACCTTTTTCGACGTCCTTTTCTTCGATGAGACCGGCCACATACCAAGCATAAGCAGATTCTGCCGTTTCGGCATTGGTAAGTGCGGGTGCGATGAGGGTGCGGGCTTCTACGAGGTTTGCATTATCTTTCTTGGCCATACGCTCCACTTCTTTGACCAGTTTTTCCTGACCAAAGGAGGGTGCTGCGGTAAGGATGCCCATTCCCAATAGCAGTAGTGTCTTCTTCATGTTATTTTTTCGTTTGTGTTACTGAAAAACTTTCGTTCGTTTTCTTGTCGGTGCGGGCGACGGGTTATTTCGACCCCGAGCCCCTAGTTTCGACGATAAAGGTACACAAAAGTTTAAATAATCACTCTTCCTTGCTTTCTTCGGGATCTTCTTCGATGTTCGTTTCGTCGCCGTCAGGCTCGATTACACCCTCGTCTTCGACCTCTTCCTCGGGCGTTTCCTCATCGGAGAGGACACGGCACACGGACGCAATCTCGTCTCCGCGCTTGTCAAGGTTGATGAGCTTGACCCCTTGGGTGTTTCGGCTGAGGAGGGAGATGTCTTTGACGTGGGTGCGGATCACGATGCCGCTCTTATTGATGATCATGATGTCGTGCTCATCGGTGACCACGTGAAGCGCAATCAGTTTGCCGGTTTTGTCCGTGATCTTCATTGTGATCACGCCCTTACCGCCCCGGTTGGTAATCCGGTAGTCTTCGATGGAGGAGCGTTTGCCGAACCCGTTTTCCGAAACCACCAAGACGCTCTCGGTCCCGGGATCGTGTATGGCGATGGCACCGATGACCATATCGCCTTCTTCCGTCATACGGATACCGCGCACTCCGGTGGACATACGTCCCATGACGCGGAGCGTGTGCTCGGGGAAGCGTATCGCACGACCGAAGAGGGTGCCGATGACGATGTCGCATTTGCCGTTGGTGAGGAGTACGTTGATGACTTTGTCCCCCTCTCTGAGGTTGATGGCATTGATGCCCATCTTCCGGGGGCGGGAGAAGTCTTTGAGTCTGCTCTTGCGTACCACGCCCTCTTTGGTCACAAAGGTGAGGTAATGGCTGTTGACATACTCGGGGTTGTCGGTCAGTTTCTTGACGCGCAAGACCGCGGTGATGCGGTTTTCGATGTCCAGATTGAGGATGTTCTGTATGGCGCGTCCCTTGGCATTGCGGGCTGCCTCCGGTATCTCGAAGACACGGAGCCAGTAGACGCGTCCCATCTCGGTGAAGAACATCAGCGTGGCGTGATTGGAGGCCGCGTAGATGTACTCTATGAAGTCTTCGTCCTTGGTGTCGGAGCCTTTGGAACCCACACCTCCGCGACTTTGGGATCTGAATGCGGCCAGCGGTGTGCGCTTGATGTAGCCGTGGTGCGAGATGGTGATGACCATATCGTCGTCAGGGTAGAAGTCCTCGGGGTTCATATCTGCGGTGGCGTAGATGATGTCCGTCTTCCGGTCGTCGCCGTACTTGGAGAGGATCTCGCGGATCTCGCTTTCGATCACTTCGTAGAGCTTGTTTTCGTTGCCGAGGATCTCGTTGTACTCTGCCACTTTGGCCTTGACATCCTCGTATTCCTGACGGAGTTTTTCGAGCTCGAGACCGGTGAGCTGACCGAGGCGCATCTCGACGATGGAGCGGGCCTGGATCTGTGAGAGCGAGAAGCGCTCCATCAGTCTGTCCATGGCGTCGCTCGGTTTGGAGGAAGCTTTGATGATGGCGACCACTTCGTCGATGTTGTCGACGGCGATCATTCGCCCTTCGAGGATGTGGAGGCGCTCCTCTGCTTTGCGGAGGTCGTAGCGGGTGCGTCTCGTCACCACTTCGTGGCGATGTTTGACAAATTCGCCGATAAGATCCTTTAGGTTCAAAAGTCTTGGTCTGCCGTCCACGAGTGCAATGTTATTGACACTAAAGGAGCTCTGGAGGGCGGTGTACTTAAAGAGCTTATTGAGGATCACGCCGGCCTGGGCGTCGCGCTTGACGTCTATGACGATGCGCATACCCTGCTTGCCGCTGGATTCGTCCTGGATGTTGGAGATACCGTCTATTTTCTTTTCGGTGGCGAGCTCGGCGATGTTCTTGACGAGGTCTTTCTTGATGACGCCATAGGGGATCTCCGTGATGATGATCTGCTGGTGGGTACCCTCGTCTTCTATCTCGGCGCGTCCGCGTAGGATGATGCGTCCCCTACCGGTTTCAAAGGCCTCTTTTACTCCTTGATAGCCGTAAATGACACCTCCGGTGGGGAAGTCCGGAGCTTTGACGAACTGCATCAGCTCCTCTACCGTGATGTCGCCTCTCTTGTCGATGTAGGCGAGGGCACCGTTCATCACTTCCGTGAGGTTGTGCGGAGCCATATTTGTCGCCATACCGACGGCGATGCCGGATGCACCGTTGACGAGGAGGTTGGGGATTCTGGTGGGCAGTACGGTCGGCTCTTTGACGGAGTCGTCGTAGTTGGGCACCATATCCACTGTATCCTTACTGATGTCCGCGAGCATCTCCATCGCAAGGGGGGCAAGGCGGCTCTCCGTGTAACGCATAGCCGCGGGGCCGTCTCCGTCGATGCTGCCGAAGTTGCCGTGCGGGTCTACGAGGGTATACCTCATACTCCATTCCTGGGCAAGGCGGACGAGCGCCAAGTATATGGAGCTGTCTCCGTGCGGGTGGTACTTACCCATTACGTCCCCCACGGTACGGGCGCACTTTTTGTAGGGTTTGTCGGGGGTGTTGCCCAGCTCGTTCATGCCGTAAAGTATACGGCGGTGTACGGGCTTAAAGCCGTCGCGCACGTCAGGCAGTGCACGGCTCACAATCACCGACATGGCATAGTCGATGTAAGAGGACTCCATCTGATGTTCGAGGTCGACTTTCAGAATCCTGTCCTCTCCGTTCGTTTGATTTTCGTCTTGCATCTAAAAATCTCTTATTGTAAAGACTTTGTTGGTTCCCGGCACCGGATTCCTTTGCGTAAGGAACCCTCTTTTGTGCCAACTCCCCTCCTTACTCTCAAAGGTACCAAAAAGTCGGCAGTTCGCAGTTTATCGGCTCTGTCTACACTGCCGGGAGAGGAGGTACGTACCGGGAGGAACTCCTTGGTACGTACCACGAGAGAAAAAGATACAGACCGGGAGACTCTTCCCGGTACGTACCAAATTTGGGTACACTCCCAAACTCTTTTTGTATCTTTGTTTTGGAAGCGCATTCGGGCTTGTGTTATAGCAGAAGTCGGAAGCTGCTTGTGATTTTTGACCCCTCCTTTTGGAAGCGATATATCGGGAATGAGCGAACATACCACAAATACTCCATTGGACTACGACCTCGCGGTGCAGGCAGCTTTTGACCAGTTGCTCACGGATTACCTCAATTCCAACCACCGCAAACGGACCGACCTTATCATCAAGGCCTTCAATCTCGCCCGTACGGCTCACGAAAACGTGAAGCGCAAGAGCGGTGAGCCTTACATTATGCATCCGATCGCCGTGGCAAGCATTGTTTGCAATGAAATCGGACTTGGGAGTACGTCCATTACCGCGGCTCTCCTTCACGACGTGGTCGAAGACACGGAGTACACGGTGGAGGACATACGGGATATGTTCGGAGAGACCGTGGCACGCATCGTGGACGGTCTTACCAAACTCTCCGGCGAGATCCTTGCCGAAGTAATGCAGGGCAAGGAAAACGGCTCCAAGCAGCTCGAGAACATCCGCCACCTCCTTCTTACGGCCAATAGCGATATCCGCATCATCCTGATAAAAATAGCGGATAGGTTGCACAATATGCGCACCTTGGACTCGATGCCCGAGACGAAGCAGTCCAAAATCGCGGCCGAGACAAGGCTCTTTTACTCCCCACTTGCGGAGCGTCTCGGCATGTATTCCATAATGAGCGAGCTGCAGGACCTTTCGCTCAAGTTTGACCACCCCGCCGATTACCAAAACATCCAAGAGCTCATCGCAGAGAGCGGCGCGAAGCGCACCACACTCTTCGACAGTTTTTATAGGGAGATCAAAGATGACCTCATCTCCACCGGGTTGGACTACGAGATACAGCACCGGATGAAGAGCGCGTACAGCATCTACCACAAGATGGTCGCGAAGTCGCTCCCCTTCAGTGAGATTTACGACATCTTTGCCATACGCATCATTTTCGAGCCCGAGACCTCCACAAGCGAGTACTCGGACTGCTTCCGGATTTACCGTGTCATCACGAGCCATTTCCAAATCAAGGACGACCGGACACGGGACTGGCTCACGAGACCGAAAGAAAACGGCTACCGGGCACTTCACATCACGGTGATGGGTCCCACGGGAGAGTGGGTGGAAGTCCAGATCCGGTCGAGAAAGATGCACGAGATGGCCGAGCGCGGCCTTGCGGCACACTGGAGGTACAAGCAAAATTCGTCCGAGATAGACAAGACGGAAGAGAAGATCCTCGGCAACGTCCGCGCCCTCCTCTCCAATCCCGGTCCCGAGGCCTCAGATGACTACGAGACGATGATGTATAAGTTTGCCAGCCAGGATATGATCATCTTCACGCACGATGGCAGACAGATCAAATGCCCCCAGAACTTCACCGTCCTCGACTTCGCCTATCTCCTCGGCACGGAGACCGGAGACCACTGCCTCGGCGCGAAAGTAAATCACGTCATGGTCAATATCGACTACCGCCTTCAGAACGGGGATCTCGTCGAAATCCTTACGACCGCGAAGACCAACCCCAAGGAAGAGTGGCTCTACTACGTGACGAGTCCGGGAGCCAAGCGCCACATACGGGAGTACCTCTCCAACTCGAGGAGCAGACAGATCAAGGAGGGGCTGAAGCGACTCTCCGACTATGCCGAAGCCTACAACTTCCACCCGGATCAGGTCGAGCCGAAAGAGGGTCGACCCATTATGGGCTACCCGAGTGCCGATGACTTCCTTCTCGCCATAGATACGGGTGAGATACCGCTCTCGGAAAAACTGCTGATGGAGCTCAAGCAGATCAAAGACCAAGCAGAAGGGGAGACAGAGCCCCCGGAGCGCCAACTCTGGGACTCCGACGAAACGGAAGCGCCCGCTTTGTCCAAAGAGAAGATGAAGGAGCTATTCATCCTCAAAGCCTCCAACGGTAAGCGAAATTACATCAGAGCCACCTGCTGCAAACCGATTCTCGGAGAGGAGGTGCAAGGCATCCTCAACCGCAAGCGACAGGTGATGGTGCACAAAAAGAATTGCCCCGTCGGTACCTGGCTCAGAGCCACGCACGGCGACGACATTGTCTCGGTGGCGTGGGGACCGCACGTGCATTCCAACTTCGGCGTCACCATTGAGCTCGAAGGTGCCAACCTCGACGGCTTCGTCTACAACGTCATCAGTACCCTCCGACTGATGAGAATCCCCCTTATGGGCATCGATTTCACGAGCAATAAAGACCGTGCGATAGGCACCGTCACCGTCCGTGTCAACAATAAAGACGAGCTGGGCGCCCTGATCCAGAGATTGCGTGACGAAAACGACCTCTTGCGCATCCATCAGCAGATGCCTGAGGAGATCAATATGCAGAACTGAAATATACGGATCTTTTGTCTTGGAAAATTATGGAACACCACAAAATCATTGCCCCATCGCTGCTGTCGGCAGACTTTTTGAACCTCGAGAAGGAGGTGCGGCTCATCAATGAGAGCCGTGCCGAGTGGTTGCACCTCGACATTATGGACGGACGCTTCGTGCCCAACATCTCTTTCGGGCTGCCCGTAGTCGAAGCCGTGCACAAAGTCTCGGACAAGCTTCTGGACGTGCATCTGATGATTGAGGAGCCGGAGAAGTACATCACGGCCTTCGGGAAAGCCGGTGCCGATCTCCTCTCGCTTCACTACGAAGCCACTCGTCATCTCCACAGAGCCATGCAGCAGATTCGTGACGCAGGGATGAAAGCCGGCGTGGTGCTTAACCCCGCCACGCCTGTCGAACTGCTTACGGACATCCTGCCGTATCTGGATTTCGTACTCCTCATGAGCGTGAATCCGGGATTCGGGGGACAGAAATTCATCCCTCAGATATTGAAGAAGACTGAGCGCCTGAGCACGATGATAAAAGAAGGCGGGTACGATGTGCTGATCGAAGTGGACGGAGGCGTGAATGCAGTCACCGGCCCGGAACTATTTGCGGCAGGTGCCGATGCCCTTGTCGCCGGAAGCTACGTCTTTGGCTCCGAAGACCCTAAGGCTGCGATTGCCCTGCTCTTGGATTAACCTTCGCACTGTCTCTCAGAGGGAGCGCCAAAGTACGCCTTAGGGGCTCTCTTTTTTGACCTTTATGGGTGCTTTTCCCGAGGTACGTACCGAGCGTAGATTTTGGTACAGGCCGGGGATGTGGCGAGATACGTACAGGGACAGATGTCCGGTACAGACCAAAAAGAGCGTCAGAGACAGGGTGCCCCGATTCCCTATTCTTTACCTCAAAATGATGGAGGAACCCTTATCTCCGCTTCCCTTTCCGAGGCACCTGGATCGCCCTGCATTTGTGGCACTCCTCGGGGTCGCTTTGGGACTTGTGGCTTTCGGGTCTTCGTCGGTGCTCCTTTGGAGTGGGGTGCTTGCTCTCTCCGGGCTGCTACTGTCGGGCTTATACCGGCTTTTAGCCAAAACTTCCTCCGCAGCCGGTGCGCTTCGGGTCTTACGCTCCTCTCTGCCCTCATTTGCCGTGGCTTGCTTTGTTGGCGCGGTTTTCGGCCCCTTTGTGGCAGAGCGCACGAGAGACCGGCTCCTTTTTCCCGATGAGACTCTCCTTTGCGGGCAACGGATAGAAATCCTCTACCCCGTGTCTGCCCACCGCTCTTCACCCCTTCAGTACGCGGCTTTGATTCGGCAGGAGGGAAGGGAGATGAAGGTGCTTCTGAGACCGCGTGACGGCAAGAAACTCGAGAATGGGTACGGGGTTTCTTTCCTCGGAGACCTGACGCTCTCGTCTTTGACGGACGGTACGAGTTACCACCGGTACCTGCTCTCCGAAGGGTATTGGGCTACGGGCTTCTTTATGCCCCGGACGGAACCCGTGAGGGCTGCAGATCCGCCAACGGGTGTGCGCTTGCAGTCTCTGAGGGAAAGCGTGGTGCAGGACTTCGTGCGGAAATCTGCCCCTTTTCTCTCCCCTGATGAGCAAGGGCTCGTCGTGGCGCTTTCCCTTGGAGACAGGTCGCGACTTCAGAAGGCGGACAGGGACGATTTCACGAATGCCGGGTTGGCGCATATCATGGCGGTGTCGGGGTATCACTTGGGCGTGGTTTTCTTTTTGCTCGGTGCCCTTTTGAAACGTCTCCTGTGGCCGCACAGGGTGCGGGCGCTACGTTACACCCTCCTTGCCATTGGTCTGCTCCTCTACACCCTTCTCACAGGCGCGGCGACGGCGACGGTACGCGCTTTAGTGATGAGTACGCTGATACTTTTGGGCAAGACTATGGGAAGAAGGACGGACGCGGTGCAGTTGATGAGCCTCACTTTGCTGCTCTTCCTCCTCTTCGAGCCTCTGTCTTTCTTAAGCGTGGGGCTTGTACTGAGCCTTGGCGCAGTGTGGGGTATATTGTCTTTTTTGCCCCTGTTCCAAAGACTCTTCCGACCTTCGTTTCGTGTGTTGGGTTGGTTTAGGGACGCTTTCTTTGTCACTCTGTCTGCGCAGATCGCGCTTCTCCCGCTCCTTTTCTTTTATTTCTCGAAGCTGCAGTTGTCCGTCTTTTGGAGCAATATTCCGCTTGTCCTTTTGAGTGCGGTGCTTATTCCGTACGGACTCTTTGCCGTGTTTCTCTCTCCCCTCTTGGGCGGGGTGGTTCCTGGACTGCTTTACCCGCCTCTCGGAGAGCTGGCATCTTGGATGCTTTGGGTCACGCACTTTTTCGGAGGGAACGGAAATGCCCTCACGGTGCAGGGGGATTGGTCGCCCTTTATGGTGATCGCCTATTATGCGGCTCTGGTGATTGTACAGAAATTGGCTGTATCTCTCCTCAATCGTCGGCTCAGCTACCCGGCGTAAAAGAGATAGCAGAGCGCGACGCTTGTGACCATTCCCACGAGGTCGGCGATGAGAGAGACCCCGAGCGTGTAGCGCGTGCGCTTTATGGCCACGCTGCCGTAGTAAAGGGAGACGATATAGAAGGTGGTGTCGCTCGACCCTTGTACCAGGCAGACGAGCCGTCCCACAAAGGAATCGGGACCGTAGTTCTGCATCGCTTCGATCATCAGCCCGCGCGCTCCGCTGCCGCTGAGGGGCTTCATCAGCATGGTGGGCAGAGCATCGACCCACGCGGTGTCCATTCCTCCGATGGTACCGACACCGTAACTGATGCCCTTCGTGATCCAGTCGAGCGCCCCGCTGGCTCTGAAAAGACCCACCGCCACGAGTATGGCCACGAGATACGGGATGATCTTTATCGCCGTGCCGAACCCCTCCTTGGCTCCCTCGATGAAGTCTTCGTAGACGTTCCTTTGGGCAAAAAGTCCGCTACCGATAAGAAGGGCGACCATCCCGATGAGTACGACGTGGCTGATGAGCGTGGAGAGCTCCGTAAGACGCTCCTGGGAGATATTGCGGATGCCCCAAAAGGACAGCCCGACAAGTGTCATAAGGATGCCCATCGGAAGGAGAAAAGGCAGGCGGAAGAGATTGAGCTTCTGCTTGAAGGCAACAAGTAAGATGGCAGAGAGGGTACTCGCACCTGTGGCCAAAAGTATGGGCAGGAAGATGTCGGACGCGGCAGCGCTCCCCATCTGGAGCCTGTACATAATGATGGTAATGGGGATGATGGTCAGACCGCTGGCATTGATGCAGAGAAACATAATCATCGCATCGGAGGCCTCTTCCTTCTTCTTATTCAGCTCTTGAAGTTCCTGCATCGTCCGGAGACCCAAAGGGGTAGCCGCGTTGTCCAGTCCGAGGAGGTTGGCGGAGAAGTTCATCAGCATCGTCCCCATAGCGGGATGTCCTTTGGGGACGGAGGGAAAGAGTACCGTGAAAAATGGTGCCGTAATCTTGGATAAAGCCCCTACAAGTCCACTTTTTTCGCCCACCTTGAGCAGCCCCTGCCACAGGGCAAGCACTCCGGCAAGTCCGAGCGAAAGTTCGAACCCGGTCTTGGCACCCGCAAAGAGGGCATCCGTCATCGCTCCGAAGACGCTCCCGTCTCCCGTGACGATGAGCTCCGAGAGGGCGACCACGAAGGCTATGAGGAAGAATCCGATCCAGATGTAGTTGAGTAGCATATTTCGTTTGCCGCAAAGGTACACTTTTTGCCCCGTACCAAAAGTTTTTGGGACACGGACCGAAAAAATAATTTCGGTCCGTGTGAGACTTTCGTCCCGGTCTGTGTGAGATTTTGACGCACCCCACGGGGTAAACTCAGTCGAGGTACCTCACTGCGGAGTGTGTGTCCACGTCTCCGAAAATAAAAGCGGGTGGCGAGATGATGTAGAGGTGTTCCGTGGCGCGGGTGATGGCCGTGTAGAGCCACCGACAGAAGGAGAGATCGATCATTTCGGGCGTGAGGTAGCCGATATTGAGGAAAACGTTTTTCCAGCCTCCGCCCTGTGCTTTATGCACCGTCATGGCATAGGCATACTTGATCTGAAGGGCGTTGAGGTAGGGGTCTTTCCTCAGTTTCTGATACAGTCCTCTCTTCGTCGTCTCTTCGGGGTAGTCTGCCGCCACGTTTTTGTAAAGCTGTTCGCGCTGCTCGGCGGTGAGTGCGGCGGTTCCCGTGTAGAGGCTTTCGAGGATGATCTTTGCGGAAACGAATCCGCCCTGTGCGTCCTCGAGCTCCGCGTCGCGGAACGTGAATCCGTACATCCTCTCTTCCTTTCGGGTGCCAAGGATTCGGAGGAGTTCGCCATTGGCGACGAAGCTGCTCATTGGTTTGCCGTTTTCGTCGGTGGGGTAGTGGAGGTAATTGTTGCGGACGACCATAACCTGCTCGCCCCGCACTGCCTCTTCCTCCAAGTACAGACTCTGTCTCCGGATGCCTTGATTAAAGGATTCGGCTTCGAGGTTGGTGCGCGTGAGGAGGATGGTTTCCTCCTGCCCTTTTTCGCGGTAAGAGCGCTCGAGGAGGTCGGGGAGGTCTTCTCCCGTGATGAACGTGATTTCGCCCCCTTTCTCCGGAGGGCTGAGGAGCGGCTCGGACCAGTCCTCGCCCATCGCAAGGCGAAGGATGCGGGCACGCAGTTCGTAGCTTGTGAGGACAATCTCCCCGGCACGCTCTTGGCGCACGATTTCGGAGAGAATGCCGGTCCGGAGGCTCGGCGTATATCCCCGGAGATATTCCTCTGAGAGAGCCGGGCTGTACGGAGTGCCTACGGGCGGCAGCTGCGCGTCGTCGCCGATGAGGAGCAGCCGGGAGCCGTCGATCGAGAAACAGTATTCCATAAGGTCGTCCAAGAGACGCCCGTCACCAAACGGGGTGAAGCCTTCGCCGGTGTTGCTGATCATAGAGACCTCGTCCACGATGTACAGGGTTCCTTCCTGCTCCCGATTGTAGCCCACGTCGTAGGTCGAAACTCCGTTTGTGTCAAACGCCGAGGCGCTTTTTGC
>SFHG01000002.1 GCA_004555765.1 Bacteroidales bacterium
CAATTTTTAACAATACTTTAAATACTTAATACTATGGCAAAAGAAAAATTCGACCGGTCGAAACCGCACGTAAACATCGGTACCATCGGTCACGTTGACCACGGTAAGACCACCCTTACCGCTGCTATCACGACTGTTTTGGCAAAGAACGGTCTGTCGGAACTCCGTTCGTTCGACTCGATCGACAACGCTCCCGAGGAGAAAGAGCGTGGTATCACGATCAACACCTCGCACGTTGAGTACCAGACGGCCAACCGCCACTACGCTCACGTAGACTGCCCGGGCCACGCCGACTATGTGAAGAACATGGTTACCGGTGCCGCTCAGATGGACGGTGCTATCATCGTGGTTGCCGCTACCGACGGTCCTATGCCCCAGACTCGCGAACACATCCTCCTCGCTCGTCAGGTGAACGTACCCCGCCTTGTCGTGTTTATGAACAAGTGCGACATGGTCGACGACGAAGAAATGCTCGAACTCGTCGAAATGGAAATGCGTGACCTGCTCAACTTCTACGAATTCGACGGTGACAACACGCCCGTGATCCGTGGCTCTGCACTCGGTGCACTCAACGGCGAAGAAAAGTGGGTGAACTCTGTCCTCGAGCTCATGGAAGCTGTGGATACTTGGATTCCTCTGCCTCCCCGTGACGTGGATAAGCCCTTCCTTATGCCTGTCGAAGACGTCTTCTCCATCACAGGTCGCGGTACCGTGGCTACCGGTCGTATCGAAACCGGCGTAGTGAAAGTGAACGACGAAGTCCAGATCATCGGTCTTGGCGCAGAAGGCAAGAAGTCTGTCGTAACCGGCGTGGAAATGTTCCGCAAGATCCTCGACGAAGGTGAAGCCGGCGACAACGTAGGTCTCCTCCTCCGCGGTATCGACAAGGACGAAATCAAACGCGGTATGATCATCGCTCACCCCAACACCATCAAGCCCCACACCAAGTTCAAGGCTGAGGTGTATATCCTCAAAAAGGAAGAAGGTGGTCGTCACACTCCTTTCCGCAACCACTATCGTCCTCAGTTCTACATCCGTACCCTTGACGTAACCGGTGAAATCAGCCTCCCGGAAGGTCAGGAAATCGTGATGCCCGGCGATAACGTAACCATCCAGGTTGAGCTCATCTCTCCGGTCGCTTGCGACACCGGTCTCCGTTTCGCCATCCGTGAAGGCGGTCGTACGGTAGGTGCAGGTCAGATTACCGAGATCCTCGACTAATACGCCGAAATCAGAAGAGGAGAAAAGAGAATCCCCCGGCTCTTTGAGTAGATGAGCCGAAGGTAGAGAGATTACTCTTTCTCCTCTTTTATACACGGGTTTAGCTCAGTTGGTAGAGCACCGGTCTCCAAAACCGGTTGTCGGGAGTTCGAGCCTCTCAACCCGTGCACTTTTTTATCAGATAATAAATTGCATATAGGTACTTATTAGGTTCATGGCAAAATCTAATGATAACTTCCTCACTCGAAGTGGCAAGTACATCAAAGCGTGCTTTGATGAGCTTCGCTATAAAGTGACGTGGCCTACCGCGAAGGAGCTGTCCAACAGTGCGGTGATAGTATTAGTTGCTTCCATAATTCTATCGCTCTTCATCTTCTTGGTGGACCAGGCATTCGAGTTCATCATGAGCGGTATCTATAAACTCGTTATTTGAATCTCAGAGCGGACAGCGACTTGTCTCACTTGTGAGGCAAACATAAAGGCTGCTGTCCCGGTTTATTTTCAAACGTACAACATCACCGCTCTTAGACCTTCGGGGACGAAAGTCCTGCTTCTGGAGGTCGGAGGGCACTTTCCTACGCAAAGGAAAAGACGAGAAAAGCATGAGCAAGGCTGCAGACTTTAAGTACTACGTCTTAAGAACCATCACCGGCAAGGAACAAGAAGTAGGGGATTACATCCGCTCGATGCGCGATGTAGAGCCCCTGTTTCAGACGAACGTCAGGGATATTCTTATTCCGATGGAGACCTACTTCCAAGTCAATAAAATGGCAAAGGAAGGCAAGGTCGAACGTGTTCGTCCCTATTACTCCGGTTATGTCTTCGTTGAGGCGTGGCTTAATGGCGATACCATCTTCAAACTGCGGAGGGTTCCGAATGTACTCGGATTCCTCGGTGGAGAGACAGAGCCGGTTTCGCTCAGCGATGCTGACGTAGCTCAGTTGAAGGAAACTTCCGACCGACTCAGCGAAAAGCCCGAGAACGTCGAAGTGCATTACTCGGTGGGTGAGCGCGTGAAAGTCACCTTCGGTCCGTTCGCCGGATTTTTCGGCGAGGTGACGGAAGTCAATGACGAACGAAAGAAACTTAAGATTCTTGTCAAAGTTTTCGGTCGCGAAACGATGATGGAAGTCGACTATATGCAAGTGGAAAAGGAGAGTTTGCCGGACTGATCTCTTTCTGAAGTTTGTTGCAGATCCGAAGGCAAGAAATTACGGATGCCCCGGGCGGAACGGTTACAGCCGCTGGGTGAGGCGTTAAAGGAAAGCCCAAAGAAAAAGTAGCAGGCGTTTTTTATTCGGGGTGTGTATACACACTGACTAAGGATAGGAAAGAATCGGAGCTCGATAGTCACTTTAGTGTTGTGTTCCACGGTTGTCTGAGTCCTTTTATTTACTCACACAAACAAAACAGATTTAAGAATCATGGCAAAAGAAATTGCAGGACAGCTCAAACTGCAAATCAAAGGCGGTGCAGCTAATCCTTCTCCTCCCGTTGGTCCGGCACTTGGTGCCAAGGGGATCAACATTATGGAGTTCTGCAAGCAATTCAACGCCCGTACTCAGGATAAAGCAGGACAGATCCTCCCGGTGCTCATCACCTACTATGCGGATAAGTCTTTCGACTTTATCGTAAAAACTCCTCCCGTCGCCATCCAACTTCTTGAAAAAGCAAAGAAGAAGAGCGGTAGTGCCGAGCCGAACCGCAAGAAAGTGGCTACACTGACTTGGGACGACATCCGCGCCATCGCCGAAGACAAGATGGTCGACTTGAACTGCTTCACCGTCTCCAGCGCGATGAAGCTCGTGGCAGGTACTGCAAGGAGTATGGGTATCGCTGTAAAGGGTGAATTCCCGGCTGATGTTTAAGTCTTACTAACAAGAAGAAAGAAACAGAAGAATCGATTATGAGCAAACTAACGAAGAACCAAAAGTTAGCGTTAAGCAAGATCGAGCCCGGGAAAGTCTACAGCCTACAGGAAGCATCTGCACTGGTGAAAGAAATCACCACCACTAAGTTTGATGCCTCCGTGGACATAGATGTACGCCTCGGCGTAGACCCCCGCAAGGCTAACCAAATGGTACGTGGCGTAGTGACCTTGCCTAATGGTACAGGTAAGGAAGTGCGTGTCCTCGTCCTCTGCTCTTCCGACAAGGAAGAAGAGGCCAAAGAGGCCGGCGCAGACTATGTAGGTTTGGACGAATACATTGAAAAGATCAAAGGCGGTTGGACTGACGTTGATGTCATCATCACGATGCCTGCCATCATGGGTAAAATCGGTGCGCTCGGTCGTATCCTCGGTCCGCGCGGTTTGATGCCGAACCCCAAGAGTGGAACGGTGACGAACGACATCGCAGCCGCAGTTCGTGAAGTGAAGGCGGGTAAGATCGACTTCCGCGTCGACAAAACCGGTATCGTACACTCCACTGTAGGTAAGGTCTCCTTCCCCGCAGACAAGATTTACGAGAACGCCCGCGAGTTTGTCAACAACCTCATCAAACTCAAGCCTGCTGCCGCAAAAGGCACTTACGTCAAGAGCATCTTCCTCTCCAGTACTATGAGTCCAAGCATCAAGGTAGATCCTCGCAATATGGAGGAAGAGAAGTAATCGCTTTCGCGGTAATAGCATTGCCGCGAGAGATTACAACCTCTCTACACTTGAATGCCCTCGTTATTTTATCCAAGGAATAATAAGTAAAGACACATAGAAATGAAGAAGGAACTTAAGACACAGGTCATCGACCAACTCGCCGAGCTCGTCAAGAGCTACGGGAATTTCTATCTGACAGATGTCGAAGGAATGCCCGCAGACAAGACCAGTGCTCTGCGCAGAGAAGCCTTCAAGCGTGATGTCAAAGTCGTAGTGGTCAAAAACACTCTCCTCAAACTCGCTCTCGAGAGGGTCGACGGAGAAGTGTATACCCCGCTCTTTGATACCCTCAAAGGGAATACCGCGGTGATGTTCAGCGAGACCGCTAATGCGCCCGCCAAACTCATCAAGGATTTCACGAAAGAAGACCTCAAGGCTGCTGCCAAGACCGGTGCCAAGGTTGTGCCTGCCCTCAAGAGTGCTTACGTACAGGAAAGCATCTTCATCGGCGCGAACCAGCTCGACGCACTCGTCAACGTCAAGAGCAAGGAAGAGCTCATCGGAGACGTTATCTTTATGCTTCAAAGTCCGATCACGAACGTGGTTTCTGCCCTCGAAGGTGCGGCAGGCGGCACGATTCACGGTTTGCTGAAGAGCATCGAAGAAAAGAACGCCTAAGAGTGTGTACCTGCCTCTTTTTCCGAAAGGGGCGGTGGCGACTCCCACTTCTCGAAGCAAGATTCTCTTGCTCTTGAATCCCGCAGAAAGACATTTTTTCAAAGTAAACGATAAACAATCAGGACCAAAGGGAACATTTTCCCGAGCTTAGGATCAAGAAGCTTTTCTTGGCCTGTACAAAAAGACGAGAAGGTTCGTACCAAAAACAACATTTCGACCCGTATCTCTTTTTTGTGCGCTATCGGCAGAATACACCCCACAGTCCAATCACCCAAAATACAATTACTGAAATGGCTGATATCAAAGCAATCGCTGAACAACTGGTAAACCTTACCGTAGTAGAAGTAACCGAACTCAAAAACATCCTCAAGGACGAATACGGTATCGAACCCGCTGCAGCGGCAGTTGCAGTCGCAGGT
Source organism: Bacteroidales bacterium (assembly GCA_004555765.1). Lineage (GTDB taxonomy): Bacteria > Bacteroidota > Bacteroidia > Bacteroidales > Porphyromonadaceae > Porphyromonas_A. The sequence goes on from SFHG01000002.1 coordinate 4,909, forward strand.
CCTGCAGCAGGCGGTGACGCACCCGCAGCAGAAGAAAAAACTGCTTTTGACGTAGTCCTCAAGGCTGCCGGTGGCGCTAAGCTCCAGGTAGTGAAGGTAGTGAAAGAACAGCTCGGCATCGGTCTGAAGGAAGCAAAGGAACTCGTTGACGGCGCTCCCTCTACCGTTAAGGAAGGTGCAGACAAAGCAACTGCAGACGCACTCAAGGCCGCTCTCGAAGAAGCCGGAGCTGAGGTTGAGGTTAAGTAATCAACTTCCTCTTCTCCTGTGCCGATAAGCGCAGGAATATGGTTAAGAATCCCGATTCGGGGGTTCTTAACCATTTCGTGTCTTTTTCTTCCCTACCCCTTTTTATCCATTTATTCCATTTCACATGGCCTCTAATTTGTCTACACAAAGAATAAATTTTGCGTCTACAAAACATCCCATGGATTTCCCGGACTTCCTGGATATTCAGCTGAAGAGTTTCAAGGACTTCATCCAGTTGGATACCCCGTCTGAACAGAGGAAAAACGAGGGCTTGTACAAAGTGTTTATGGAGAACTTCCCCATACACGACACGAGAAACAACTTTGTACTCGAGTTTTTGGACTATTTCATAGATCCCCCCAGGTACACCATCGAGGAGTGCCTGACCCGAGGCCTGACCTATAATGTCCCTCTAAAGGCGAAATTGAAGCTCGAATGTACGGATCCCGACCACATTGACTTCGACACCTCCATACAGGACGTCTACTTGGGACAAATCCCGTATATGACCCCCTCCGGCACCTTTATCATCAATGGTGCGGAGCGTGTCGTCGTATCCCAGATGCACCGTTCGCCGGGTGTCTTTTTCTCCGAAAGCGTCCACAATAACGGTACCAAGCTTTTCAGCGCCCGCATCATTCCTTTCAAGGGCTCGTGGATCGAGTTTGCCACCGATATCAGCAACGTTATGTATGCGTATATCGACCGGAAGAAAAAACTCCCCGTCACCACGTTGCTTCGTGCGATCGGATATGAGACGGACAAAGAAATCCTCGACCTCTTCGGCATCGCGGAAGAAGTCAAAGTCTCCAAGACAAACTTGAGCAAATACATCGGTCGCAGGATAGCTGCCCGTGTGCTCAACAGTTGGGTCGAAGACCTCGTGGACGAAGAGACGGGCGAAGTCGTCTCCCTCGAGCGCTATGAAGTCATAGTAGACCGCGACGACGAGATCACTGAGGAAAACATCCCCCTCATCATAGATTCCGGCTCCAAAACCATACTGCTCACAAGGGAAGGCGAAGACGGTTTGGATTACGGCATCATCACCAATACGCTCCAGAAAGACCCCTCTAACTCGCAGAAGGAAGCGGTCTACCACATATACAAGCAGCTCCGCAGCCAGGATCCGGTCGACGAAATGGCCGCTCAAGAGCTTATCAACAGCCTCTTTTTCTCCGACAAACGCTATGACCTCGGAGACGTAGGTCGCTACCGGATCAATAAGAAACTCAAGCTCGACATCAGCGAAGACATCAAGGTTCTCACCAACGAGGACATTGCTGCCATCATCACCTACCTCGTGGCACTCAAAAACGGCAAGGCGACGGTCGACGACATCGACCACCTCTCTAACCGTCGGGTTCGCACCGTAGGCGAGCAACTTTACCAACAGTTCGGCATCGGTCTTGCCCGTATGGCAAGGACGGTTCGCGAACGAATGAACGTCCGCGACAACGAGATATTCACGCCTGTGGATCTCATCAACGCCAAGACGATCGCCAGTGTAGTCAATTCTTTCTTCGGCACCAATCCTCTGTCCCAATTTATGGATCAGACGAACCCCCTTGCCGAAATGACCCACAAGCGCCGTCTCTCGGCACTCGGTCCCGGCGGTATATCGCGTGACCGCGCCGGCTTTGAAGTGCGAGACGTACACTACACCCACTACGGACGACTTTGCCCGATCGAGACCCCGGAAGGTCCGAACATCGGTCTTATCTCTTCGCTTTGCGTGTATGCCAAGATCAACGACCTCGGGTTTATCTCCACTCCTTACCGTGAAGTAAAGAATGGTAAGGTCGACTTCGACAACATCTCCTACTACACGGCAGAGGCGGAAGAAGACAAGACCGTCGCTCAGGGCAATGCCCCGCTTAACGATGACGGAACCTTCCGGAAAAATCAGGTCAAGGCTCGCTATGGCTCCGACTTCCCGGTCGTTGAACCGGAAGAAGTCGACCTGATGGACGTTTCTCCCATGCAGATCGCATCCATCGCCGCCTCTCTGATCCCGTTCCTCGAACACGACGACGCCCACCGTGCCCTCATGGGATCCAACATGATGCGTCAGGCCGTCCCCCTCATTCACTCCGATTCGCCTATCGTCGGTACCGGTCTCGAGCGTCGTCTCGTCACCGACTCCCGCACTCAAATTATGGCCGAAAGGGATGGGGAAATCGTCTATGTGGATGCGACCGAGATCAAGGTCCGGTACAAATACACGGATGATGAGCGTTTTGTCAGCTTCGACGACGACATCACCACATACAAGCTCCCCAAGTGGCGCCGCACAAACCAAAGCACCACGATAGACCTTCGTCCCATTGTCCGCAAGGGCGACAAGATCAAGAAGGGACAGCTGCTCACCGAAGGCTACTCCACGGAGGATGGCGAGCTTGCACTCGGGCGTAACCTTACCGTGGCCTATATGCCGTGGAAGGGTTACAACTACGAGGATGCCATAGTCCTCTCCGAGCGGATGGTGGCCGAAGACTACTTCACCAGCGTACACGTCGACGAATACAACCTCGAAGTGCGTGAGACGAAGCGCGGGATGGAAGAGCTCACGAGCGACATCCCCAACGTTAGCGAAGATGCTACCAAAGATCTCGACGACAGGGGTATCATCCGTGTCGGCGCCCGCGTCCACCCGGGCGACATTCTCGTGGGTAAGATTACGCCGAAGGGCGAGAGCGATCCCACTCCGGAAGAGAAACTTCTGCATGCCATCTTCGGAGAAAAGGCAGGGGATGTGAAAGATGCCTCTCTCAAGGCCAATCCTTCCCTCTCCGGTGTCGTGATCGACACGCACCTCTACTCCAAGGCCGTGAAGACAAAGAATAGCCGTGTCACCACACGCGAAGTCAAAAACAGGCTCGAAGAGGAGGAAAATAAGGAAAAGGAAGAGCTCCTTGGTCGTATGATCGAGAAGCTGGGCGAGCTGACCAATAAAAAGGTCTCCAAGGGCGTTACCGATACTCAGGGCGTGGTCGTCGTGCCGGAAGGCACCAAGTTCACCAAGACGCTCCTCAAGCAGCTTCAACTCCACGAAATCAACGGCTCCGGCTGGACGGATGACGAGCACGCAAACGGTCTTATCTCGACACTGATCCGCAACTATATCGTCAAAGTCAAACTGATCGAAAGCGACTACCGTCGCAAGCAGTTTGATGCCACCCTCGGTGACGAGCTTCCCAACGGCATTCTCCAGAATGCGAAAGTCCTCATCGCGAAGAAGAGAAAGATTCAGGTGGGGGACAAGATGGCGGGACGTCACGGTAATAAAGGTATTGTCTCCAAGATAGTGCGTCGCGAAGATATGCCCTTCCTCGAAGACGGTACCCCTGTGGACATCTGTCTGAACCCCCTCGGTGTGCCTTCACGTATGAACCTCGGTCAGATCTTTGAAGCCGTTCTCGGCTGGGCGGGCTCTGTGCTCGGTACGAAGTTCGCCACTCCGATTTTTGATGGCGCGTCACTTGACGACCTCAACGAGTGGACCGATAAGGCCGGACTGCCCCGCTATGGCACTACTTACCTTCGTGACGGCGAGACGGGAGAGAAGTTTGACCAACCGGCGACCGTAGGGGTTACTTACTTCCTCAAGCTCGGTCATATGGTGGACGACAAGATGCACGCCCGCTCCATCGGTCCGTATTCGCTCATTACCCAGCAGCCCCTTGGCGGTAAGGCACAGTTCGGGGGACAGCGTTTCGGAGAAATGGAAGTTTGGGCACTCGAAGCATACGGTGCCGCGAACACCCTCCAGGAAATGCTCACCATCAAGAGCGACGACGTCTCCGGACGCTCCAAAGCATACGAAGCCATCGTTAAAGGTGCGCCTATGCCCAAACCCGGCATCCCCGAGTCGCTTAACGTCCTGCTCCACGAACTTCGTGGTCTCGGACTCTCGTTCGAACTCAACTGACAAGAGCAATCGCACCCGTAAGACAGAAGTACTCCCGTCAGGCTGCCGGAGGAAAGGAGATACGTACCGGGACAATCATTTTGCACGTACCCGCTTCCTTTTCCCGGTCAGACCCAAAAGATGCCGAGATACAGACCAAGATTCCGGATATGCGCGCGGGGTGAGTTTTCTCCCAACCGGGGACTTTTGTCACAAAAGATTTCTACGTTTCGACACAAATAAATAAGGAGCATTTAATATGGCCTTCAAAAGAGATACAAAGGTAAAGACCAACTTCGACAGCATTCGCATCGGGATCTCTTCTCCGGAAGAAATCCTCGAGAGCTCCCACGGTGAAGTGCTCAAGCCGGAGACGATCAACTACCGCACCTACAAACCGGAGCGGGATGGTCTTTTCTGCGAGAGGATATTTGGTCCCGTAAAAGATTACGAGTGCCACTGTGGTAAGTACAAAGGCGTACGCTACCGCGGTGTGGTCTGCGACCGCTGCCAGGTGGAAGTGACGGAGAAAAAAGTCCGCAGAGAGCGTATGGGGCACATCAAACTCGAAGTGCCCGTGGTGCATATCTGGTTCTTCCGCTCCGTGCCCAATAAAATCGCCTACCTCCTCGGCATCCCTTCCAAGAAGCTCGAGCGCATCATTTATTACGAGAACTATGCCGTCATCAACGGTGGCGACGTGACCAATCCCGAGACCGACCAGCCCTATCAGCCCGGTGACCTCCTCTCCGAGGAAGAGTACCTCGAGATTATGGCTAATCTCCCTGCCGAGAACGCCGAGCTCCCCGCAGGAGACCCGGCGAAGTTTGAAGCCAATATCGGCGCTGAAGCCATCCTCGCCCTCCTCGAAAGGGTCAACCTCGACAAGCTCAGCTACGACCTCCGTGCGCAAGCGTCCAAGGAGTCCTCTCAGCAACGCAAAAAAGAGGCACTCAAGCGTCTTCAGGTCGTCGAGAGCTTCCGCGTCTCCAAGGGCTACAGCCGCCCCGAGTGGATGGTGATGAAAGTCGTCCCGGTTATTCCGCCGGATTTGCGCCCCCTCGTGCCTTTGGACGGCGGACGCTTTGCCACCAGCGACCTCAATGAGCTCTACCGCCGGGTCATCATCCGCAATAACCGTCTCCGCCGCCTCATAGAGACGCGTGCGCCGCAGGTCATCCTCCGCAACGAAAAGCGTATGTTACAGGAAGCGGTGGACTCCCTTTTCGATAACTCCGGTCGCGCCGGTGCCGTCAAGGGCGACTCCAACCGCCCCCTTAAGTCTCTCACCGACTCGCTCAAAGGGAAACAGGGACGTTTCCGCCAAAACCTCCTCGGTAAGCGCGTCGACTACTCTGCGCGTTCCGTCATCGTCGTAGGTCCCGAGCTGAAGATGCACGAATGCGGTCTGCCGAAAGAAATGGCGGCCGAACTCTACAAACCGTTTATCATACGCCGTCTCATCGAGCGCGGCATCGTCAAGACGGTCAAGAGTGCCAAGCGCCTCGTAGACCGCCGTTCTCCCGAAGTGTGGGACATCCTCGAGCACGTCATCAAGGGACACCCCGTCCTCCTCAACCGTGCGCCGACCCTCCACCGTCTCGGTATTCAGGCTTTCCAGCCCAAACTCATCGAAGGTAAAGCCATCCAGCTCCACCCCCTCGCTTGTACCGCGTTCAACGCCGACTTCGACGGAGACCAGATGGCGGTACACCTCCCGCTCTCTAACGAAGCGATTTTGGAGGCGCAGTTCCTTATGCTCGCTTCCCACAACATCCTTAACCCCGCCAACGGCACCCCGATCACCGTGCCTTCGCAGGATATGGTCTTGGGACTCTACTACATCACCAAGCTCCGTAAGGGTGCCAAGGGTGAAGGGCTGAAGTTTTACGGGCCGGAAGAAGCCATCATCGCTTACAATGAAGGTCACGTGGATCTCCACGCCAAGATTTGGGTTCGCGTTATGGATCTCAATGAGCAAGGGGAGAAGGAAGAAGTGCTCAAAGAGACCTCCGTGGGTCGTCTGATGTTCAACTCTGTGGTGCCGGAAGGTATCCGCTACGTCAATGACGTGGTCGGCAAAAAGGTGCTTCGCACCATCATCGGTAACGTAATCAAGGAATGCGGCATCTCCAAGACGAGCAAGTTCCTCGACGATATCATGAGTATGGGCTTCACCATGGCCTACAAAGCCGGTCTTTCCTTCAACCTCGATGACGTGATCATACCTAAGGAAAAGGAAGAGATGATCGAAGACGGTTTCGACCAAGTGGAAGAAATCAAAGAGAACTTCGCATACGGCAATATCACCAATAACGAGCGCTACAACCAGATTATTGACGTCTGGACGACCATCAATAACAACCTCCAGGCTGTCCTGATGAAGCAATTGAAGGAGGCCAACGACGGGTTCAACCCCATCTATATGATGATGGACTCCGGAGCCCGCGGTTCCGCCGGGCAGATCCAGCAGCTCTCGGGTATTCGTGGTCTTATGGCCAAGCCTCAGAGAGGCAACGAAGGTGCCCAGACGATGGAAAACCCGATCCTCTCCAACTTCAAGGAAGGACTCTCCGTGCTCGAGTACTTCATCTCTACCCACGGTGCCCGCAAGGGTCTCTCCGATACCGCGCTCAAGACGGCAGACGCAGGTTACCTCACCCGCCGTCTCGTCGACGTATCGCAGGACGTAATCATCACGGAGGAAGACTGCGGTACGCTTAGGGGTATCGTCCGCCGTGAGATCAAAGAGGGCAACACCGTCGTGGCATCCCTCTACGAACGCATCTTGGGACGCGTCTCCGTGCACGACATCGTCCACCCGATCACGGGCGAGCTCATCGTGAAAGCCGGCGAGGAGATTAAGGAAAAGGCTGCCGAAACCATTCAAGAAAGCCCAATTCAGGAAGTGGAGATCCGCTCCGTCCTTACCTGCGAAAGCAAGCACGGCGTATGCGCCAAGTGCTACGGTCGTAACCTCGCACTCAACCGCCCCGTCGAGATCGGCGAAGTCGTCGGTGTCGTCGCAGCCCAGTCCATCGGCGAGCCCGGTACGCAGCTCACGCTCCGTACCTTCCACGCAGGGGGTGTCGCATCAAGCGATACCGCAGAGCGTAACTTCAAGGCCAAGTATGACGGGATCCTCGAGATTGACGAACTCCGTACCGTGGGCCACAAGTCTGAGGACGGCTCACAGGAGCGTGTCGTAGTCGGTCGTCAGGCAGAAATGCGTGTCGTAGACGAAAATACCGGTATGACGCTCATCACCCAGAACATCCCCTACGGCGCCATCCTGCGTGCAGAACCCGGCTCCAAGGTGGGCAAAGACGATGTCATCTTCGAGAGCGACCCCTTCAACTCCCTCATCGTAGCAGAGCAGGACGGTAAGCTCAAGTACTCCGACATCCTCGAAAACGTCACCTACAAGGTACAGAGCGACTCCGCCGTTTCCTCCGCCCACGAAGAGCGCGTCATCATAGAAAGCAAGGACAAAAAGCTCTCTCCGACGCTCCTCATCCTCGATAAGGAAGGCAACGTCCTCTCCAGTGCATCACTTCCCGTGGGTGCACACCTCGTCCGCAAAGACGGAGAGAAGGTCAAGGCCGGGGACATTCTCATCAAGGTGCCGCGTACCATCGTCAAGACCGGCGACATCACGGGCGGTTTACCCCGTGTAACCGAGCTCTTTGAAGCGCGCAACCCCACGAACCCCGCCGTGGTTACGGAAATCGACGGTGTCGTCTCTTTGGGCAAAATCCGTAGAGGGAACCGCGAAATCCTCATCACGAGCAAGGTCGGCGACCAGCGCTCCTATATGATCCCCCTCACGCGTCAGATCCTCGTGCAGGAAAACGACTTCGTACGTGCCGGTGCACCTCTCTCGGACGGCTCCGTGGCACCGAGTGACATCCTCGCCATCTTGGGTCCCAATGCGGTGCAGAACTACATCGTCAACGGTGTCCAGGACGTCTACCGCAAGCAAGGTGTGACCATCAACGACAAGCACTTCGAAGTCATCGTGCGTCAGATGATGCGCAAGGTCGAAATCCTCGACCCGGGCGACACCAATTTCCTCGAACAGCAACTCGTGGACAAGCAGGACGTCAAGGAAGCCAACGACAAGCTTTGGGGTAAAAAGGTGATCACGGACGCAGGCGACTCCGAAGAGTACTCCGAAGGACAGATCATCACGCTTCGCCGTCTGAGAGACGCAAACTCCAGACTCAAGCGCCAGGACCTCAAACCCATAGAAGTCCGTGACGCGATGCCCGCGACGACGAACCAAGTGCTTCAGGGTATCACGCGCGCCGCGCTTCAGACGAAGAGCTTCATGAGCGCCGCCTCCTTCCAGGAGACGCCCAAGGTCCTCAACAATGCGGCCATCGAAGGAAAGATCGATACGCTCGAAGCGCTCAAAGAAAATGTCATCTGCGGTCACCTTATCCCCGCCGGCACCGGTCAAAGGATGTACCAGGACATTGTGGTGGCGAATAAAGAGGAGCTCGAACAGGCTCGCATTATGGAGTCCCTCAAGCCTTCCCGTGTTTCGGACGAAGCTGCATCCGGTGAGGAAGCGGCCGCTCCCGTGGAGATGCCCGAAGATTGACTTCAGTGACTTTCCTGTAAAGGTTCCGGTTTGACCGAAAAATTTCGGTCTGACCAAGAAACAAGAATAGACCCGTATCCCGCCTACGCGAGATACGGGTCTATCCCTTTTCCTATGTCCGTACCTCCCTCTAACCCTCCCTTCTGCATCAAAGATTCTGGCCGCAAAAAAGAAAGAGACCCCATCGGGTTACGCTGACCGGTACCAACCGGGGCAATCCCAACGGAGTCTCTATATGTGGCTCAAAGGTACTAACTTTCTTCCGTAAAAACGTCTCCACCTTCTGTCTCCAAACGGATTGCCACGCATAAGTATCTCCTGCCTTAGCTGCTCCCCGTCTCGGACTCCGTTTGGTAATCATAAATAGGAATCAGCCAGTGTGGGGAGGGTGGAATGTGCCGGTCGAGGGAGGCCGGGAAAATATTAGGCGGAATTGGAAACTTTTTGTATCTTTGCCGTGCTTATCCCTTATCCCGCAGGCGCGCGGATGTCACAAAGGGGAAGCAAAGCGTACACTCTTGCTGATAGGTGTTGCTCTCTTTTTGGAGCAGAAACGTAAGGCGAGTGTACGGCTTTGGTGAACTATTAAATATTCTCCGCACGGATTTCGTGCCGTAGCGGAACAATTTAAGTTTCAAACATTATGACAGATCCTATCGCAGACTACCTAACGAGGGTGCGCAATGCCATTTCTGCAAACCATCGTGTGGTGGAAGTCCCTGCCAGCAAGATCAAGAAGGAAATCACCAAGATCCTTTTTGAAAAGGGTTACATCCTGAACTATATGTTTCAGGCCGATCCCGAAGGACCCGGTGAGGTGATCAAGATCGCACTCAAATACGATCTCGGCTCCAAGAAACCGGCCATCCAGGCGCTTAAGCGCATCTCCCGCCCGGGCCTCAGAAGATACGTGGGTTACAAAGACCTTCCGCGTGTCCTCAATGGTCTCGGTATTGCTATTGTATCCACCTCGCGCGGATTGATGACTAATAAAGAAGCTGCAGATCTCAAGATCGGCGGTGAAGTTCTTTGTTACGTGTATTGATTTATTTTTTTGAACACAAAAAAGACACGAAAGGAAAGAACTTACAAGTTATGTCAAGAATAGGTAAACTCCCCATCCACATCCCCGGCGGCGTCAATGTGACGGTCAAGGATAACGTTGTCACCGTAAAGGGTCCCAAGGGACAACTGTCACAGGCAGTGGCTCCCTCCATCGAAATCAAGGAAGAAGGCGGCGCACTCCATTTCTCCCCGAAAGACAACGAAAAGCAGACTCAGGCTTTTCACGGTACTTACCGTGCTCTGGTGCAGAATATGGTTACCGGTGTGTTGGAGGGCTACAAGAAGACTCTGGAGCTCGTGGGCGTAGGTTTCCGCGCATCCAACGAAGGTCAGCTCCTCGAGCTTTCTCTCGGGTACTCTCACCCCATCTTTATCCTTCTGCCGGACGAAGTCAAGGTGGAAACTAAGATGGAACGCAACAAAAATCCGCTCATCATGCTCGAAAGCGCCGACAAGCAACTTATCGGTCAGGTGTGCGCAAAGATTCGCTCCCTCCGCAAGCCCGAGCCTTACAAGGGTAAGGGTGTCCGTTTCGAGGGCGAACAGATCAGAAGGAAATCCGGCAAGACGGCTTCCAAGTAATGCGTCACATTAACGTTTAAGAAGATTTTTGTTCGTTATGCAAACCAAAAGAGAAAGAAGACTCAAAATAAAGATGCGTGTCCGCGGAAAGATCAGCGGTACCGCCGCGCGTCCCCGTCTCACTGTGTTCCGCTCCAATAAGCAGATTTACGCACAGCTTATCGACGATATCGAAGGCAAGACACTTGCTGCAAGCGACTCTCTGAAGATCACCGAAAGCAAGCCCAAAAGCGAAATCGCTGCCATGGTCGGCGAAGATATCGCTAAGAAGGCTCAGGCAGTCGGCATTACATCCGTAGTATTTGACCGCAACGGTTACCTCTATCACGGCAGGGTGAAAGAGCTTGCCGATGCAGCCCGCAAAGGTGGTCTGCAATTCTGATGAAGGGTACTCCTACAGTTTTTTACACAATCGACTAAGAAGAGAAGGAACTAAAGAATATGAAGAGAGTAACCTCCATCAACGGTCTTGACCTCAAGGAAAAGCTCGTGGCCGTAAACAGAGTGACAAAGGTGACCAAGGGTGGTCGTACGTTTACCCTCGCTGCCATGGTGGTCGTGGGTGACAATAACGGCATCATCGGCTACGGTCTCGGTAAAGCAGCCGAAGTGACAACCGCTATCGGCAAAGGTACCGAGTCCGCGAAGAAGAACTTGATCCAGGTCCCTGTCTACAAGGGTACAATCCCCCACGAAGTGTACGGTACATACGACGGCGCGAAGGTCATCCTCCGTCCCGCATCCGAAGGTACCGGAGTAGTGGCGGGCGGTGCTATGCGCTCCGTACTCGAGAGCGTCGGCATCACAGACTGCCTGGCCAAGAGCCAAGGATCCTCCAACCCCCACAACCTCGTCAAAGCAACCATCATCGCCCTCTCTCAGCTGAGAAGTCCGCTTGATGTGGCAAGAGCGAGAGGCATCTCCGTAGAGAAAGTATTCAAAGGCTGATTCAGAGCCCGAAGAGAGATACTTTGTCTATAAGGATATAATTGATTCCGTATTCAGACAGATACACATGGAAACTATAAAGATTAAGCAGGTTCGAAGCCGCATCCGCTGCCCGAAAGATCAGAAGGCCGCGCTCAATGTCCTCGGACTTACCAAGTTGAACAGAGTGAAAGAACTGCCCCGCACACCTGCTGTGATGGGTAATATCCATAAGGTACGCCACCTCATCCAGGAAGTCGTTGACTGACCTCCCGTGTGACGAGATCCATTATTTCTCTGTTTCGTAACTGTTTTATAAAGTAAACGCTTATCGTCTCTCCGTTGGGGGCTGATGTACCCGTGAGGACGATATTTAGAGATAACGACGATTTTTATCATGAACTTATCCAACCTTAAACCGGCAGAGGGCTCTACCCACTCTCGCAGACGCATTGGTCGCGGTCCGGGTAGCGGTATGGGCGGTACTTCCACTCGTGGTCACAAAGGGGCTAAGAGCCGCTCGGGTTACCACAAGAAGTTCGGTTTCGAAGGCGGTCAGATGCCGCTCCAACGCCGTCTCCCCAAGTTTGGTTTCCGCAATCCCAACCGCGTGGAATACAAGCCCCTTAATCTGGTCACTCTGGCAGAGTTTGCCAAGGCAGCAGGTCTCCAAGAGGTTTCATTTGATGACCTCGTGAAGTCCGGTCGTTACCACAAGGATGACCTTATTAAGGTTCTTGGCAATGGTCTTGATGCCTTCGATGCCAAGCTCACAGTGCACGCGCACTCTTTTTCTGCTTCTGCCAAGGAAGCGATCGAAAAAGCAGGCGGTTCTGCAGTGGTGATTGAGACCAAATAAAAGAGTACACTTTGCTTTAAGTAACGAGATACACCGTACAAACTCATGAAGTTTATTCAGACGCTCCAAAACATCTGGAAGATCGAAGACCTCCGCAATCGCATCACGACGACGCTGTGGTTCATCGTTCTCTACCGTCTTGGGACGACAATCGTACTTCCCGGGATTGACCCGGCCTCTTTGGTGGCATTAAAGACACAGACGCGCGGCGGTCTGATGGCTCTCCTTGATATGTTTTCGGGGGGCGCTTTCTCCAACGCATCCGTCTTTGCTCTGGGGATCATGCCCTACATCTCCGCCTCTATCGTGATGCAGCTCGCCGCGATCGTGGTACCCAGCATCCAGAAGATGCAACGAGAAGGAGAGAGTGGCAGACGAAAAATCAACCAATGGACGCGTTATCTGACTATACTCATTCTCTTGGTACAGGGTCCCCTTTACCTCGTCAATCTGCGCACCCAGCTTATGGCTGTGGGCGCTACTTTGCCCGAGGGATTCTGGTTCGCTTTCACGTCCACCATATTTATGGCCGCAGGCTCTATGCTGACGCTCTGGATGGGTGAGAGGATAACGGACAAGGGGGTTGGTAACGGTGTGTCTTTTATAATTCTCGTCGGCATCCTTGCCCGACTCCCGCGGGCGTTTGTGGCGGAAGTCGCTCTGCGTTTCCAACTGCCGGGCGGTCTCTTTGTGATCATCCTCGAGATTATCCTCCTGTTGCTCGTGATGGCAGGTGCGATACTGCTCGTCCAGGGCACAAGACGGGTACCGGTGCAGTATGCCAAGCGTACGGTCGGTAACCGCCAGTTCGGTGGCGCTCGCCAGTACATCCCCTTGAAGGTCAATGCGGCTAACGTGATGCCGATTATCTTTGCTCAGGCACTGATGTTCATCCCTCTTACCTTCATCGGCTTCAACACCGAGACGACTTCTCCATTTTGGCAGACGTTCCTCTCCGGTCGTGGCTTCTGGTACAATTTCATCTTTGCTGTCCTTATTATTCTTTTCACCTACATGTACACTGCGGTGACGATTAACCCCGGTCAGATGTCGGATGAGTTGAAGAACAGCAACGGTTTTATCCCCGGTGTTAAGCCCGGTCGTGCCACGAAGGATTACTTGGACGATGTGATGAGTAAAATTACGCTCCCCGGTGCCATCTTCCTGGCTCTTGTCGCTATTATGCCGGCATTTGCCCAGTACTTCGGGGTTTCGCAGGAATTCTCGCAGTTCTTCGGAGGTACTTCTCTGATCATCCTCGTAGGTGTCGTCCTCGATACGCTTCAGCAAATCGAGAGCCACTTGCTCCAGCACCACTATGATGGTCTGCTCGAGACCGGACACATCAAGGGACGTCAGGGCTATATGTATTGATCTCGGCTTTCGGAAAGTAGACATTATGGTTCAGAGACGCACCAATATCAAGCTCAAGACGAGAGACGAGATTGATTTGCTTTACAAGGCAAATCAGCTTGTGGGTCGTACGCTGGCTGAAGTAGGGAAGGCGATCAGACCCGGAGTGTCGACTAAAGAGCTTGATACCATTGCGCACGATTTCATCCTTGATCACGGTGCCCAACCTGCCTTCCTGGGTTACGATGGCTTTCCGGGATCCATTTGCACGTCGATTAACGATATGATTGTGCACGGTATCCCGAGTGAAAAGGACATCTTGAGAGAAGGTGACATAATTAGTGTGGACTGCGGTACTTTCCTGGACGGATTCACCGGTGACTCAGCTTTTACTTTCCCTGTCGGAGAAGTAAGTGAAGAGGTTAAGAAGCTTCTGAACACCACGAAGGAGTCGCTTATGCTCGGGATAGAGACCGTGCGGGTGGGGCGAAGGATCGGTGACATCGGTTATGCGGTTCAGTCCTACTGCGAGCACAGGGGCTTTTCCGTAGTGCGGGAATTTGTGGGACACGGCATCGGTCATGAGATGCATGAAGATCCGATGGTGCCGAACTACGGACGAAAGGGTACCGGACCTATGATTGAAGAAGGTCTTTGCATCTGCATCGAACCGATGATTAACCTCGGCTCCAAGAACATCCGAATGATGAACGACGGCTGGGGTGTCAAGACGAAAGACGGCAAACCCTCTGCTCACTTCGAGCACTGCATCGCCGTCGTAGACGGAGAAGCCAAGATTATGAGCAACTTCGATTTCGTCTACGAAGTTCTGGGTAGGGAAACCTTCTGATTTAACACGACAAAGGGACTTTTTGTCCGCACCAAAAACGCATTATATGGCAAAACAAGCAGCTATTGAAGTAGACGGCACGATATTGGAAGCGTTATCCAACGCTATGTTCAAAGTCGAGCTCGACAACGGACACCAGATCACCGCCCACATCTCGGGTAAGATGAGGATGCACTATATCCGCATCCTTCCCGGCGACAGGGTAAAGGTGGAGATGTCTCCGTATGACTTGACTAAGGGAAGAATCTCGTTCCGCTACAAATAACCTCCCAGCTGCTGCCACTCTGACGAGGCGTACATCTGCTTCGACACGAATTAGAGAATTAAAGAGTTACAGATACATCTCATAAACGTTATGAAGGTTAGAACATCGCTCAAGAAGCGTTCCGCTGATGACAAGATTGTCCGTCGCAAAGGACGTCTGTACATCATTAACAAGAAAAATCCCAAGTTCAAGGCTCGTCAGAAGTAATCGGACTATGACGTGAGACACAGTCACAGCTTCCGCCCGCTTTGCATTATTTCTAAACAACTCCACCAATAAACACTGTATGGCAATAAGAATTGTAGGTGTTGACTTGCCTCAGGAAAAACACGGAGCCATCGCTCTGACCTCCATCTATGGAATCGGTCGCAGCGCAGCTCGTCATATTCTTGACAAGGCAGGCATCCCTCATGAGACCAAGGTGAAAGATTGGACCGACGATCAGGCCGCAGCCATCCGTGAGATCATCTCTTCCGAATACAAGGTAGAGGGTGACCTCAGAAGTGAAGTGCAGCTCAATATCAAACGTCTGATGGACATCGGTTGCTACAGAGGCATCCGTCACCGTCTCGGTCTTCCGCTCAGGGGTCAAAAGACCAAAAACAACTCCCGTACCCGTAAGGGTCGTCGTAAGACGGTTGCAAATAAGAAGAAGGCAACTAAGTAATCGTAGTAACTGATCCAATTCAAGTATGGCAAAAAAAACTACTGCGAAGAAGAGAAACGTCCAAGTCGATGCTATCGGCCAGGCTCATATTTCCTCGTCTTTCAATAACATCATCATCACTTTGACGAACAATCAAGGTCAGGCTATCTCCCAATCGAGTGCCGGTAAGATGGGCTTCCGTTCTTCCAAAAAGAACACCCCTTACGCTGCTCAGATGGCTGCCGAAGATTGCGCCAAGGTCGCTTATGATGCAGGTTTGAGGAAAGTGACCGTCTACGTAAAAGGTCCCGGTAACGGTAGAGAGAGTGCCATCCGCACGATCCACGGCGCCGGCATCGAAGTGATGGAGATCGTCGACGTTACTCCCCTTCCCCACAACGGTTGTCGCCCTCCGAAGCGTCGCAAGCCGTAAGGTCGCGGATTCTCTCATCCGCAGAGAAAAGAGTCTCTCAATGGAATGAGGGGCGTGTGTAAAAATGAAATTGGCTCTCTTGTTGGCAGAACAAGATTGTACGTTGAGGAGAAAGAAGTAAGCCCGTGTATGGGACACCAGTTTCTCCACGCGATACCACCCCGAGCCGACGCGGCTGTGCATACGTACCTTCATGGTTATGAGACCAGAAAAGACAAGTAAAGCAAAGTAATCACTCTTTTACTTTTCCAAATCGAAAAATGGCAAGATATACAGGCCCGAAAGCCAGGATTAATCGCAAGTTTGGCGAATCAGTCTTTGGCAACGTCAAATCCAAAAAGAATTACCCTCCCGGTCAGCACGGCAACTCCCGTCGTAGAAAGACCAGCGAATACGGTATTCAGCTGCGCGAAAAACAGAAAGCAAAATACACTTACGGCGTCCTCGAACGTCAGTTCCGTAACCTTTACGACAAGGCATCCCGTATGAAAGGGGTTAGAGGCGAGATCCTTCTCCAGCTCCTCGAACAGCGCCTTGATAACGTGGTGTATCGTCTTGGGTTGGCTCCTACGAGAGCCGCCGCTCGTCAGCTCGTCAATCACCGTCACATTGTAGTGGACGGCAAGGTGCTCAACATCCCCTCTTACTCCGTTCAGCCCGGTCAGACGATCGGCATCCGCGAACGCTCCAAGAACATCGAGGTCGTTGCAGCAGCTGTGCAGTCTCAGTCTCACAACCAGTTCCCTTGGCTCTCTTGGGATCCGGCTTCGATGAGCGGCACTTTCTTGCACATCCCCGAGCGTGCCGACATCCCCGAGAATATCTCCGAACAGTCTATTGTCGAGCTCTATTCCAAGTAATACAGAATTTATCGTCTGTCACGCCCAAGGGACGTTTTCGTCTCTTTGTTTTAGAAGTTTACTCCGGAAAAACATTCATTCCATCCTTCGCCTCATATAGAATATGGCATTATTAGCATTCCAAAAACCTGACAGCGTCAGCATGCTTGAGAGCACGCCTACGCACGGTAAGTTCGAGTTCAAACCCCTTGAGCCGGGCTATGGTATGACCATCGGCAACGCACTTCGCCGCATCCTTCTCTCCTCACCGGAGGGATATGCTATTAACTCGATTAAGATCGACGGAGTGCAGCACGAGTTTGCCTCTATTCCCGGTGTTTTGGAGGATGTGACGAATATTATCCTTAACCTCAAAAAGGTTCGCCTCAAGCACGTCAATGATGCGGCGGAAGAGGAGACGGTCACCATTTCCGTAAGCGGAAAGAATGGTGGCGAACTCCTTGCAGGAGACCTTACCAAGAACTCCACCTCTTTCTCTGTCCTCAATAAAGATCTTGTGATCTGTCATTTGGACAAGTCTGCTTCCTTTAATCTCCAGATTACGATTGACAAGGGACGCGGATGGATTCCGGCAGAAGAGATTGCCGAGACGTTTGCCGATCCTATGCAGATAGCCATAGACGCTATCTACACGCCTATCACCAACGTTAAAATTAACGTCGAGAATACCCGTGTAGGACAGAAGACCGACTACGACAAGCTGCTCCTCGAGATTGACACTGATGGCTCTATGTCTCCTGTGTCGGCACTCAAAGAGGCTGCTGCCATCCTTATCCAGCATTTCCAGCTCTTCAATGACGACACCATCGAAATGGATGTGCCTGAAGTGGAAGCAGAAGATGAGACACTGGACAAAGATACGCTTCGCATCCGCCAACTTCTGAAGACCAAACTTGACGAAGTAGACCTCTCTGTTCGCGCTCAGAATTGCCTGAGTTCGGCTGATGTACACACTGTCGCAGATCTCGTGAAGTACAATAAGAGCGACCTTCTCAAGTTCCGCAACTTTGGTCGGAAGTCGCTTACGGAAATCGAAGAACTTCTCGACAGACTCGGACTTACTTTTGGTATGGACGTGAGCAAATACAAGCTTGACAACGATTGATTTTCCTCCCAAGATAAGATACTGACACCATAATGAGACACAATAAGAAGTTTAGTCACCTCGAACGCACCTCGAGTCACCGTAAGGCTATGCTTTCCAACATGGCAAACTCGCTCATCGAGCACAAGAGGATCACGACTACTTTGCCCAAAGCTAAAGCACTCCGTGTGTACCTTGAGCCTCTGGTGACCAAGTCCAAAGAAGACACGACGCATTCTCGTCGTATGGTTTTCCGCAAACTTAGAAATAAATATGCCGTCAAGGAACTCTTTAGCACTGTGGCCGAAAAGATTGCAGACCGTCCCGGCGGGTACCTCCGTATCCTTAAGCTCGGACACCGTCTCGGCGACGACGCGGCTATGGCTATGATCGAGTTTGTGGACTTCAACGAAGACCGTAAGCAAATCAAGCCTCGATCCAAGCAGGAAGCAGCTACCACCTCTAAGACACGTCGCTCGCGCCGTTCCGGGAAGAAGAGCGAAGCTAAGTCCGAGGAAGCTCCCGCAGCAACTGAAGCTCCGAAAGCGGAGGAATAAAAGTTCCCCTTTCGGCTTCATTCAGAAACCTAAGAAAGGTGTCCGTCACTACTTGTGGCGGATGCCTTTTTTAGTTTGCAGTCAGCAGTTAATAGTTAGAGTTGAGAGCGTAGAAAAAGGCGTCACAGGCACGTCCCGTGCAGAAGTTGTGGGACGGCAAGGATGCTCCGTAGGGGCCGAATAAAGGTTCAGCCACGCTGTGGCTGTGTGGATTCATTTGCCCCTCCATTACCCCACACATCGACCGCTGACGCGGTCTTCGTGTGGGGCTACCAAGATTCGGATACGAATCCCATACGAATCCCATACGGATGCCGGACAAACACCCGAATTCCGCCCCTAACGGGACTCTCTTTTCCCCTCTCTATAACGGGGTGCAGGGCGCACCCTGTACTTCCTTCGCCTCTCGACCGATTTCTCCCAATAATAAAAGAGGGTGCACCATCGTCGTACGCGATGATGCACCCCTTCCCGAAGGTAGATTGTTTGGCAAACCTACTCTGCGACTTGGTTAATCAGGTAAAGCCGAAGTCGCGGGAATCTTTTGTAAGGAGACTCGAGATCTTTTGGAAAGGTCTCGCCTCGGGACTAAAACCTCAAAGCATTCTCTGTCAGTTCCAATCTCCTTCGTAAGCGGTATTTTCACCGGTCTTGTAGCCCGGAGTCTGCTTGATCGTCTTGTCGTTGTCGAGGAGGGCTTTATCTACCGGCCAAAGTACTTTGTAGGCTTCGGTTGCCTTATTGAGGATGGGACGGTTGTTGTTTTGATACTTGTTGCCTTCGGGAACAAAAACAAGGTGTTCGCCATCTTTGGTGAGGGTCATACGGTTCACATCCCACCAGCGCTGTCCTTCTTGGACAAACTCCTTGTCTTTTTCTGCGAGAATAGCCAGTTCGTTTGCCGTGAAATCGCCGGGTTTGTAACCGAATTTGGTAGGATTCCAGTTGTCTCCATAGGCGCGCTTGCGGATCATGTTGATGTATTTCTCCACGTCGGCGTTATTGCCTTCGTAGTTGGCCACTTCTGCAAGCGAGAGATAGACCCAGGCCAGGCGGTAGATGGGGTAGTCGCTGTCGAAGACGCGAATGCCTTGGGCATTCAGGCTGCCCGACTTCTTATTCAAGAATGTGCTGAAGAGTTCCGACGGATTCTCTTTCCGGTAAGCGGGGTAGAATGTTTCCAACTTTCTCCGGTCTTCGTTATCGTAGGAGTCAAAGAGGTCTCTGTCGTATTCGTAGGACTGCGATGCCCAACCCGTAAGGCTCCAAGGATTGTTCCATGGTGTGCCGTCCATGCGGAGCTGATTCTTGGTCTGACCTCCGTTAAAGTCATAGAGGAAAGCTCCATTTCTATTGGTTGCTTCGCCTTCTTGGAATCGCCATGAGAGGATGATTTCGGAGTTTGCTTTCTTTTCGGGTGTAGAGAGTGTGCCAAAGATCTCGCCAAAGTTGTCCGCCAGTTTGAGCCCGTAGTTATTGACAAGATTGAGAAGGTGTGTCTTAGCCACGTCGATCTTGGTCGGGTCGGCGGGTACGCCGTAGGTGGATACCTTGGCTCTCCACAGGGCGACCTCGGCCATCAGTGCTTCAGTGGCGGCTTTGTTCCAGAATGCTTTAGTGGGCTGACCATAGTAAGAGAATCCGTTTCGATCGCCAAAGAGTGCGAAGGATTCCTCAAGGTCTTTCTCCACTTGTGCGATGATTTCCTTGGGAGCGGATCGCTTGAGGTAAAGTTTATTGGGGTCTCTCTCCCCGTCGATAACCTCAATGCCGAGACGGAGAGGCACACCTCCGTAGACACGGTAGAGCTCAAAGTAATAGAACGCCCTCAGCCCGTGAGCCTGGGCTTTGTAATAGTTCCGCTCGTCTTCGTTCAACCCTTTGATGTCATCGACTTTGGAGAGAAAGAGGTTGATATTGGTGATGCGGCCGAAGTAATTGGCGAAGTTGGAGACGAATGAAGATTCTTCAGAGAGGTTCTGGTATCGGAGAATACCGTCAGCCAAAGTCATGGCATCCGAGCTGGTCGCGACATCGGATCTGAAGGTACCGCCACGGATTTCGCCGAAAGTCATCGTATGGGTCCAATAGATGTCACGGAAGTCCTTGTGCAAGCCGACCACGTAAGCGGACGCATGTGCAGGAGTCTTCCAGTAGTTTCCGCTACCGTAGAAGTCCAGAGGGCTGAGTTGCAAAGGGTCTTTCTTGCAGGACGTGAGAGACGCTGTCAGCATCAGTCCAAAGACAGAGGTGGCAAGCAACTTGAGTAGTATATTCTTTTTCATGTCTGAAATGTCGTATCCTGATGGTAACTGTTTATTAGAACTGGATGTCCAGACCGAAGAGGAGTGTGCGGGGAAGCGCGTACCCGGATCCGGCTGTCGGAGTCTCGGGAGTAGCTACGTCTGCCGCCGTGATGTAACCGAGGTTCTGACCCGTGACCGAGAAAGTGAGGTTTTTCATCCAGACATTCTTGAGCCACTCTTGTGGCAGAGTGTAAGAGAGGGAGAGCTCACGGATGCCGAGGTAATCCCCGTTGTACATCATAAGGGAGCTCTTCCTATAGTAATCTCCGGTGCCGAGCTGGTCGGCATACATCACGATAGGGTACTTCGCGCCGGGATTAGACGGGGTCCATGTGTCGGTGACGGATTCTTTGAGCGTGTTGTACGTCCCCTGCATAACACCCATAAACCATCCCTTCGTGCCGTCGTATATCTTGTAGTCCAGCGCGAAGTCGAAGCGGGCATAAAAGCCCAGCCCTTTATAGGAAAGGGTGGTATTGAAGCCTCCATTCCAGCGGGGTGAGGTATTGCCGAGGTTCACACGATCGAATTGATCTATCTTGCCGTCTCCGTTGATGTCTTTCCAAATAATGTTCCCGGGGCGGATGAGGATGCCGTTTTTGCGTTCGGCATCCGTGAGCTTATCCCATGCGGCTTGGCTGTACTGAACCTTTCCTTGCACGTTGCCGATATTGCCGTCAGCTACAATGTAAGTCTCGGGCAACACTTCACCTTCTTGCAGGATGTGGTCTACCACGTTGCCGACGTGCATGCCCGGTTCTTGTCCTTCCTGGTAACCTCCGATGAAGACTTTTTCGTAGGTGCCGTCTTCTTTTTTGCGCCCGGTGTATACCTCCGTGCCCCCCTGACGGTTATTGGGCTGACCGTTGTCCGGAAGCTGCACGACGAGATTCTTGTTGTAGGCGATGTTGGCTGCTATGTCCCAGCGGAAATCTTTTGTGTTATAGATATTCGCTTTGACTTCAAACTCTATCCCTTGGTTCAAATACTTCCCGTTGTTATTCTTTACGCTCGAGAAACCCGTGGTGCTCGGTAGAGAGAAGTCCGAGTGCAGGTCGCTCGTGAGGCGGTTGTAGTATGTGAGTGCGGTATTGATCTTGTTATTGAGGAAGCCGAGGTCTACGCCGACTTCAAATGTGCGGGTGCGCTCCCAGCGCAGGCCGGGGTTGGGCAGGTTACCGATGAGGAACCCGTTCAAGCCGGCATACTTGGCGCCTCTGTAATCACCTTGGAGGGTGTATGCCCCGATTGATGAGGCATTACCGTTGATACCGTAGGATGCCCTCAGTTTCCCGAAAGAGAGCCAAGAGTAGTCTTTCATAAAGTCTTCGTTTGTGAAGATCCATCCGCCGGACACACCCGGGAAGAAGCCCCAGCGGTTTCTTCCGAGGAGAGAAGAGTAGCCATCGTAGCGGGAGACGAGACTGAGGAGGTACTTGTCCTTATAGTCGTAATTGACGCGACCGAAGAAAGAGAGAATCCTGTACCTGGAGTGGTTGGAGTCGATGCCGCGCTTACCCTCGCCGTTGTCCGTGTAGCCGAGATCCATAAAGTCGTCCGTGGGCGCGCCCTCTCCGGACGCAGAGAAGCCTCTGTCGTAGCGATCGTAGTACTCGCCACCGACAAGGACGCTGAGGTTGTGTGCGCCCGCGAAAAGATGATTGTAGTTAAGTACGGCGTTATAAGTCTGGGCGAAGCCTTTGCCCGTGGATGCCGAAGAGCTGCGTCCTCTGTTGAACTTGCCAATTGATGTCTCGAAGTCTTTATTGAAAGCCTCGGAATATGCGAGGTCGTAGTACCAGTTACCGGTCAGCTTGAGGCTTAGGTCGGGTGTGAAATTAAACTTCAGACCCTGTATCATCGTGAATTTGTCCGTCTGATTGTCACGCACAAATTGCCCGGGTTGGTAAGACTGGTTGCCGTCGCTGTAGCTGGGACCGAGGACCGGGTTACCTTCTTCGTCCTCGTAGCGAACCGTGGGAGGCAAAGAGAGCAGGCGACCGAAGTAGTTACCTTCATTACTTTGGGTGCCGGGCATCGATTCCCAGTTGGCACGGGTGAAGTTGAGACTCGAATTAGCCTCGATGAAGTCACTGATCTTATAACTGCCGTTGAAAAGGAAGTTGTACCTCTTATACCAAGAGCTGTATGGCAGACCTTGGGAGTCGTTGTAGCCGAGACCGGCATAGTAGGTACCCTTTTCGTTGCCACCGCTTATATTGACGTTGTAGTCCTGTGTAATGGAGGGGCTGATGATATTGGTGCCAATGATGTCAGCCTCCTTGTAGATTATCTTCTTGGACTCATCGAGCGGGTCGACCATAGACTTCCAGCCTTGACCAAGCAGGTATTCGTTTTCGGGGGTCTGTCCCATAATGCTCCATATCATCCCCGGTCCGAGGGTGTTGCCGGTGCCGAAAGGAGAGGCGCTTGTCAAGTTGTTTTTGGGAGCCCAAGGTGTGCGTGCGTACGCTTCGCGGAGGACGCGGATGTAGTCTTCTCCATTAAGGAACTCATAGGGATTATTGAGAAAATTCATCCCTACTTTTGCCTTAAAATTGACAGAAGAGGTCCCGTATTTGCCACTCTTCGTGGTGATGAGGATCACCCCGTTGGATGCTCTTGCGCCATAGAGTGCGGTGGCACCGGCATCTTTGAGGATATCAATGGAGGCGATGTCTTCGGGGTTGATATCTGAGAGGCTCCCGCGGAGCTGTCCGTCCACGAGAACGAGAGGAGATCCGCTGCCGTCCATACGTGTCCCGCCCCGGAGTACGATTTCGGACTGAGCACCTGGATTACCGGAAGTGGTGTACACTTTAAGACCGGGCACCGCCCCTGCAAGGGCTTGTGAGGGGTTGGAGTAGACACCCACTTTGAGCGCTTTTTCGTCCACCTTCGCGATCGAGTTCGTGACCTTGGTGCGAACTTGCTGACCACCGTAACCGGTGACCACTACTTCCTCCAAAAGCTCCGTGTCGGCTCTCAGCGTGACATTGAGCGTCTTCTGACCGGCCTGAAGTTTGACTTCTACCGTATTCATACCGACATACGAGACGCGAATCGTCGAACCGGTTGGAACGCCGGGGATGGAAAAATGCCCGTCTATGTCCGTGATCGCACCGAGGTTTTGTTGCCCCACCACAACCACAGTAGCACCCATTAAAGGTTCGTTTTGGTCGTCTACTACTGTCCCCGTGAGTGTGGAGGTATTTTGCCCGAAAGTGAGCAATGGCAAGCCACACAGGAGCAACAGAGTCAGAAGCCATTTACAAAGATTATAACTGCCTCTAATCATAACTGCAGGATGTTGTTAATTAAATGAACTAATAATATGAGCAATGCTTGTTCTAAATTATGAAGTCTTGCGCTTTAGTGGATATCATAAAATTATATCACGAACAAAGATACCAAATTACCACATAACTTTAATAATAATGCCGAATATAGATATGTATTAACATTGAATCCCTCTGTTTCCTGCTTAAAATTTCGTTTCTATTTTATGATTATATAGGGGTGAAATTTTGCACGTACCGAGGTGATCATCTTGGTCTGTGCAAAAAAAATTCTCGCTCTGTGTCTCAAGAAAGGGAGATACAGACCGAGAAAAGTCAGCAGTTATAATCAATGGGGTGGGCGGAGTAAGAAGGAGGTTGCAGTGCGTGCCCCTGTGCAGAAGCCAAGGCGAGCGCCCCGTAGGGACAGGAGACCGCAGGGCGGTCGTATCTTGGTAGCCCGGGGTTAAGACCCCGTAGGGGCCTTGGCACCCCGAGGGAAAGGGTCAAGACGAGTGCCCCGATAGGGGCAAAAGACCGCGTCAGCGGTCAAATCTTGGTAGCCCGGGGTTAAGACCCCGTAGGGGTCGACACCCCGAGGGAAAGGGGCAAAGAGACCGTAGCCCCTCCATTCCCCCACACGAAGACCGCTGACGCGGTCTTCGTGTGGGGCTACCAAGATTCGGCACTCCGTGCCGTCTGCCCCTAACGGGGCGCAACTCCATACGAACGCCCTCTCGGGTGCCTACGACATCTTTTGCCCCTATCGGGGCACAACACCATACGAACGCCCATACGGATGCCGGACGATCGCCCCGATAGGGGCGAAAGACCGCGTCAGCGGTCAAAAGGTAGTAGCCCCGTACGAAGACCGCAGCGCGGTCGACGTGCGGGGAAACGGGAACGCCCCATTATTCCCCGTCTTCGACCCCTATGGGGGTCGTACAAATATGAAATGTCCCGTTGCGTCCCCGGGGTGCCAAGGTCGCTTCGCGGTCTTACCCCCTTCCCCGGGGTGTCGACCTCTACGAGGTCTTAACCCCGGGCTACTCCCTTGCGATGCCTATCGGCATCTCTTGCCCCTAACGGGGCGCAACCCCATACGAATACCCTTGCGATGCCTACGGCATCTCTTGCCCCTAACGGGGCGCAACTCCATACTGACTCCGGACAAATGACACCCTGTGGGGCGTTATTCGTTTTTTTGTTGACACTTTTTCTAATGCGTCAGCCCCGCAGATGTCACCGTTAGAGTTGCGGGGTTTGCGAATAATTGGCTACATTTGGGGAGCCGTATATCGGACGATGCTCCGAGAGCCGAAAGCCACGAGCCGAAACCTTTAAGGCAAAAGGCTTTGAGCCCAGCAAGACGAAAATACCATCAAACAAAACTCCTTATAATTGATACCGATTATGATTATTTCGATTCCCAAAGAGATTATGAAGAGTGAGAGCCGTGTGGCTGCCACTCCAGAGACCGTGGCGAAGTTTGTCGCCGACGGTGCCACAGTCCTTTTCGAGAAAGGAGCCGGCGATGCCGCCCTCTACTCAGACGACGAGTACGCTAAGGCAGGTGCCGAGCTTGTCGCAGGCACCGAAGACCTCTTCCGCCGTGCGGACGTGATCCTCAAGGTCAAGGAACCGCTCTTCAATGACCGCTTGGGCAAACACGAAGTCGAACTGATGCACGCGGGGCAGGTGCTCATCACCTTCATTCATCCCGCATCACCCGTAAACCACGATATGGTACGTGCTCTCGCCAAGCAGGGTGTCATCGCGCTTACTCTGGATGGCGTCCCCCGCATCTCCCGCGCCCAAAACCTCGACGCACTTACTTCTATGAGTACCTGCGCAGGGTACAAGGGGATTATTATGGCGGCAGATGACCTTGCCTCCTTTATGCCCCAGATGTTTACCGCAGTGGGACAGATCCAGCCCGCCAAAGTGATGGTCATCGGCGTGGGTGTGGCAGGGCTTCAGGCTCTCGCAACGGCGCGCCGTCTCGGTGCAGTGACCTACGCCGCCGACATCCGCCCCGCTGCCGCAGAGCAGGCAACGAGCCTTGGTGCCAAGGTCGTGGACACCGGCGTGACACCCGAGCAGGCCATCGCCGAAGGCGGCTACGCAAAGCACCTCCCTCACGACGTGCTACTCCGCGAGCGTGAGCTCCTTTTGCCCACGATTAAGGAGATGGACATCGTCTTCTGCTCCGCTCTCGTGCCGGGCAAAGTGGCTCCCCACATCATCACCGAAGATATGGTTAAGCAGATGAAGAAAGGCTCCGTCATCGTCGACATCTCCATCGACCAAGGCGGTAACTGCGAAATCACGCCCGCAGGCGGCAAGGAAGTCAAGCACGGCGTGATGCTCAACGGTATCAAGAATATCCCGGGTCTCCTTCCGAAGAGTTCTACCTGGATGTTTGCACAGAACATCTACAACCTCACCAAGTACCTCACCAAGGGCGGTAAGATAGAACTGGATATGAACGACGAAATCTGCCGTTCGATCCTCGTGACGAAAGACGGCGAAGTCGTCCACGCAGGTGCCCTCGAAGCTATGTCGGGTACGGTAGAGTACTGATACCTTTTCCTCATTACGATAAAGGAGGGTGCGCCGGGAGTTGCCCACATACGAAAGACAACCCTTTGGCACACCCTCGCATTTTAGTCGATATACAATTCCATAATAAGACCCTACTCTCATGACCTCTCCGATCGTACTCGTCTTGGTCTTCATAGTGGCTTCGGTGGTCGGATACTTCGTGATCCGCAAGATACCGAGCCTTTTGCATACTCCGCTGATGTCGGGAATGAACGCCCTCTCCGGTATTACCGTCATCGGCGCCATACTCGTCGTGGTGGACTTGCTCCAATATCTGACGTTTGCCGAAGACCCCTTCTTGGGGATTTTCCTTAGTCAATACCGTCCGTATATTTACGCGGGCATCATCGTGGGCGGCTTAGCAATCGTGCTGGCGATGGTGAACGTCGTGGGCGGTTTCGGCGTGACGGACAGGATGCTCCGGATGTTCTCCAAGAAAAAGAAAGGAGGCGACGAATGATGCTCTTTTTCCACATACTGATTCCGGTTCTTGTCCTCATAGGTCTCTGGCTGATGAGCCGGGTGCCCACGGCCGTGAAAGGTAATGCGCTGAGTGTTGCGGCGATGACCCTCGCCGTCCTCGTCACTCTATGGAGTGCCGGTTTTTTGAGCATACTCATCGTGCTTCTTTTCCTCGTCATAGGCGGCTTTACAGGTCTCGTGATGGCCCGCAAAGTGCAGATGATACAGATGCCTCAGATGGTCGGTCTTCTCAACGGTCTTGGTGGGGGCGCGTCAATGCTCGTGGGTCTCCTCTCTTTGGTCGGGGTAAAGACTCCGGAGGTTTTGGTCTCCTCTATGATGAGGGGAAATATATCGGAGAATGAGGTCTTTTGGGTCACGCCGTTTGAGGGCGTTACTTCGACCTTGGCTATTGTGGTAGGTGCGCTTACCCTCTCGGGCAGCCTCATCGCGGCGGGGAAACTTCACCGCGTCCTTCCGCAGAAGCCGGTGCGTCTCTCAGGGCACAACCTCTACGTATATACTTCGCTCCTGCTCTGTGTCGCGGCTCTGGCGTTGGTGCTGTTCTTCTTCCGGACGGGTACAATGGGCTGGATTGCCCTCCTATCGGTGGTGGGCGGATTGGCTTTCGGTATCTTCTTCACGCTTAGGGTAGGGGGTGCCGATATGCCGATTACGATCTCGCTCTTGAATTCGCTCAGTGGTGTGGCAGGCGGTATCGCGGGGATGGCGATCGGTAACCTTATGCTCGTCGCTATCGGTGGAATCGTAGGTGCTTCCGGTTTGCTCCTCACGCAGATTATGTGCCGTGCCATGAACCGCAGTCTCGTGGATATACTCCTCGGGAAAACGGCTGCACCGGCACCTAAGAAGAAAACACCCGAAGCCAATGCTCCGGCGGTGTCCGTACCGGTTCCCGAGAAGTCTGAACCCAAAGATGCCAACCCCCTCTTAGAGGCGAAAGACGTGATCATCGTCCCGGGCTACGGGATGGCACTTGCGCAGGCACAGCAGCAGGTCAAGCAGCTCGCCGATGCTTTCACGCGTAGGGGGGCACGCGTGCGGTACGCGATACACCCCGTGGCGGGACGTATGCCGGGGCATATGAATGTCCTCCTCGCGGAAGCCAACGTCGACTATGACGACCTCAAAGAGATGGATCAGATCAACGGCGACTTCAAGGATGCCGACCTCGTCGTAGTTGTCGGAGCCAACGATGTCCTTAACCCCGCGGCAAGAGAAGCGGAGGGTACGCCGATCTACGGTATGCCGGTGCTGAATGTGGACGAGGCGGGGCACGTCATTATCTGTAACTACGACCTCAGTCCGGGTTACGCCGGGGTGCCGAATCCCCTTTACGACAATAAGGAAAAGGTGACGATGATGCTCGGCGACGCGAAGGAGAGTCTGCAGAAGCTCATTTCCGAGCTGGCGTAAGCGACAAGCATCTCATTAAGAAGGGAAATCCCCTCGGGGCGATTAAGCTCCGGGGGGATTTCCGTGTAAGTGGGTTCTCTCGGATCAGAGAAGACCGAAAGGTGCATCCTCAAGCTTCTGGTAGTAAGCCTGCGGGTGGAGGCAAGCGGGGCATACGGCGGGCGGTGTGACACCTTCGTATACGTAACCGCACTTGCGGCACTTCCAGCGGATGGGCTTTTCGGAAGAGAAGAAGTTGCCTGCCTTTACGCGCTTAAGGAACTCCCCGTAGCAGCGAGCGTGTTCTGCTTCTGCGATGATGATGTTTTCCCAAGCAAGGGCGATTGCTTCAAACCCTTCTTCACGGGCGATGCGTGCCATTTCGGGGTAGAGTTCGGTTGCTTCTTCGAGCTCACCGGCTTGAGATGCGGCGAGGTTTTCTTCGGTCGTGCCGATGATGCCTGCGGGGTAGGTCGCGGTGATTTCGAGGGGACCGCCTTCGAGGAACTTGAAGAAGCGCTTAGCGTGGACGCGTTCTTGCTCTGCTGTCTGGCGGAAGAAGTCTGCGATTTCGCGGTAGCCGTCTTTTTCTGCCTGACCGGCAAAGAAGAGGTAGCGGTTGGTTGCTTGGCTTTCGCCTGCAAAGGCCTTGAGCAGGTTTTGCTCGGTCTTGGTGCCTTTTACACTTTTGCTCATGATTTGAAAATGTGCTTTAGGTGGGGTTCGGGGGATGCCGTCACCCCATAGTTTGTTATTTATTTTTCATAGCAAAGATAACGATTCGGCGGTATATTTCCAAAAAAAAGCCCCCTTTTCTACCCTTATCGAGGTATAAAAAAGCTTCCGGATTCATCAGGATCCGGAAGCCATAGTGTGTCGGAAATCGGACGACCGATTACTTGAGATGGGGGTTCATCTTGTGCCACTCTGCGACGGGAGGAATGACACCCATGCCGATGACTTGGTCACGAAGGTCGGTGAGGTGCTTGTAGGAAGCGTCGAGCTCAGCCATTTCCTTGTCGGATCCTTTCAATTCTTTGAGGACGGCGCCGTTCTTTGTGATTTCTGTTTCGTAGGCCATCATAATGTTCCGGTAGCGGTCGGTGTGTACATACACGCCTGCGGGCCAACGGAAGGGTTCACCACCCATAGCGGCTCCGATCATTTCGATGGAGAGGTAAGCAGGGCTCTGGAAAGAGGAGCGTCCGCGGAGCTTGATGATGTTGGCACCGCCTTTGATTACGCGCTGGCGGAGTGCTGCCCACTCTTCGTCGGTGAGTTTGTCGCTTCCGATGAGGTTTTTGAGCGGGGTGGAGCCTACTTTGGCATCGCCTGCGAAGACGGCCATCTGCTCGCCGTGACCGCCATAGGTGCGGCATCCGGTGACTTCGTGTTGGAGGACACCGAAGTGTTTTGCGAGTTCGCTCTGCAGACGGGTGGAGTCGAGTGCGGCGAGCGTGGTGAGACGGCTGGGTTCGATGCCTGCGTGGATGAGGCAGACGAGACCGGTGATGTCGGCGGGGTTAAAGATGATGGTGACGTGCTTTACGTCGGGGCAATATTTCTTGATGTTATCGCCGAGCTCGGCAGCGATCTTGGAGTTGCCGGCCACGAGGTCTTCGCGTGTCATACCTTCTTTGCGGGGTGCGCCACCGGAGGAAACGATGTACTTCGCATCCTTGAACGCTTCTTCCACCTTGTCCGTATAGGTGATGTTGAGACCGTCGAAACCGCAGTGGCGGAGTTCTTCCACCACGCCTTCGAGACCGGGAAGGTACACGTCAAAGAGGCAGATGTTGGGGGTGAGGTGCATCATGGCTGCTGTCTGAGCCATATTGGAACCGATCATGCCGGCCGCACCGACGATAACGAGCTTGTCTTGAGTTACGAAGTTCATAGCAAAAATGTGCGATGATTTATTTGTGTATATGGAAAATGATGGTGTCGTCTTTTGTCTCCCCTCTCCTTACAAAGATAGCGAAATAAGCAACACGCTTCGGAGTTTTACGGAAAATTATATGTAGAAAATTTTCTTCCTTACCTGCCACTATTCCTTGACTGATCCTCACGATTCACTATATACGTACCGCGAAGGCCACGAGATACGGTACCGGGCTTCGGCGTGGTACGTACCGGGGAGGAGGCGGGGTACAGACCGAGATTTTCTTATGCCAAGAGGTCGGGTGGCAGAGGCTCTATGGCAAGGGTGACGAAGACCTCCTGACGGTCGCCGGAGTACTTGTCTTTCTTCTTGAAAATAAAGCCCCTGAGAGCCAGCGTGTCGCCCTGCGTGAGCTCGAATGGGGCGCGGGAGACGTCGAAGCTGCCTTGGTGTCCGTCGTCGGTGACGATGTAGACTTTGCCGTCGTACACCTGCGCCACGACGGCAGAGACGACGGGGAATGCGGCAAGCGCCACTTCCTCGGCTTCGGGACGGGTGGAGAGTAGGTACTCTCTGACGCCTTTTTCGTAGAAGTGGACGTAGCTCACATAGGTGCCGGGCTCGTAATCGCCGGGCTTACCGGGGAGGTAGTGGTGGTTGCTCTTGGGGTTGATGACGTGGTACGCAAAAGCCTCGGGATTGTACCCGGTAATGAACCCGTACTCCACGGGGAAGAGGTCTCTGGGATCCAAGTCCGTGGGGGTGGCGAGTACCGGTCTCGGGGACTTACCGGGGCGCTCTCTGAGCGTGATGTCGTATACTTTGCCGCGGTTGTCGCCGGGGAGGATGCCGCTCTCTTTGGCGCTGATGAAAAGGAAGTCGCTCTCCAACCCTTTGATCTTGAGCATCGGGACCACCGCTTTCACGGGGTACTTGGACTGGTAGGCGACGACGTCAAGCACGACCATCGGGACGGTCGGAGCATCCCTGAATATATGGAGCATAACGGGGCGCGAGAGGTCGATGTACCGGTCTCTGTTGTTTTCGTCGGCTTCGGTGCCTTCGGGGATAAGGGCGAGGAGGCGTTCGTATTCGGGGAGAAGTTCTTTCCCTTTTTCGAACGAAATCTGGGCGTATATCTTGAGCTCTCTCAGCGCCGCAGAGTAGAGACCCTCATCGATGAGCGCTTCCGCGAAAGGCAGGCGCAGGTCGAGGATGTAGTCCTGGTACTCATCGGGCTCCTCTTTGAGTGCTTTGGCGAATGCCGAGAGACGTAGTCCTTTGTCCTTCCCGAGCAGTGCATATTCATACCACGGTCGTCCGGTGTAGGCAGAGAGACCGGGGAGAAGCTCTTCGTAGAGCCGGAGAGCCTCTTCGCGGCGGTCTTCGAGGGTGAGGAGGCGCGCCCGTGTCAGTTCGAGATCCGGGTCTTCCGGGAAGAGCTCTGAGGCCTTCTCGAAGAGAAATACGGTCTCGGGTGCGGGATTTTCGTGACCGAGATCGAGGTCTTCGAGTACGAGGGTGTGCAGGGTAAGCTCACCCAAAGACTTCTGGTAGTGCTTATTCATCGGGCGCTGCCATGCGTACTCGGTGTCGAGGTTACCCATACCCCATCTCTCGAAGAAATCGTGTACCGAGAGCTTGCGCATATAGTCATTTTTCGCCTTGAGCACGATCTTGAGCATCTTGTCGTGCAGGCGGGAGGGGCGCTCGTTTGTGAGGCGGAGGTAGATGTCGAGGGCGGTTCGGAACTCTTCGACGGGGAGCATGGAGCCTTTTTGATCCACATAATTGGTGAGGATGCTCGCCACCTGTTCGTGCAGGCGCGGGTCTATCCCCGCTTCCTCCGCGTCCCAAGCCTTGAAGGCCTTGTACGCTTCGCCCAATTTGGTCCAGACTTTATACTTGTTGCGTTCCGTGCGGAGTCCCTCTGCTATCTGGGAGAGCTCTATGTAGTGGGGGACGACCTCTTTCTCCAGAGCGGACAGCGTGTCCTGAGCCATCACGGCTGTGGCACCCATATCGGGAATGATGCGCTGCATCTCTCTCAAGAGTGGCTCCGATTCGTTGTTTTTGCCCTCTTTGATATTGCGGTAAACGAGATCCCGGAGGACCCAAAAGAGAGCCGATGCCGACCACTGGTTGACTTCCTGCTCCAAATCTGCCTTGGCCACGGTCAGTGCCTCGTCCAGATTGCCTGCTTGGCGGAGGTTCATTACTTCTTTAAATCCCATAATATCTCTGCTCTAAGCTTCGCTGTGTGCGTTTGATTGATTGACTTTTTGTCTTTGCTCTTATTGATTGTGGCATCGCGACCACGCCTCGGGTCGCTTTTAAGTTAATCCGCCGTCTTTCGGCGCTTCCTTTCGGAACTTTTTGTACGTACCGGGACGATCTTCCCGGTCTGTGTCTGCGTTCTTTTTTGCCCGTACCAAAAAGACCGTCTCGGTCTTAGTGAAATGAGGGGACGCAATAGGGTGACTTAAAAAAGGAGGATGAGGGAGGATGCGGCACACGCTTTTATTGTGCCTTTTCTTCGGCTTGGCGTGCTGCCGCCTCTTCTCTCGTCCTCTTTTGAGTTTGGGGTACTGACTGCCGAAGTCTGCAGACTTCGGTTATCAGAAGGGGAGGTCATCCTGACCGCCTTGTTCGCCGCCGAAGGAACCGGATGCAGGCGCCTGGGGAGCTTGGGGACGCGTGTGCGGTGCTCCGAAGCCCTGGGATGTCTGGGGCGCTTGACCGCCGAAGTTGGGTGCGCCGTAGCCTGCAGCCTGGGCATCGCCCTTAGTCACGAACTGGCAGCGCACATCCGTGTACCACCGTCCGTTGTACTCACGGCTCTCGACCGTGAAAGAGAGGTTGATGGTCTCTCCCACTTGCAGATTTGCCTGTTTGATGCGGTCTTCGCCCCAAATGTTGAAAGCAATCTTTTTGGGCCATTCTTCAAATGTCTCAAGGACATAATCTTGTTTTTGCCACTTGGTTCCGGGGTTTTTGCGGCTGTCTCCCTCTTGTAAGGGGAGTACTTGGATCACCTTGCCGGTGACTTGGAATTCGTTTGCCATCTTGTATATGGTGCGAAAGTATTGAGTGTAACAATTGTCTCTACTTCTTCTTTCGGTAAAGGTACCAAAATTAGTTCGTAGTGCGGAGCGGGGAGTCCGGGGCAGACTTTTGCGTGCAGTGCCGCACACCTTTCCGGAGTACGGCGGCAGCTTCTAAAGATTACAGCCCCACTCTCTTAAAATCTTGCTTTTGGGAAGCCGACGATTTCGCGAACGGCTTCGACGGTGTCGTGTGCGTGTGCGCGGGCTTTCTCTGCGCCGTCACGGGCTACTTTTTCGAGTAGAGCCGTATCCGCGGAGTAGTCGAGGATTTTTTCCCTGATGGGTGTGGTGAAGGCCACGATGTCCTCCGCAAGCTGCTTCTTGAGGTCTCCGTAGCGGATGGAGCAGTCGTTCCAAGCCGCGTCGTAGAAGTCGTACACTTCGCGAGAGGAGACGATGTCGAGGAACGTGAAGAGGTTTTGGATGACTTCGGGCTTCGCGCTACCCGGTGCCGTGGGACCGGAGTCGGTCACGGCTTTCATTACTTTTTTCTTGATATCCTTGGGATCGTCACAGAGGTAGAGGGCGTTGCCTTCGCTTTTGCCCATTTTGCCCGATCCGTCGAGTCCGGGGATCTTGAGCGCTTCGGGTCCGAAGCTGAAGGACTTGGGCTCGGGGAAAAATTCCACACCGTAGATCTGATTGAAGCGGCGGGCGAACTTCCTGGCCATCTCCATATTCTGCTCCTGGTCTTTGCCTACGGGAACCAGCTCGGCGCGGTGCATCAGGATGTCGGATGCCATCAGGGTGGGGTAGGTGAGGAGTCCGGCATTGACGTTGTCGGGCTGCTGGCGGGCTTTTTCCTTGAACGTGGTAGTGCGCTCCAATTCCCCCAAGTAGGCATTCATATTGAGGTAAAGATAGAGCTCGAGGACTTCCTTGACGTCGCTCTGGACGTAGATGGTAGCTTTGTCGGGATCCAGACCGCAGGCGAGGTACTCGGCGAGGATGGTGCGCGTGCTATTGAGGATGTTGTCCGGATGGGGATGAGTGGTGAGGGAGTGCCAGTCAGCGATGAAGAAATAGCAGTCGTATTCGTCCTGCATCTTGATGAAGCTGCGGACGGCGCCGAAGTAATTGCCGAGATGCAGGTGTCCTGTGGGGCGTATTCCGCTCAGTACTGTTGCCTTGCTCATGTCTTTGTCTATGTTGAATATAGGTGTGTCTTTGGTCGGTATGTGTGCCGGGAGCCAAAGGAGATACAGACCGGAAAACTTCTCCCGGTCTGTGTCCGGCTTTTTCCCCGTACCGTACTTCGATATCTTTTTGGTCCGTACCCTTTCCGCAGTCTCTGCTAAGTCTGTTTTGGAGCAAGGTACGGAGCTTCGTCTTCCGAAATCGGGGGAAAGAACTCTTTTCCTCTACGGGTGTCACCGGTCGGTGTCCCCCCAAAAAGAGGGGACCCAATTAGGACTCTTCTCCCGTCGTCTCGCTCTCTTCTCCCGTTGTCTTGCCCTCTTCTCCCGTCGTCTCGGATGAAGCGGATGTGGCGTTTTTTATGGTCGCCTTGATTTCTTCGAGACGAGCTTCGTAGTCTTTGATATTGCTGTGGATCCGGTCTTTTTGCTGCTGTACGTGGGCAAACATCGGACTATTCGTAGAGCCTTGGAAGAACCCGAGGTTGGTTTCCAATTTCCTCAGCTCCTCGTTTTGTTCGGCTATGGCCTTCTTTACCATTCTTCGCTCTTCTTGGAGCGCCTTGGTATCGAGAGAGGTCACGTCCTTATTCAGATCCACGGTCACAGGCTGCTGGGACTTCGGCGCAGCGGTGCCACGATCCGGTCTCCGGCGATTGTCGCTGCGTCCCTTGCCGCCTTCTTCGCCACGGGGTCGTCCGCCTTCTCTGCGTCCCGATGTGCCGCGTATCTCGCGGAGCGTCCCGTAATAGAGGTTCATCACCTCGTCTTTCTTGGCATCCGGCATCGGTCCGATGGCATCCCACTCTTCCCGGAGTTCGGCGAGCCTGGTGTCGAAGTCTTCGGGTTTCTCTTCCCAAAGAGCCTTCAGGCGCTCTGCTACGTCCCGCTTCTTTTCGAGGTTCTCGTTGCGTGCGGATTTATTGCTCTTGACGACTTCCCTCTTTTTGCCGAAGAAGTAGTCCATAGACTGCCGGAGCTGTCTCCAGAGACGGTTGGCTTCGCCGACGTTGGTGCCGAGGTTGGAGACTTCTTTCCACTCCTTCTGGATCTCGAGCATCCGGTCGGTCGTACTGCGCCACTCTTCGCTCTCTTTGAGCTCCAAGGCTTCGGCTGCGAGGGCACGCATCTTTTCGAGCTTGGGTGTAATCTCTGCGGAGAGCTCTTTCATAAAGGTGCGGCGACGGAGATAAAATTCGTCCACAGCTTGGCGGAAGCGGAGGTTCACGTCCCGCGTCTTGTCCTTCGGTACACGACCGGCGGACTTCCACTCTGCCCGTATCGTGTCCATATCCGTCTCGTATTTGCGCCAGGCTTCGCGCGTCTTCGGCAGCTCGATGAGCATATTCTCGAGGCGCTCTATGATGCCTTTTTTCTTCTCGAAGTTCTCTTCAAACTGCCGGTGCAGCTCTTGGTGGTAGGCGTCAAACTTACGGTTCACCGTGGCTGAAGCTTCCTTAAACTCTGCCCACATCGCGTCCCGGAATTCCGGTGCCACAGGCCCTACTTCCTTCCATCTGTCGTGCAGGCTTTGGAGCTCGCGAAACGCCTTCTCCACGTCCGGCTCGTCCGCAAGCTCTTTGGCACGGGCGATGAAGCCTTCTTTTTCGCGACGGTTGTGGCGGTAGTCCTCT
The DNA here is from genome assembly GCA_004555765.1 of Bacteroidales bacterium. Classification (GTDB taxonomy): domain Bacteria; phylum Bacteroidota; class Bacteroidia; order Bacteroidales; family Porphyromonadaceae; genus Porphyromonas_A. The sequence goes on from SFHG01000002.1 coordinate 40,980, forward strand.
TCCATCGCCTCTTTTTCGAGCTTGTTCTGGTGGTAAAATTGGTCGTTGAGCTTGGCGTAGCGATCGAGGATGCTTGTGCGGTTATTCTCGGGGACGGGACCGATTTCGCGCCACCTGGCTACGATGTTGTTGCGCTCGTTGCGCACCTTGAAGAAGTCGCCTGTGGAGTTCAGCGTCTCTTCGAGCTTGACGAGAAGCTCTTCTTTGAGCCTGAGGTTCTCTTCGCGCTCCTTCTTTTCTTTCTCTTTGAGATCGTTCCTGAGCTGCTGATAGCGGGTGCGGAGATTGATGTAGGCGATTTGGAGCTCTTCGTTTTCGGGAGAGACTTCCGGGGTAGAGGGTTCTGCGGACTCTTCGTCCTCTTCGTCCTCGGTGTCGTCTGTCTCGTCCGTCGGTGTCGCGCTATGCTCCACGAGGTTCTTAAGCCGGTTCATAAAAGCAGTCTCGGGGAGTCTCTCGGCGGTTATTTCGGTGTCGAGGTACTCAAGGAGTTCGGACGCAGACATCCCGTAGACGCGCGTTTTCAGCTCGAGTTTCTCGGCTTCCGGGTCAGGGGTTTGGGTCTCTTCCGCTACCGGGGCTTCGGTGGCGGTTATGTCCTTATTTTCTTCGCCTGTCGGCTTTTCTTTCGGTAAAATGTTCTCGTTACTTTCAATCATAGCTTCGCGGATCTCAAACAATTTCTCGCCCGTCATACCGTTGACGGCTTTCGGGGACTTAAAGATACCACTTTTATTCTAATTGGAAGTTAAATCTCCCGCTCCTTAGTTAGCAGTTAGTAGTGATGTCCGACTGAGTCCGACTGAGTCTGACTTAGTCCGACGAAGTCTGACCCTGTCCGACCAACCGCCTTGGGGCTTCTGCGCTCAGTGCTTGAACCGGGTGGCAAGTCCCCCGGTGGAAGTCTCTTTGTAGAGGGAAGGCAGGTCGTGTCCCGTCTGCTTCATGACGTCGACCACTTCGTCGAAGGAGACGCGGTGGAAGCCGTCCGAGAATGTGGCGTAGCTGTTGGAGTCGAGGGCGCGTGCGGCGGCGAAGGCGTTGCGCTCCATACAGGGGATCTGGACGAGTCCGCCCACGGGGTCGCAGGTAAGTCCGAGGTGGTGCTCAAGTCCCATCTCCGCTGCATACTCGATTTGGTTGAGGCTCCCGCCGAAGAGCTGGTTTGCGGCGGCTGCGGCCATAGAGCAGGCTACGCCTACTTCGCCCTGGCACCCCACTTCGGCGCCAGAGATAGAGGCATTGGAGCGGGCGATGTCCCCAAAGAGACCGGCAGTGGCAAGGGCTCGGAGAATCATTTTGTCGGGGAAGTCGCGCGAAGTCTTGAGGTGGTAGAGTACGGCAGGTACCACGCCGCTTGATCCGCAGGTGGGTGCCGTGGAGACGATGCCGCCGCAGGCGTTTTCTTCGGCGACGGCGAGGGCGTAAGCGTAGACTTTGCCACGGGATTGGACGTTCATGGTGTAGGTGGAGGCCCTGAAGAGGTATTCCCCCGCTTTCCGCCTCAGATTAAGTCCGCCGGGGATCGTTCCTTCGGTCTCCAATCCTCTGCGGACGGCGGACTGCATAACGTCCCACACTTCTGCCAGATAATCCCAGAGATCCGCCTCTTCGTGCTGCTCGACGTACTCCCAGAAGTTGAGCCTGTTGAGGAAACAGTACTCCATAATCTCCGTGATGGTGGAGAAAGGGTAAACGTCGCGGGTTTTGCGCTCGTCAAACTCTTCGTTTGCGAGTGCGCCGCCTCCCACGCTGTAAACCTCCCACTCATCGAGGATTTCGCCTTGGGTTCCGAGTACTTCAAACTTCATCCCGTTGGTATGAAAGAGTGGGACGATGCGGGGCTCCCACACGATTTCGGTGGGGGCTTCGGGTTCCAAGACTTCGAGGATGGCTCGATCCGTAAGGTGACCTCGTCCCGTGGCGGCAAGGGCACCGTAGAGGTGGACGCGGAGCGCCGTGAAAGGAAGTCCCCGCGTCCGGATCCGGTCGAGAAACATCTCGGCCGCGCGTTTGGGACCCATGGTGTGGCTGGAAGAAGGGCCTTTGCCGATTTTGTAAATAGACTTGATACTTTCCATCTCAGAGAGGGGGTGTGCCGTTTTTGGTGGGAATAATGAATCTCGCAGTAATCTCTTGGCACAAAGATACCTTTTTAATGTCGTAGAAAAAGAGGCTCTGACCTTGAATCCAAAGTCAGAGCCTCATAGCTTTTAGTGTATCCGAAAGCGATTACTTTTCGTCCGGTCTGTCGGAAGTGGCGTCAAGGGTGTGCTCGTCTGCCTTGCTGTAGTCCATCGCAAGGAAGCGTTGGTACTTTTTGAGGCGGTACTGAGCATCTTCCTTGGCCGCGGCGAAGAGTTCCTTTGCTTCTTCGGGGAACTGCTTTTTGAGTGAAGTGTAGCGCACTTCTCCGGAGAGGAAGTCTTCGAACTTGGACCAGTCCGGCTCCTTGGAGTCGAGCTGGAAGGGGTTCTTGCCCTCCGCTTCAAGACGGGGATCCCATCTCCAAAGGTGCCAGTAACCGCACTCTACGGCTCTCTTTTCTTCCTCCTGAGAGCGTCCCATGCCGGCGCGGAGTCCGTGCTCGATACAGGGCGAGTAAGCGATGATGAGCGAAGGCCCGTCGAACTCTTCTGCCTCACGGAAGGCTTTCAGACACTGAGCCTGGTTGGCGCCCATAGCGACCTGAGCCACATAAACGTAGCCATAGGAAGCCGCCATGAAACCGAGGTCTTTTTTGCGGATGCGGCGACCTGCTGCAGCAAACTTGGCCACTGCGGCTCTCGGAGTAGATTTCGAGGACTGTCCGCCCGTATTGGAGTAGACTTCGGTGTCGAGGACGAGGATATTGACGTTTTCGCCCGATGCCACGACGTGGTCGAGACCACCGTAACCGATATCGTAAGCCCATCCGTCACCACCGATGATCCACTGCGAGCGGCGGGTGAGGTAGTGTTCGAGCTCGGCAACTGCCTTGGCGCCTGCGCTCTTGTCGCTCTTGACTTCGGCGATGATTTCGTCTGCTACCTTACGGGACGCATCAAGGTCTTCTTTGACTTCGAGCCACTTGGTCATAAGTTCGCGGAGAGTCGCACCGGCTTCGAGCTTGCCTTCGACGATTTCTTCGGCGAAGCGTACGAGGCGGCCGCGGAGCTTGGTGTAGGCGATGTACATCCCCATACCGTACTCGGCGTTATCCTCGAAGAGGGAGTTTGCCCACGCCGGACCGTGTCCTTCGGCGTTTTTGGTGTAAGGAGTGTTGGGCGCAGAGCCGGAGTAGATGGAGGAGCACCCTGTGGTGTTGGCCACTACTTCATTTGCACCGAAGAGCTGGGAGAGAAGCTTCACGTAGGGCGTTTCGCCGCAACCGGGGCACGCTCCGGAGAACTCGAAGAGCGGCTGGGCGAACTGGGAGTTCTTCACATTCGCACGGACATTGACGAGGTGCGCCTTATTGGTGACCGTCTTACGAGAGTAGTCCCAGAGAGGCTGCTGCTCCGTTTGGGTCGTGAGAGGCTTCATAGTGAGTGCCTTGCCGTTCTTATTGCCCGGGCAGACATCCGCACAGTTACCGCAGCCCATACAGTCGAGGACATCGACCTGGATGCGGAATTGGAGTCCCTTGAGGTCGCGACCGATGGCATTGAGCGTGTCGTATCCTTCGGGAGCGTTTGCCTTCTCTTGGTCGTCGAGGACGAAAGGACGGATGGTAGCGTGAGGGCAGACATAAGCGCACTGGTTGCACTGGATGCAGTTCTCGGAGTTCCATTCGGGTACCATCACGGCCACGCCGCGCTTCTCCGAGTCGGCGGTGCCGTTCTCAAACGTACCGTCTTCGTAACCGATGAAGGCGCTCACGGGGATGGAGTCGCCGTTTTGGGCATTTACGACGCGGACGATGTTGGAGACAAAAGGCGTGTCATCGGCGTGAAGCTCTCTTTCGTCGTCGGGGAGGCTTGCCCAAGAGGGATCTACGGGTACCTCTTCGATGTCTCCGCCTTTGTCTACAGCGAGGTAGTTTTTCTTGACCACATCTTCGCCCTTCTTACCGTAGCTCTTGACGATGAAGTGCTTCATCTCTTCGACGGCTTGGTCGTAGGGGATGATGTCGGCGATCTTGAAGAAAGCGGACTGCAGGATCGTGTTGGTGCGGTTGCCCATACCGATCTCCTGAGCAATCTTCGTCGCGTTGATGATGAAGAAGCGGCATTCTTTCCTGGCGAGGTCTCGCTTGATCTTATTCGGGAGGTGGTTTACGACCTCGTCTTTGTCCCAGAGCGAATTGAGGAGGAAGGTGCCGCCTTTGCGAATCCCCTTCGTCATATCGTAGAGGCGGAGGTACGCGGGTACGTGGCAAGCGACGAAGTTAGGGTTATTGACGTAGTAGGTGGAGCGTATGGGCGAGTCTCCGAAACGGAGGTGCGAGCAGGTGAATCCCCCGGACTTTTTGGAGTCGTACTGGAAGTAAGCCTGGCAGTACTTATCGGTCGTTTCGCCGATGATCTTGACGGAGTTTTTGTTCGCGCCTACGGTACCGTCGGATCCGAACCCAAAGAACTTCGCTTCCACCAGACCGTTATTGACTTCAAAGTCGTCGTTGAGGGGCAGGGAGGTGAAGGTTACGTCGTCAATGATGCCGATGGTGAAGTTGTTTTTAGGCTCCGGCATCTTGAGATTGTCGAATACGGCCAGGATCTGCTTCGGATCCACGTCCTTGGAGGAAAGTCCGTAGCGACCGCCCACGATAAAGGGGGCGTTCTCTACGCCGTAGAATGCGGTCTTGATGTCTTTGTAGAGGGGCTCACCGTCGGCGCCGTGTTCCTTTGTACGGTCGAGGACTGCGATTCTCTTGACCGTCCCCGGCAGAGCGGAGAGGAAATGTTTCGCGGAGAACGGACGATAGAGGTGCACGGAGAGTACGCCGACCTTGCGACCTTCCTTGCGGAGGTCATCGATGACTTCGCGTGCGGCTTCGCATACGGATCCCATGGCGATGATCACGTCTTCGGCGTCTTCGGAGCCGTAGTAATCAAAGAGGTGGTATTGGCGTCCGGTGATCTTGGCGATTTCGTCCATATAGTGTTGGACGAGCTCGGGGATGTCTTGGTAGAAAGTGTTACCCGCTTCCATCTGTTGGAAATAGATGTCGCCGTTTTGGGCGGTACCGCGGGTGACGGGGGTGTCGGAGTTGAGGGCTCTCTTGCGGAAGGCACTAACTGCTTCCCAGTCCACGAGCGGACGGAGGTCTTCCATATCGATGGACTCGATCTTCTGAATCTCATGGGAGGTGCGGAAGCCGTCGAAGAAGTGGATGAAAGGCACGCGGCTCTTGATCGTGGCGAGGTGTGCTACGGGAGCGAGATCCATCACTTCCTGTACGGAGCCCGTGGAGAGCATGGCGAAGCCGGTCTGGCGGGCTGCCATCACGTCCTGGTGATCTCCGAAGATGGAGAGGGCGTGACGGGCTACTGCACGAGCGGCGATGTGGAAGACGGTGGGGAGGAATTCGCCCGCAATCTTGTACATATTGGGGATCATCAGGAGGAGACCCTGCGATGCCGTGAACGTAGACGTGAGGGCTCCGGCTTGCAGAGAGCCGTGTACGGCACCGGCGGCACCTGCTTCACTCTGCATTTCCTGTACGCGGACGGGTTCGCCGAAGAGGTTCTTGCGACCGTTGGCTGCCCATTCGTCCACGAGCTCGGCCATAGTGGAGGACGGAGTGATGGGGTAGATGGCTGCCACTTCGCTGAACATATAGGCCACGGTGGCTGCCGCGGTGTTCCCGTCACATGTGATGAATTTCTTTTCTTTACTCATAAGAGTGATGTAAGGGATAGAAAAAGTAGTTGTATGTTTAGTCGTTTATTTCGTGTGGATGGGTGAAGGGGGTTTACGCTCCTTGTCAGTACAAAAAGCCGAAGAGCCACAGCGGAATCTCCCCTTCGCCCGTCTTCCCGGCCTTGTCGGTCACTATGTAGGTATCGGGCGAAGCCTCCGGCTTGCGGAGTTCGGCGTTTTCAAAAAGCAGGGTCTTTTGACCGCCCAAGACAAAGGCAGGGGTTCCCTTTACGGATGCGTCCGTCGTCACGGTAGCTCCGATCCCTCTGAGGTGGGAGAGGAGGAAAGAGATCCGTGCCATTTGGTCGTCGGAGCTCTCGAGGGTGAGGGCGCTGAGGATGCCGGGGTTCCCGATAAAGATGCCGTCCGGCTTCTTGTTTCCTTCCGCCTCTTCGCTTTTGTAGACCGGATAGATGAGACCTGCATCGCTGAGGTAATGGAGGTAATTCATCACCGTGGCACGGGAGATGCCGAGCTCATCGCTGAGGCGGGAGATGTTTTGCTTGGGGGTATCTGTGGCGCTTGCTATCGCAAAGAGCAGTTTGCGGAGCTTGGGCAGGTACCCGGGTCCGATTTGGCGGATGTAGACCACGTCTACTTCGAGGAGCATATTGAGGTGCTTGATGAGCTCGTCTTCGCTCCGAGCCGTGTCTCCCCTTGTCGGGTCTGCGGCAGAGGGGTAATAGCCGCCTCCGTAGAGGTACCCGCCCAGATCTTCGTATGGGGAGACCGATTGGCGAATCTTGGAGATGCACTCTTTCGGCGTGTCCAGAATCTCGCCGAGTGTGAACGGCTCGAGGTGCAGACCTCTGCGAAGGTTGAGGTACTCCCTGAATGAAAATCCCTTCAACTCGTACACTGCCACTTCACCGCCGAGAAGCCCGAAGTCCGAGCTCTCCGTCATAACGGACGACGTGGTGAAGATGATCCGAAGCTCAGTGAAGTCTCTGTGGATTTCCCGGAGCTCTTCCTCCCAATGCGGGTACTTGTAGATTTGATCCAAAAGGAGCACCTCGCCCCCCTCCTCTCTGACGAAGTCTGCCGCAAAGGCATAGAGCGTACTCACGGAGAAATAGAAGTAATTCAGAGACGCATACAGGCACTTTTTGCCTGCGCACTTCTCCTCCGCGTAGTCGAGCAAAAAGCGCGTCTTGCCGATGCCCCGCTCTCCGCGAATGCACACGAGCCTCTTCCCGGGGTCTATCTCATCCATAAGCCCACGCCGGACAAAACAGTCCGAGGGCTTATTTTCGAGCATCTGCCCGTATATTCTGAAGAATGCTTTCATCGGAAAAAAGGTGTAGTAAGTAGCTGTTTGACCGACACGACTTGATGCCGCTCCCGTTTTGTGTGTGGAAAAAAGAGAAGAAGAGCCGCCCCTGAGGGACTTTGGGTGGCGAATTGCGTAACCAATTCCTTAAATGTCCGAACCCCTAAAGGGTCATTTATCTCAAAAACAACTCATCCGTCTCCATTCTGCCGTCAAAGATAATAAGAATTCCGCTATTTTGCAAACCAGACATTGCAAAATTACGGATTTTGATCGGTAATCCGGCGAGGTACGGACCAAAAAACTTTTTTGTCACGTACCCGCATAACGACGAGATACGGACCGGGAAGATCGTCCCGGTACGTGCAAAAACAGGGCGTGGGAGTGTGGGATTTCAGCCGGCGAAAAGTGTCGAGAGGACATCCGGACTGCGGAGGTCCCTGACGGAAGGAAAGTGGTGCGAGAGGTAGCGGGTAAGGAAGCCGAGAAATGCTTTCCTTGTTTCTCTCGTGAGGGGGTAGCGGTACGGCTCCGGTGCCGTGATCATCCCGAAGAGCGTCGCACTGCTCTCGGCATCCGCTTTTTGGGCGGCGTTTTGAGCCGGAAAGAAACGTCCCTCCTCGAAATCGAGGACATAACCCTGCCGGTAGCTCTCAAGGATGGGCAGGATGCCGAGTGCCGGCAGAAGCTTGAGGAGGAAGACGAGGTGAAAATTCGCCAGCTCACCCGTTGAGAGTCCGTCCATGGCTTCTATTTCGTTCTTCAGAAGGACGAAGAGTGTCTCATCCGGCTCTTCATTCCGAAGGAGGCGGAAAAGCACCTCGGTGAGGAAGAGCGTCACGGCGTTGGCCACGGGGTCGGTGCTGACGCAAGAGGGACAGACGACAAGGCGGGCTTCCCAAGGTACCTGTACCTCTTTCTTTGGTCGGAAATCGAGGGTGACGGAGAGAAGCGAGAAGGGGGTGAAAAAAGGGCGCGTACCGCCCGCCTTACGGCGAGAGGTGCGCGCCACTTTGAGGTGTAGAGGACCAAAAGCCCGGCTGTAGGTATGTACGATGGCTGCGGTATCGGAGTACCGCACGGCATCGAGGACTATGAGCTCGGTCTCTTGGAGCATGGCTCGCTTACAGTTGCTCGAGGGACTTGGTGAGGAACTTGTAGGTCTTTTGAACCGTAGATATCTGTACTTTTTCGTCCGGAGAGTGGGGGTGGAGGATCGTGGGACCGAAGGAGATCATCTGCATATTGGGCATCACGCCTTGGATGATACCGCATTCGAGACCGGCGTGCATCACTTTGACGTCGGGCTTATTGCCAAACTCTTTGGCGTAGATGTCCTGCATCACTTCAAGGACGTGGGAGTGTGCATCGGGCTGCCATCCGCTGTAGTCGGCATCTAGTTCCACCTTGGCACCGATAAGTTCGAAAACCGAAGAGATGGAGGAGGCTACCATCTCCTTGCGGGAGTCGCTGGACGAGCGGGTGAGGAAAGATACGGAGAGCTTACCTGCTCCGAAACGTATGGAGGCGAGGTTGGAGGAGGCTTCTACCGTGTCGGGAAAATCGACGAGGTAGGTGATGACGCCGTTCTGTACCGCTTCGATGGCGTTGATGACTGCGTCGCGCACCTCTTCGGGGATGACGGTCCCCGGGGCTTCGGAGAGGCGTTCGCAACCGAAAGTGATCGGATTCTCGATGCCTTTGTACTCCTTATTATAGAGGTCTTGGTAGTCGGCCACGAAGGAGGTGAAGTCTTCGAGCTCGTCTTCGGTGAGCATCACCACGCAGCTTGCTTCGCGCGGGATGGCGTTGCGGAGCGAGCCGCCCTCCATACTTGCGAGATCCATATCGAAAGCTTCGACCGCTTTTTTGAGGAAACGGAAGATGAGCTTATTGGCGTTGGCGCGTCCGAGGTGGATGTCCACGCCGGAGTGACCGCCTTTGAGTCCCTTGACGAAGACGCGCACGGGGATGTCTCCGTCGAGCGCTTCGGTATTGTCCTCATACTCGAGGGATACATTGATGTCCACGCCGCCGGCGCAGCCGATATACAGCTGTCCTTCGAGTTCGGAGTCGAGGTTGAGGAGGATGTCGCCTTTGGAGAAACCGGGTTTGAGGCCGAAAGCACCGACCATACCCACTTCTTCGTCCATCGTGACGAGAAGTTCGAGGGGACCGTGCTTGAGGGTATCGTCCGCCATGACGGCAAGCCCCATAGCCACGCCGATGCCGTTGTCGGCACCGAGGGTGGTCTGGTCTGCGTGTACCCAGTCGCCGTCCACGATGGTCGTGATGGGGTCTTTCTCAAAGTCGTGTTTCTTGTCGCTATTCGCCTGGGGAACCATATCGCAGTGTCCCTGCATGGTGATGGTGGGGCGGTTTTCGTAGCCGGGGGTGGCGGGTTTGCGGATGAGGACGTTGCCGACTTCGTCCTGATGAGTCTCCAGACCGAGCTTCTCGCCTGCGGCTTTCACGTAAGCGGCAGCGGCAGCGGCATGAAACGTGGGTCTCGGTATCTGCGTAAGGTCGTAGAAGTAGCTCCAGACAGAGGAGGGAGCGAGCTCTTTGATGGATTGTGCCATGATGATGTATGGTTTTTGGGGAAATATGGTGTTTGAAAGTTCGTTCTTCTGCGAAGTTAATTATTTTCCCTCTTTTCCCCAAATGCGCACTCGATTTGGTACGTACCGGGGACTTCTTCCCGGTACGTGTCCGGAGAAGACCTGGGTACGTGTCTCGTATTCTTCCCGGCCTGTATCTCGTGTCTCCTGTCGTGTGTATGGGAATGCACCTTTGGGACACTTTCATTTTCTTCGTATCTTTGGAACGGGAAGAGGGCGTCCGTCAGGGGTGCGCTTCCCGATTTCCCGACCTCCAAAATTCCCGCCTTCTGATGGATTGGATACCTTTCGACATAGTCGACTTTATAGATATTGTGCTTTTCGGACTTTTGCTCTACGCGCTCTACCGGACGCTTCGGAGCAGTTCGAGCACAAATCTCCTCTTCGGCATCGTGGCTCTTGTCGTCGCGTGGGTCGTCGCTTCGCCCCTTCTGCACATGAGGGTGATGGGACGCGTGATGGACGCGGTGATGGGTGCGGGGCTGCTCGTCCTTATCATCCTCTTTCAGGACGACATCCGCCGATTCCTCAATATGCTGGGGTCGGGTAACAGGTGGTTTAATTTCCTCAACTTTTTTCAAGGCAAAGACAAGTGGCAGAGCGACACGGAGGAAGCTTCTTTTATCGCCGTGCTTACCTTTGCCTGCACCAGTATGGCCAAGAAAAAGACCGGCGCACTCATCGTCCTCGAAGGCAAAATGAGCCTCGAAGGCGTGATGCACACCGGCGAGAGGATAGACGCTGAAGTGAACTCCCGCCTCATCGAAAACATCTTCTTCAAAAACTCTCCCCTCCACGACGGCGCCATGATTATCTCCAAACACCGCATCGCCGCCGCGGGATGTATCCTCCCCGTGGCTCAGGACAGCTCCCTCCCCAAAGAGATGGGACTCCGCCACCGTTCTGGTCTCGGTATGAGCGAACAGTCGGACGCCCGAATCATCATCGTCAGCGAAGAGCGCGGCGAGATCTCCGTGGCGTACAAAAACGAAATCGTGGCGGACGTCGACTCCGAACAGCTCCAGACTTTCCTCTCCTCTTCCTTCAAGAGTATGAGCGAAGTGGGTACCGTGGTCAATAAAGCCGCACACAAAATCGACTGAAAGACATGAGACCCGAAGAGATGACCCCCCCGGCGCTACTCAAAGCGCTCATCGGGTGCGTCAAAGGATGCACTCCATTCCAAATCCATTTCCTCCTCTCCGTACTAAGGAAATACGCCCGGGTAACCGACGAAGGGATTTGGAAACTCAGAGTCACGGCCGCTCTCGTGATAGCAAAGGAGGTGGGCTTGCAGCAGAGCTCCGTCTTCGCCCACCTGATGGAGCAACCCGTCCTCAAAGGAGTCGTGACCAAGGAAGAGGTTAGAGACCAGTTTGGAGAAGATACGGCCGAACTCCTCGCCCATCTCCTCCGCGTCGCGGATCTCTACGAGTCTTCGCCCGTCGTTACGACGGAGAACTTTGACCACTTCCTCCTATCCATCGCCGAAGACGTGCGCGTCGTCCTCATCCTCCTCGGTCGTCGCCTGAACCTCCTCAGGCAGTGCGAGACCTATCTCTCGGAGGAAGACCGCGTCAAGCTGGCCATAGAGTGTTCCTACCTTCACGCCCCTATTGCACACCGCCTCGGACTCTACGTCCTTAAGAGCGAGATGGAGGATCTCGCGCTCAAATATACCGATCCCGAGACCTACGAGTTCATTACCGCAAAGCTCCGCGACTCTAAGGAGGCGAGGGATGCGTATGTGCGGGAATTCATCGACCCCGTGCGGAAGCGGCTCGACGGTCTGGGTCTGACTTACACGATCAAGGGACGCACTAAGTCGATCTCCTCCATCTCCAACAAACTCAAGAAAAAGAAACTGCCTTTCGAGGAAATCTACGACATCTTCGCCATCCGTGTCGTCTTGGATGTCCCGCTCGAAGAGGAGCGTTCGCGGTGCTGGCAGGTATACTCCGTCATCACCGATATGTATCAGCCGAATCCCGAGCGTATGAAGGACTGGATCTCCATCCCCAAGTCGAACGGCTACGAGTCCTTGCACATTACCGTGATGGGACCGGAGAAGAGGTGGGTCGAGGTGCAGATACGGACCCGCCGTATGGACGAAGTCGCGGAGCGCGGACTCGCCGCCCACTGGAGGTACAAAGGCATCCGGTCAGAGAGCGGATTGGACGAGTTTATGACCAATGTCCGCTCCCTGCTCGAAAATAAAGAGAGCGAGAAGCGGGAGGACGTGATTGCCGACTTCCGTATGTCCCTCTATGACGAAGAGATTTACGTCTTCACCCCGAAGGGCGAGCTGAGGAAGCTCCCCAAGGGCGCCACTGTCCTCGACTTCGCTTACGCCATCCACAGCCGTGTGGGCTCGCAAACCGTCTCTGCCAAAGTCAACGGCATCAATGTCTCCATCAAACAGGAACTCAAAAACGGAGACACCGTGGAGATTCTGACTTCCAAAAACCAGCAACCGAAGCCGGACTGGCTCAACTTTGTGCTCACCGGTCGCGCCCGCTCGAAGATCAAAGCCGCCCTCCGAGCCCAAAACGAGGAAGTGATCCGGATGGTTCGCGAAGAGGTGCTGCGCCGATTCAAGAACCGCAAGATGCCCTTCGATGAGGGCGACTTCGGCAAGTTTGCGAGAAAAATCGGCTTCAACCGACTTTCCTCCTTTTACCTCTCCATCCATAACGGACGCACCGACCTCAATGCCGTCCTCGATCGCTATAAAGCTGAGCTTGAAGAGAGGGTCAAGGGAGATGCATCGAACCACGAGACGGTTTCGGCAAATCAATACGTTGCCGAGACTTTGCCCGAGAAAATCGCCCACGACAAAAGTAGCGAAGTACTCAAGATAGACAAAAATCTCTCCGGTATCGCTTACCAGTTTGCCAAGTGCTGCAACCCTATCTACGGCGACAAAATCTTCGCATTCACTTCCTCCAAGGGGATGAAGATTCACCGTATGGACTGCCCGAATGCCCACGAGCTTTTCAGCCGCTTCGGTTATCGTGTCCTTCAGGCCGAGTGGGTCACGAGCTCCGAGAAAAAAGGTTACGAAGTCGCCCTCCGCGTCGTCGGCCTCGACGATGTCTCCGTTGTCAACAATATCTCCAGCCAGATCTCGTCGGAGAAAGAGGTGACGCTCCGAAGCTTCAGGGTCGACTCCAATGACGGTCTCTTTGTGGGCTACTTCTATGTCTTCGTAAAAAACGCGGGCGCACTCACGACGCTCATCAAAAAGATTAGAGACGCCAAGGGGGTCAAGCAGGTGACCCGCCTCAATTAACCCCCCACTCCGCCTCCGATGCGGTACGTACCGGGACGAAAGCGGGATACAGACCGAAAAGGGAACGAGACCCGTACCGGGACGAAAGCGGGATACAGACCAAAAATTTCTGCCTGTTCGGAGTTACTCCAGCTCGGAGAGTTCGAGCCAGCGCATCTCCTTTTCCTCCTGCTCTTCCTTCAGCCTGCCATACGCCTCTCCGGCTTCGACGAGGTCAGAAGGAGAGAGGGTGCCGGAGTTCATTTTGTCCGAGAGCTCTTGCAACTGCTTTTCGATCTCGGGGAGACTTTCTTCGAGGGCTTCAAATTCCTTTTGTTCCTTGTAGGTTCGTTTCTTTTTCCGCTCGACGGGACGGTCGTTTTTCGGCGGCTCTTTTGGCTTCTTCGTTTCTTCCGTTTTGGCTCTTGCGGCCTCTTCTTTCTGCATCAGACGGTAGTCCGTGTAGTTGCCGGGAAAGTCCGATATGAGCCCGTCACCGGTGAGGACGAAGAGATGTCGGGCAAGCCGATCCATAAAAAAGCGGTCGTGCGAGACGATGAGGAGACAGCCGTTGAAGGTGTCGAGGTAATCCTCCAGCACCTGAATCGTGGGGATGTCGAGGTCGTTAGTGGGTTCGTCCAGTACGAGAAAGTTGGGGTTTTCCATAAGGACTTCGCAGAGCTGTAGACGCCGTTTTTCTCCTCCGGAGAGCTTTTCCACATAGTCTTGCTGACGCTTGGGGGGAAAGAGGAAACGGTTCAGAAACTGCATAGCGGTCATAGTGCCGCCCCCGCCGAGGGTGATGCGCTCGTGCTTCTCGGTGATGACTTCGATGACTTTCTTCTCGGGCGGGTACTCCTTCGCCTCTTGGGAGAAATAGCCGAAACGCACCGTCTCGCCGATCTCGATGCTCCCGCCCGTGGGCTCCGTCCTGCCCATAATGAGCTTGACGAGGGTCGTCTTTCCCGCACCGTTGGGTCCGATGATGCCGACGTGGTCTCTCCGGGCGAAGTCGTAGGTGAAGTCCTTGATGACCTCTTTTTTACCAAAGGCCTTCGAGACGTGGCGGGCGGCAAAGATCTTCTTGCCGATGTAGACGTCGGAGGCTTCGAGGTCAGGTCCCGTGTGGTCGTTGATGGTTCTGAGCCTGGATTCCGTCTCGTGAAAGGCATCTTTGCGGTACTTGGCTTTTCCGGAGCGGGCTTGGGGCGTGGAGCGCATCCACTCCAGCTCTCTGCGGTAAATGTTTCTCAGAGTCTGCTGCTCGGCGCGGAGCATCTCAAGCCTTTCGGCGCGCTTCTCCGTGTAATAGCTGTAGTTCCCTTCGTAGACGAAGAGAGACCCCTCATCGAGTTCAAAAATGGTATCGCACACCGAGTCAAGGAAGTATCGGTCGTGGGTGACGACAAGGAGGGCAAGGGACTTTGTGGAGAGGGTATCTTCGAGCCACTCTATGATGTCGGGGTCAAGGTGGTTGGTGGGTTCGTCAAGGATAAGGAGGTCGGGAGAGCCGAGGAGCACGGAAGCCAGGGCGATGCGCTTGGTTTCGCCTCCGGAGAGTCCTTTGGTGGATCGGTAGGGGTCTTTCAGCCTAAAGCGGTCGAGCATGGCGGTGAGCTCTCCCTCTATTTGCCAGCCCGAGATCCGATCCATTTCGGCAGCGGCTTTCGTGAGGCGCCCGGCCTCTCCGCTCTGCTCTGCGTCTTCGTACTCCTTGATTATTTTTCTCAGCTCTGGGCGGATGCCTCCGAGGGCCGCCGTGAGGATATCCGGGCAGTCGGAAAAGTCCGATTGCTGAGGCAGATAGCCCACGCGTGTCCCGTCCAAGAATGTGACTGTGCCCGAGTCGATGGACTCTCTGCCCGCGAGCATCTTCAGGAGCGTGCTTTTGCCCGCTCCGTTTGGGGCGATGAGACCGGCTTTCTTCCCTTCTTCAAGGGTGAAAGAAAGCCCTCGGAAGAGTTCGAGGGCTCCGAAACTTTTGGAGAGATTTTCGACTTGGAGGAGGGGCATATATCTGGCGATGGGTCGGTTATTTCTTTCTATGTCGGGCGATTTGGATCAGGAGGTCGAAGTACAGGATCTTTACGTTGGCGTTCTGCCGGAGTTCCTGTCTTGCGGAGGCGATCTCTTCCATCAGCGGAGCGATGGCAGATTTCGGTAAGACCGAGGAGATTTTTTTGGTTCGTACCAAAAATTCTCCCGGTACGTACACAAAAGATCTTCCCGGTACGTCCGAAATTTTTTCCTCCTTCAGAGCCAGGGCTTCGCGCATCACGGAGAGGAGCCGATCCGTAACATCGAGTACGAAGGGACGGCTCTCCTTGGAGAGCGCTTCGGCTTTGAGGAGGTAGGCTCTCGGGTCACGTCCGTAGGCGCACTCGAAGACGGAGAGGGCTTCGTCGAGGACGCGATCCTGCTCTTCCTTCTCGCCCAACGCGCCCGAAAGCTTGAGCGCGGTGTAAAGGTTCCCTTCCGCGAGGTGGGCGGCTTCGCGGGCTTTGGTTTCGGAAATGGCGTAGTCGCGCTTCAGAGCCCGGAAAAGGAGTTCCTCCGGGATCGGTGGCACGTGTACTTTCTGAAAGCGACTTAGGATGGTCGGCAGGAGCCCTTCGGGGTTATTGGTGACGGCGATGAAAATGACTCCTTCGGGCGGTTCTTCAAAGAGCTTGAGGAGCTTATTGGCGGTGTCGGTACGCATCGTCTCCGGCAGCCAGATGACGACGACTTGATTGGCACTGTTGAAACTTTTGAGAGCGGTGCGCTCGATGAGTTTTTCGGCTTCAGCGACCATAATGGAGAGCTGCCGATTGCCGGAGTTTTGGATCTCTTTCCACTCGTGGTCGGTGAAGCGGGGGTACTTCTTCATCATCTCCCGGAAGAGCGGCATCTGCATCATCGAGACGACCTCTTTGCTGTCCCCCTCTTTGGCGATCGGGAAGACCGGTATCAAGTCGGGGTTATCCAGGACGGCTGCCTGACGGCAAGAGAGACACTCGCCACACGCGTCACCGTCCTCGGTGGGGTTCGTGCACAGGATGCGCTTTGCCGTGGCAAGAGCCAAGGGAAGGGCTTCGCTTCCGGGCTTTCCCGATAGGAGGAGGGCGTGGGGTACACTCCTCCTACGGATCATCTCCCGGAGATGACCCGATAGCTCTTCCTGTCCGTAGACGGCAGAAAATGAGGGGACGAGCGGACGATCCAATTACTCTTGCTCTCTGTGAATGTTCCCGCCAAACGTCTCCGTGGGGCGGTCGTCGAACGAACTGAAGTGCCGCATAAACTGGCTTCTCTGATAAAAAGTGGCATTGTCCACGCGTGATGCGGAGAGCTTACCGCGCATCTCTTTTGTGGTGCGGTAGCCGTGTTTGTCCATCCAGTGTGCGAGGAACTCGTTGGCCTCGCTGATGACGCGTGCACCTCCCTTGTAGAGTGCCGTGCAGTACTGTACCGCATCGGCTCCGGCGAGCAGACCCTTGACGAGGTCGGCACCCGTGCGGGCTCCGGACGACAGACAGAGCGAAAGGGCAGGCACGGCTCCGTGGACGAGAGCGGCGTAGCGCAGTCCGTCGGAAAAATCCTGCGCGGAACTGAAGACGGGACCGGCCACCAACTTCTCGTTATCTATGTCGATGTCTGGGAAGTAGCTGCGGTTGAAGAATACGAGCCCCTTGGCTCCTGCGATATTCAGATCCCGTGAGAGACGGAGGAGATTTGTGTAGTACTTGGAGAGTTTGAGGATGACGGGGATGCCGCTGTTGCCCGAAGAGATCTCACGGGTCAGGGTGACGAGTGCTTCCTCTGCCGTACCCCAAGCGTCGCCCCGAGCGGTCTCGATGCGCATCACGTTGAGCTCAAGGGCATCGGCTCCTGCGTCGGCGAGGTCTTGGGCATAGGTGACCCAAGTGTCGCTTTTGAAGCAATTGATGCTTGCGATTACGGGGAGGTCGGGCGAGGAGTCTTTGACCGCTTTGATGAGGTCGAGGTGCTTGTCCAAGGCGTGACTTTTGACGTAGTGGGAGAGGTACTCGACAGCTTCCGGGAAGTCGGTGTCGCCGGTCATATAGGCGGCTTCGTTTTCGAGCTCTTCCTCGAAGATGGACTTGAGTACCACGGCACCGACGCCGGCTTCTGCAAATTCCTTTATCTTCTCAGCGTTATTGGTCAGTCCGGAGCTGGCCGCAATGATGGGGCTTCGTAGCTCCAATTTTTCCGCATAAATCGTCTTGATGTCCGCCATGAGAGAAATCTACGTATAAATATGGTTCTGTAATCGTTCGGGCGCAATGTCTGGCTAAAAGAGCCTCGCTCATCACAAAGGTAATTAAAAGTTGGTAGTTTGGCGACGTGGATTTTGGTCTGTATCTCGCGAGCTTTTTGGTCCGTGTCTTTTTTCAAAAAGGTACAGACCGACGCGATCGCAAGATACAGGTCGAAATTTGGGTTACCTCTTGAGGTGCTGCCACACGGAGGTGTAGGTGAGGGGAGGGGTGGACTCGGGCGAGGAGGCATCTTCATTCGGATGGTGTATGGTGACGCGGATGAGGAGCGGAGCGGAGGGCAGAGGTGCCGTCCCCCGTTTGAGCTTGTCCAAGAAGCGTGCCGCATCCGCTCCCTTTGCCTCAATGAGGGTTTGTCCCACGACGGTGGAGACACGAAGCGAAGCCCTCTCAAGATGCAGGGGAAGGAGTGCCGTGAGCCTTTCAAACGTCAGCACCGGGTCTTCGGACCACGCGGTGGGGTCTTCCTCAGTCTCACGTTGCGCTACGGCAAGAGGCACGCCCGCTTTGCCCGGTGTCCCCCTCCCCGCAGAGACCCCCCAGGAGGAGGTTAAGGTTCCGTCCTTGGCGGGCAAAAAACGCTCAATGGCCGCTTCTTTCGCACCCGTCCACACCTTTCGGAAAAGCCCCCTGTCGATAAGCGCGTCGTCCCGGTAGGCACGGAGCGCGAGCTCGGCATGGTCGGTGTCGATGTCGGGGAAATCCGATTTCTCGAAGACAAGAGCGCGATCCGCGTCCGGGAAGGACTTGAAAAAAGCTGCGGTATCGGCGGCGAGGACAAGGTACCCCTTGGGCGCAACTACCGTCTCCCGTGCTGCGAGGCGCACCGGGGTGAAGGGCGCCGACGGCGTACTCCGGTGCGTGAGATAGAGGTCGGAGAGGGTGACGGGGTCGACGGTGTCGTTGTAGACTTCGATGTAGCGCTCTTTCTTATTCTTGGGAGAGAGAAAGAGTTCGCTGAGGAGGATACCGCCCTTTGGCACCCGCCCGAAAGGCTTCATCGCGGTCGCCTTGCCGGGCGTGCCGCCGTCGGAGGCGGTGGAAGAGCGCCACCGCGGTGGCGCAAAGGAGACTCTCTCGATCGAAAACCCGCTCTTCGGCGCTCCGGGCTCATAGCTCCGCGCCGAAAAGTAGTAGCTGTCGATGGAGGCTCCGCTTCCGGCATCGAGGAGCTTGAGAAGGAAGTCCCCGCTCAGCGCGGGAAAGTCGTCAAGGTAGATCTTGGCTCCGGGGATCGTGAGTACAAGCCCCGAAGGTAAGACCAGACCGTACCCGCCCGCAGGGATGGTCTCACCCGTGAGGGCATACGTGCGGGTGCGGTAGGCGAGGATGAGCGAAGAGGGCGAGACGGGACCGTCCGTACCATTGTAGATCTCGATGTACTTCAGACCGCGCAGCGGACCCGATGCGGGCGGATCGACCATCACTTCCGAGAGAAAAATACCGCTTTGGCCGGCGGAGGGTTCCGTGTCGGAATACGCTTCAAGTCTCACTTCGAGCGTCTCTACGCTGCCGCTCTCGTCGCGGAGTCCGACAATCTCGATGACAAACTCACCCACACCCTTGGGCGGTGAGCCAAGGCGGACGGACAGCAGGTCGGGCTCCGGTGCGGACAGGGAAGGCTCCAAGCCCGGTGCGCGGACGACGGCTCCCTCTATGCTGACGGGCTTATTGAGTCGTATGAGGACGATGCCTTCGTCCGTGACAGAGACCTTGGTGTACTCAAGTGGCGGAAGCTTTTCGGACAGAACGCCGACGAAAGGGATGCTCCAGCTGTACGCTGCTTTCTTTAGGGGCGAAAACTTCGCGTAGAACCGTATCTCGGGGAGAAATTGCCCGGACTCGGGAGGGTATGCGTATGAGACCTGCGGCTTCTGCCCGGAGGGCGCAATCCGAAACGTGAGCCCGTCCCCGGACTTCAAAAAGGCTTCAATCACGAGGTCTTGCCAGCCCGTCGAGGGGTGTAAAACTTCCAGGCTCTCGAGGTACTCCGTGCTTGTCTTTTGCTCCGACTTCGCTCCGTCATAGGTGTCCACGGCGAGCTCTATGTGGCGACCGTCCCGATCCGGGCTGAGCGTGTAGCGGAGTACTTCGCCGTTCCTTTTTTGTACGGAGAAGAGCGTCCACTCAAACCGGTTGAGGGCAGAAGGGCGATCCGAGAAACGCGCCGTCGTCCGCCAGTACAACCCTTTGTCCGCCCCCGAAGCGTAAACGGACGAGAAGTCCTTCCGGATGAGCCCCTCTCCCGATGTGTCGCCACCTGCGGGACGGAGCAAACCGTGATCGAAAACGAACATACCGAGGTCTCCTGTCCAACCCTCCTGCCCCTTTGTTGTCGTCCCCAAAAGCGTGGACACAACATAGAAGAGGAAAAAGAGTCTATGGAAATGTCCGATCTTCATATCCGAAAGAAGTCTTTGTAAAAGTCCAATCCTTCGTAGAAGACTTTTCGACCGATTTCGACGCCGGTGACGGGTCTGCCCGGCGCTTCGATAAGACTCATGGTCACCGCCCTGTTGTGGTCTGCCCTGTTTTTCTTGTCCTGCAATGCAAAAGCCCAAACCCTGTCATAATCCTTGCACTTGATGAGGACGGGAGGGAAATGGTCGCGCGTAAAGCGGGCGAGGGTCATCAGCTCTTCTTGGGGCAGCATTCGGAGGGCAAAAGCGCAGTAAGCTTCTATCACGAGACCTGCCGCCACAGCCGTGCCGTGCGGGACGGGTTCGTATCCTCCTCCGTCGAGGTGCAAGGCTTCGAGCGCATGGCCTGAGGTGTGTCCGAGGTTGAGTATTTGTCTCAGTCCGGCGTCTTTGGGGTCAGCGCCGACCACTTCCTCCTTGAAGTCGAGACACTCGCGGACGGTCTCCGGGCGCCTTTCTGCCGAGAGAAAAGTCTCGGGGTCTCTGCCCATAAGGAGGGCGTATTTGAGGAGTTCGCCCTCGCCACTGAGGATTTCGGTCTCCGGCAGGGTCTCGAGAAACTTGGTGCAGACCAGCACCTCGTCCGGCAGGTAAAACGCTCCGATGCTGTTTTTTACGCCTGCGAAATCGATCGCCGTCTTGCCGCCCGAAGCTGCGTCGACCATCCCGATGAGGGTGGTGGGAACGTGGATGAGGCGCATTCCCCGCTTATAAGTCGCCGCGGCAAAGCCCGTGAGGTCGGTGACAGCTCCTCCGCCAAAAGCGATGAGGAAATCCTTTCGGGAAAGTCCCTTCTCGAGCAACCGCGACCAGAGCCCGGAGAGGACGGGAAGTGACTTTGCTCCCTCTCCCGCCGGCGTGATGAAGTCCGGCAGGGTGCCGAAAAAGCGGGTGTACACGGGTGCCGTGTTTTCGTCCGCCACCGAGAAAAAAAGCCCCCCCGACACGGTCTCCTTGAGGGTCTCAAAGAGGGTGTCCGGGGTGGCGTGGTACGTGATGAGGGTCTTTTCGGTCATATCTGCGGTTTTCGGACAAAGTGAGGGCTTTATTTGTCCCAAAATGAAAGCTTCTGCCTTACCTTGATGGCGGGGAATCTTTTGCACGTACCGAGACTGTCCTCCCGGTCTGTACCTTTTCTCCGCCGGGGTACGTGTCTCCTTTTCTTCTCGGTACGTACCCCCTTTTGCCCCTGTCTCGGGGCTTAGGCGCTGAGCAGTTCGATGAGCTTCATCACCGCACCCGGGATGCCGTCGGGGTTCTTGCCGCCTGCCGTGGCAAAGCCGGGCTGACCGCCACCGCCACCTTGGATGAGTTTGGCGGCTTCACGGACTATGGTGCCGGCGTTCATACCTTTGGCTACGAGCGAATCGGAGAGCATCAGGGTAAGGGTGGCTTTGTCTCCGTCTTTGGAGGCGGCCACGAACGCGAAATCCTCTTCGGCGTGTTCGGCCTTGATGCCGAAAGCGATGTCTTTGGCCATAGCGGCGGGGACGACACCCATGGGCGTGTGGTAGATGCGGACGCCGTTGGGGCGGACGTCCACGGAGTCCGGGAGTTTCTTGACCCAGTCGTTCTTTTCTTTCTCTACAAAAGCGGCCACTTCCTTCTTCAAAGCCACATTCTCTTCCTGCATCTTCTCGATGGCGGAGAGGGTACGGGCGGAGGGGAAGAGCTCGCGGATTTTCCGGAGCTCGTCCTGCATGGCGTAGAGGTACTCTTCGGCACCTACACCCGTCACAGCCGTGATGCGGCGGATGCCGGAAGCGATGGAGCTCTCGGAGAGGATACGGAACGTCCCGATCATCCCGGTGGAGGGGATATGCGTGCCGCCACAGAGTTCCACAGAGTCGCCGTAGCGGATGACGCGGACGTCCTCGCCGTACTTTTCGCCAAAAAGAGCCATGGCACCCATGGCTTTGGCTTTCTCGATGGGGACGTGGCGGTGTTCGTCGCGCGGGTAGTCTGCACGGATCATCTCCGTGACACGCTCTTCGACGCGGCGGATCTCTTCGTCCGTCATCTTGGAGAAATGCGAGAAGTCGAAGCGAAGCTCTTCGGGCGAGACGAAGGAACCTTTTTGCTCCACGTGGGTACCGAGTACTTCCCTAAGGGCTTCGTGCAGTAGGTGGGTGCCGGAGTGGTTGGCCTCCGTGCGGCGACGGCGCTCGGTGTCTATCTCGGCGCGGAACGTCTGTGTGGGGTCGTCCGGCAGACGGTCTATGATGGCAATGGGGAGGTTATTCTCGCGGATGGTGTCGAGGACGTTGATGACCTGCCCGTCTTCCAGACCGCGGAGGGTACCCGTGTCTCCTACCTGTCCGCCCATCTCTGCGTAGAAAGGACTCTCGCCGAGTACGGCTTGGAGGTGTTTTTTCTTATTCTTGACGACTTCGCGGAACCGTAGGATCGTCGTGTCGCACTCCGTAAGGTCGTAGCCGACGAACTCGGTCTCGCCCTCGTGGATGCTTACCCAGTCCGTGGCGTCGGTCTTGGCGGCAGAGCGGGCGCGATCCTTCTGCGCCTGCATCGCGTTTGCGAACCCGTCCAAATCCGCACCCAGACCTTGCTCGGAGAGAATGAGCTCCGTGAGGTCGGCGGGGAACCCGTACGTGTCATAGAGAAGGAAGACCGTCTCGCCTTCGAGGGTCGTCTTGCCTTCCTGCTTCAGCCGTTCGATGTGACCCTCGAGGAGCTGTATTCCGGTTTCGAGAGTCCGAAGGAAAGACTGCTCTTCCTGCATCAAAACTTTCGAGATGATATCCTCCTGAGCCTTGAGCTCGGGGTAGTGTCCGCCCATATTTGCAGAGAGGGTGGGGAGGAGCTTGTACATAAAGGGTTCCTTCTGCCCGAGGAAGGTGTAGGCATAGCGCACCGCACGTCTGAGGATGCGGCGGATGACGTAGCCGGCCTTGGCATTGGAGGGGAGCTGTCCGTCGGTGACGGAGAAAGCGATGGTGCGGACGTGGTCGGCGATGACGCGCATAGCGATGTCCGTCTCTTCCTTTTGCCCGTAAGAAAGTCCGGTGAGTGCACTGATCTCCTCAATCAAAGGCTTGAAGACATCCGTGTCGTAGTTGCTCGTAACACCTTGGAGTGCCATACAGAGCCTTTCGAGTCCCATACCGGTGTCGATGACTTTATTGGGGAGGGGTTCGAGGTGGCCGTCGGCGAGGCGGCTGAACTGCATAAAGACGAGGTTCCAGATCTCGATGACCTGAGGGTGGTCGTGGTTGACGAGGTCTCTGCCGCTCACCTCTTCGCGTTCCTTGTCGGAGCGGAGGTCGATGTGGATCTCGGAGCAGGGACCGCAGGGTCCTGTCTCGCCCATCTCCCAAAAGTTGTCGTGCTTATTGCCGTCGATGATGCGGTCGGAGGGCAAAAGTTTTGACCATATATCGTATGCCTCCTTGTCGCGCTCCAAGCCTTCGTCCGGTGCGCCTTCAAAGATTGTTACGTAGAGACGGTCTTTGGGGAGCTTGTAGACTTCGGTGAGCAGCTCCCACGCCCAAGGGATCATTTCGGCTTTGAAGTAGTCTCCGAAAGACCAGTTGCCCAACATCTCGAACATCGTGTGGTGGTATGTGTCCTTGCCCACCTCTTCGAGGTCGTTGTGCTTGCCACTCACGCGGAGGCACTTCTGGGAATCGGCGACACGGGGGTACTTGATCGGAGCATTACCGAGGATGATGTCCTTGAATTGGTTCATCCCTGCGTTCGTGAACATCAGCGTGGGGTCATCCTTGATGACCATCGGAGCCGAGGGAACTATGTGGTGCCCTTTGCCCTCGAAGAAATCGAGGTAGGCTTGGCGTATTTCGTTTACCGTCATCATATCTGTGTGTAGAGCGTATGTGTTGCTTTTTTACAGGTTACAAAAGTACCAATTTTTCTCCGCACCCTGCAGCCCGGGCAAACGGGGTACGTACCGACGCAAAAACTCCGGCCCGTATCTCTTCCCCAAAAGACCCGTACCGGATGTCTGCGCTATGTCCGTACCAAATCGACTACTCCGCTCCGGTCTCTTTGGCGTAGCGCTTGAGGAGGTCGTGGAGGCGGGCTTCGTCTCCCTTCGGGGCAATGAAGAGGATGTCGTCCGTGTCGATGACGACGTAGTCTTTGAGGCCGATGGCGATGGTTTTTTTCCCGGGACGGGTAGTGCGGATGATGGTGTCCGGGGAGTCCTCTCTGAATATGCAGCTGGCGTCTTTGAGCTCGATCCGCTCTTCGAGACGCTGGAGACTGTTCCAGGTGCCGACATCGTCCCAACCGAAGTCCCCGAGGACGCACGAGACGTTGTCCGCCTTTTCCATGACACCGTAGTCGATGGAGATTGAGGGACTATTCACGAAGGCTTCGCGTACGCTCTCTGCGGCACCTGCACGGTTGAAGTCTTTTATCTCCGCAAAGTGAACCGCCACCTCGGGGAGATATTTTTCGAGGGCGGCCACTATGGTGGATGCTTTCCAGACGAACATCCCCGAGTTCCAGAGGTTGTTCCCGGACAGGAGCAGTTGCTTTGCCTCCTCATAGTCCGGCTTCTCCTTGAAGCGGCTTACCTTACCGATGCCTTCCTTGTGGAGACGCTCAGGGTCGACTTCGATGTATCCGTATCCCGTGGCAGGGTATGTGGGCTTGATACCGATCGTGAGCAGTTCGTCGTGTGTGGCGGCGTACTCTATGGCTTGGTTGAGGGTCTCGGTGAACCGTCTCTCGTCTCCTATGTAGTGGTCGGACGGGGTGATGACCATAACCGCTTCGGGGTCGATGGCAAAGACCTTGTAAGCCGCGTAAGCGATGGCGGGTGCGGTATTGCGTCGCTCTGGCTCCGTGAGGACTTGGGACGGTGAGAGGGCCGGGACGAGGCGCAGGGTTTGCTCCTCAAACTTCTCGCCCGTCATCACGAGAAAATGGTCGAAAGGTGCGACCCCTTCAAAGCGGTCGCACGTCTCTTCAAGCATCGTCTTGCCGGAGCCGAGGATGTCGAGAAATTGCTTGGGCTTCTCCGATCGGCTGATGGGCCAGAAGCGCGAGCCTATACCGCCCGCCATAATGACGCAGTAGGCGGCGGGGTTGTGTACGATCGTACTTTTCATTTCTTTTTGCCGTTGGTGTCTTGCAAGTCGTATAGAGCCTTGCTGTCTCTTAGGACGGCCGGGCGTGTCCACACATCCGGGATCAGCCTCCAAGAGGAGATGATGCGGGGCTCGTAGGGGTTATGTGCGGAGAGGAAATCGCCGACGAAACGCCGCATATCCTTATACTCTGCCCGGACAAGTCTCCCCGGCAGGGAATCCGGCGGGATGCCGGCTCCGGTCTCGGACGTGAGGAGGCCGCCCCCGCCGCTGCCCCGGTACGAGTTAAGGACGACGAGATAGTCCGAGTCCGGACTGAATGTCCGTACGGTATCGGCTTTGATCACCGTCGATATGTGGACGCGCTCTCCGCGGGGGCGGGAGAGGTCGACGACATAATCGAGACCGGCTGCCGTGTCGAAGTTGAAGATCGGCTCCGCTAAGGGCAAATAGACTCCCCCTCTCTTACGCTCGTCGATGATGAGCATAGGGTCGGAGGCAGACGACATCGTGTGAAAATAGCGCCCGTAGCTCTCTTCGAGGTAATTCTTTATCTCGGAGCCTTTGAGCCGCATAAGATAGAGCATATTCTCGTAGCGGTAGAGCTTGAAGAGGTCTTTCCTCAATACCTTGCCTGCCGGCACGCTTACCTCGTCGCTCAGGGGTGCCGTCATAGAGACATCCGCCTCCGGGAATACGGAGAGCTGAGACTGCTGGATGAGGTCGATGAATGTATTGGGTCCGAAGAGCGCGCCTCTGCTGTCAAGAGGTGCCGTAAGCTCACCCACGGGCTCGGAGACATACCGCTTGACGGCATTGAGCTGAGGGGTGAAGTTTTGGACGAAAGAGGGGTCTGCGGTGTACTCCCCAAGATTCAGGAGCTCGGGCTTGAGGGAGACGGCAGTGTGTCCGTCTTTGGTCGCGAATGTGACCGTGGCATGAGAGAGGAAGAGTCCTCCACCGCCGGGATTGAGGAGGTAGGTCTTGGTACCGTCTTCGTGGGTTACGGAGTCGACATTGACGCGGTGGTCGTGACCGGAGAGTATGAGGTCGATCTCGGGCACGGCACGAGCCAAGTCATAGCCGACATTAGCGGCAAGCGAATCGCTCTTTTCGTCGGGGTTGCCGCTGCCGGAGTGTATGAGGGCGATAAAGAGATCCGGCTCCTGCTCCAAAATCTCGGGGAGAAGTCTTTTGGCCGTCGCGATCTGATCCTCGAAATAGATGCCACTGATGAGGTAAGGAGGCAGGTTATGGACCAAAGACGGGGTCGTAAGTCCGAGGACGGCTATTTTCCTGCCCCCTTTTCGGATGAAGGCATACGGTTTGAAATAGGGCGTATGGCTGACCGTGTCGCTTACGGCGTTTGCGGCGAGTAGGGGGAAAGAGGTCTCCCTGCTGAAGCGGTCGTACACGGAGTGTCCCGTCTCGAAGTCGTGGTTGCCGACCGTCATCGCGTCGTACTGCATAAAAGTGAGTACCTGAGCCGCGAAGTGCTTGGAGAGGGTATCGACGTAGTTGTAGTAGTACACCGAGGGCTCTCCCTGCAGGAGGTCGCCGCCGTCAAGGAGGAGGACTTCGGAACCCGACTTGCGGTACGAGGCGACGATGGAAGAGACGCGCGAAAGTCCGCCTGCCGCGTCTCCGCCGTTCACGAGGTCTTCGGTGAGAATATTACCATGGACGTCGGAGGTGTGGAAGATCTCCAGAACCTCCGTCTCAGAGCCGCCTTTGTCCCGGCAACCGGAGGCAAAGAGGGCGGAGAGGACGAGTATGGGGAGAAAGTGGCGAAATCTCATAAGTTAAAGCGTGCTGTGGGTACGTGAGCCCGTTTTTCACGGGGTACGTACCAAAAAGATTTTCCCGGTACGTGTGCGGGTAAAGTCCGGGTCTGTGCAAAAACTTCTTCCCGGTACGGTCGAAATTATCTCAGGAGATCAAGCTCGGAGACGATGCGGTCGGCACCCAGGATTTGGTCAAGGACGAAGACCACGTAGCGCACGTCACAGATGATGCTTCTCTGGTAGTCGGGCAGGTAGATGATGTCGCCGCCGACGCCTTCCCAGTTGCGGTCGAAGTTGAGTCCGACGAGGTGACCTTCGCCGTTAATGACGGGAGAGCCGGAGTTGCCACCCGTGGTGTGGGTCGTGGCGATGAAGTCCACAGGCAGGCGCCCGTCGGGCATCGTGTAGCCTTTTTGCCAAGGTCCGGGGGCGAGCTTCTCGCGGACAATCTCGGGAAGGTCGTACTCATAATTGCCGGGGATATACTTCTCGAGCACACCCGCTGCGCTGGTAAAGGAACCGTAGTAGACGTCGTCACGGGGTGAGTAGCCTTTCACTTGACCGAAAGTGTAGCGAAGTGTGAGGTTGGCGTCCGGCCACATCGTCTCCTCTCCGTATAGGTTCATCAGTCCCTTGACGTAAATTTGCTTGAGGTCTCTGAGAATGGAGGTGTAGTGGTCGAGGGGTTTCTTAGTCTCTTCAAGTGCTGTCCTCACCGAGAGGGCGAGTTGCACGGCGGGGTCTTGGGTGTAAGCCTCATAGGTCAGCCCTTTTTGGAGCGCGGACTTCAGGAGCGCACGGTCGCGGTAAAGGGTGCGGGCGAAAAGAATCTCTGTGTACCGATCGGTGTCCGTTATGAGGTCGAAGATGCCGGAGCTCTTGTCCCGTTCTTTGAATGCCCTGATCATCGCTTTGGAGACCTTGAGATCCACGGCGGCGTTGTAGTCTTTATTGAAAAAACGGTCGTACTTTTCCGAAAGCCATTTTTCGGGGAAAGTGGGGTCGGTTTGCGCCTTCAGCAGTTCCTCTTTGGTGAGCAAAGGGATGCCGGTGATTTCGACCCCGCGTTTGAGACCCTCGTTCACGAGGTTGTAGGCGTATTTGTAGGGTGCCATCTCCTCCACTAACGCCGTGATCTTGTCCATCGCGGCTATGTATTCGCTCTTGCCGTTTTTCAGAGCCCACTCTTTGAGACGGTTCATCTCTGCCTGCTTCTGTCCCACGAAGTCTTTTTTGGCGATGGCCCAGTTGGAGCCGACGGAGCGTTTGTGTGCGTTCTCACTCGAGGCGTACTTGGCGGCGTACTGGATATTGACTTTCTCGTCCGCTTTCATAAGCGCAAGCATCTCGCGCTCACGGATCTCGCGCATCTCGATGATCACGGCGTTATCCGTGTCGCGGAAGAGTTCCACCTCCGGCGCGGTATAGAAGTGGCGTGTCGTCCCCGGGTGTCCCATAATCATCACGAAGTCGTTCTTCTTAATGCCGCGGAGGTCTACTTTGAAGTATTTCTTCGGTTTGAGGGGGACGTTATCTTTGGCGTATTTGGCGGGTGAGCCATCGGGTGCGGTGTAGATGCGGAAGACGCTGAAGTCGCCGCTGTGACGGGGCCAGGTCCAGTTGTCTGTGTCGGCACCGAACTTCCCAATGGCGGACTGAGGTGCCGCCACAAGCCGTATGTCTTCATAGACGCGGCGGATGAAGAGGTAAAACTTATTCCCCTCGAAAAATGGTAGGAGGTCGAGCCGAAGTCCTTTCGTCTCCTCGCCCCGCTCTTCCGTGTACCACGCTTTGGCGACTGCGGAGAGGTAGTCCTTGGAGAGTGTCTTCATCGGGTCGGTGTCTCCGTGTGCCCGGGTGTAACGCGCCACGAAGTCTGTGACGTCGATGACCTCTTCGGTGAAGATGACATCCATCCCGGGGTTGGGCAGTTCGTCCGCGAGAGTGGGTGCCACGAAGCCGTCCCTGAGGTAGTTATGCTCAAGGGAGGAGTGGTTCTGAATCGCGTCATACCCGCAGTGGTGGTTCGTGAAAACGAGCCCCCGGTCGGAGACGACTTCGCCCGTACAGCCGCCGTCGAAGAGTACCACAGCCTGCGAGAGTGAGGGATTGGAGAGGTCGGGGGAGTAGATTTCTTCAGGGCTGAGCTTGAGTCCGAGCGATTGCATACGCTCGTAGTTTTGTTCTTTGAGAAGCGGCAACATCCACATCCCTCCGTCGGCATAAAGCGAGAAGGAGGAGAGGAAAAACGTGGTGATAAAACCGAGGGTAAGAATGCTTTTTCGTGTGGTCTTTCCGTTCATGGCGAAAGGGGGTTATTTTGGGGTCCAAGAGGTGTAGGGGTGAATGGCGAGGTTCGAGGAGAGGTATGCGGGATCATCGGAGACTTCTCTGCCGATCCACTCGGGGAGGTCGACCGGCGTGTCGAAGCTCGGCAGCTCTACTTCCGCCATAATGAGCCCTTCGTTTTCGTCTTCAAAGAAATCCACCTCCCAAGTCACTTCGCCTATCTTAAAGACATGGCGCTGTTTTTTTACCGATCCGAGCGTCGAAAAGCTCATCATCCGGAGAGCGTCGTCTACGGGGATTTCGTACTCGAACTCGTCCCTTACGGCGATGTTGCCGCCCGGGGTGATGCGTTTGATGGTGAGGAATGCTTTCGTGTCGTCGGTGACGCGGATGCGCACGCTCAAGCCCTCGCTATTGACAAGGTAGGCTTGGCGCATATGGAGGACGCGATCCGAGTCCGGTAGCGTCGCCCCCTCCTTGAGGAGAAACCTTCTCTCTATCTCTACTCCCATAGTCGGTGTTACTTTTGGAAAAAAGAAGTAAAATCACTCCAATCTTCAATCCTAAATGCCCTAATATCTCTTACAGACAGCCTAAACCACTCCATACTCTTTAGCTTAAGAATGGCTTGCATTAGATTGGACATATCCTGGTTTTCGGTTATATAGACGCTTCCTTGGACATTGAAAAAAGCGAATTCTCTCAATGTCCTTTTTATGTCATAGTATGCGTTTGTAAAACCGGTCTCAGAGCCGTAATATTTCTTTAAGCTACTAATTTCCAAATCAAATGTAATCGCAAACATAATTAATGGAGGGGAATGAAGTAGCGGGCATCCCCGAAATAGATTCGTCCGAGCATATCAACGAGCGAGAGCACAACCCCTCGGAAAGGATTCTGCTCGACATCGATGATTTCGCCTTCGACCCATTGGTCAAGTCCTGTGAGTTCGGGACTTACTTTGGCTTTGTCTCCTACTTTAAGTTCTGCTGTCTTATCCATAATCGGTCTATGACTTGTCTTAAGTACAAAGGTACTGATTTTATTTGCTTGTGCATAGCGGAGCCATAGAAGGGCATCCGGACGGGGTACAGACCAAGCGCATCGCGCCGGTCTGTACCGGAAGAGAAAAAGACCCGTACCGGGGATTCTTTCCCGGTCTGTACCTCCTTGTTACGTGGATAAGGTGGCGAAAATAAGAGAAATGCCCCTTCCCGAAAGCTTGGTTCGGGAAGGAGCATTTTGTCTCTGACCGGGGAAAATCAAATTCCGGAGCCCGTTATCAGTGGGTTTGGCACCATAGGAAGGCGTTGCGGAAGGCGGTGAACCACGGGGTCACTTCGTCCCCGTTCTCGGGATAACAGCCGCACTGCCAGGGGAAGATGCTTCGCTCGGGGTGGGGCATAATCGCGAGGTGCCGTCCGTCTTTGCTCGTGAGAGCTGCCGTACCGAGGGGAGAGCCGTTGGGGTTTCCGGGGTATGCGTCATAGGCGTACTTGGCGGCGACGGAGACGGCATCACTCTTTTCCTTAAAGTCGAAGCGGCCTTCGCCGTGAGCCACCCAACATCCGAGTTTCGTGCCGGCGAGGGAGGAGAGCATAACGGAGTTATTTTCGGGAATCTCTATCGTCACGAAGCCGCTCTCGAATTTGCCCGAAAGGTTGTGTTCCATCGTGTGGCGCTTTTCGCGGTCAGAATAGAGGAGACCGAGCTCTGCCATCAGCTGGCACCCGTTGCAGACACCGAGGGAGAGGGTGTCGGGACGGGCGTAAAATTTGTCCAGAGCTTCACGGGCTTTTGCGTTGTAGCGGAAGCCCGCAGCCCATCCTTTGGCGGAGCCGAGGACATCGGAGTGCGAGAATCCTCCGCAGAAGACGATCATCCGAACCTCTTCCAGTGTCTCCCGACCCGAGATGAGGTCAGTCATATGGACGTCCTTGACATCGAAGCCGGCAAGGTAGAGGAGGTACGCCATTTCGCGCTCCCCGTTTGTACCTTTGTCACGGATGATGGCCGCTGTGATGCCACTCCTTTCGTGTCTGCGGGGTACATCGAGACGACCGGTGTGATCGGAGTTGAAGCGGTATTGCAGAGGTTGGGAGAAGATATTTTTCGCCCGCTCACGAGCCACGTCGGCGGCGGTCTGGAAGGGTTCCATTGCCTTAGAGGGGGTGTACCACGCTTCTCTCAGATTCGGGATGGAGAACGTGTCCTTGCCGATGACGAGCTGATCGGAGCCGAAGACGGGCTCGGCAAGGCGTACGGAGGCGATACCGTCCTTTTCGAGGCTTTCGATGACCCTGTCTGCGTCTTTGACCTGAATGAGGAGACCGGGATTTTCGGAAAAGAAAAGGCTGATGCGGTCGGTGGAGAGCGAGAGGAAATCATCGGAGACCCTCAGCCCGCAAGAGGTGTGGGCAAAAGCCATCTCAAGGAGCGTGGTGATGATGCCGCCGGCCGAGATGTCGTGGATGGCGAGGACGTTTCCTGCCGAAATCATCCTCTGAACGGCCTCGAAGGCATTCACGAAGTACTCCGTGTCCCGCACGTCGGGGGCTTCTCCGCCGACCTTGCCCAACGTCTGGTAGAGTACCGAGCCGCCGAGCTTGCTTGCCTCGAAAGTAAGGTCTATGTAGAGTACGCTTGTCCCTTCCGTTTCCTTAAGGACGGGAGAGATGACTTTACGGACATCCGAGACTTCTCCTGCAGCCGAGACGATGAGCGTCCCCGGAGCCAAGACTTTGGTGCCGTCCGGATACTTCTGCGTCATGGAGAGGGAGTCTTTGCCGGTGGGGATATTGATGCCGAGTGCGATGGCAAAGTCTGCGCAGGCTTCGACGGCCTTATAGAGGCGGACGTCTTCGCCGGGGTTGTGGCAGGGCCACATCCAGTTGGCAGAGAGAGAGACACTCTTCAGCCCTTTCGCAAGGGGTGCGCCCGCGAGATTGGTGAGGGCTTCGGCGATGGCGATACGGGAACCCTTCTCGGAGTCGATGAGTGCCGTGAGCGGGGCGTGTCCGATAGAGGTGGCGATGCCTTTTTCCCCCGAGAAATCAAGCGCGACGGCTCCACAGTCGCTGAGGGGCAGCTGGAGGGGGCCTTGACACTGTTGACGAGCCACTTTGCCGGTGACGGACCGGTCTACTTTATTCGTGAGCCAGTCCTTGGAGCCTACGGTCTCTGTGGAGAGAACGTTTTTGAGACAGGTCTCGAAGGAGAGGGCACCGAGATCTTCCGAGGAGGGCGCATTAAACTTCTGGGGCTTCGTTTCGTCTACCATGACGGTCTTCGGGGCTGAGCCGAAAAGATGCTCAAGCTTGAGGTCGAAAGGCTTGTCTGCTCCGTCTCGGGCAAATGTCAGCTCCCCTCTGCCGGTAGCTTCGCCTACGACGTAGAAGGGTGCGCGTTCCCTGTCGGCGATCTTTTCGATCATCGGGATGTCTTCCGGGTGCAGCAGGAGTCCCATACGTTCCTGACTCTCGTTGGAGATGATTTCTTTGTCCGAGAGCGTGGGGTCGCCGATGGGGAGCTTGTCGATCTCTATCACGCCTCCGGTCTCTTCGACGAGTTCACTGAGGCAATTGAGGTGTCCGCCCGCGCCGTGGTCGTGAATCGAGACGACGGGGTTATTTTCGCCCTCCGAGAGGGCACGAATGACGTTAGCGACGCGCTTCTGCATCTCGGGGTTGGAACGCTGGATCGCATTGAGTTCTATGGCGTTCTGGTACTGACCGGTGTTGACGGAAGAGACGGCTCCCCCGCCCATGCCGATGCGGTAGTTGTCGCCGCCCATGACGACTATTTTGTCGCCCGGGGTCGCACTGCCTTTTTTCGCATCACGGTCGCGGGCGATGCCGATGCCCCCTGCGAGCATAATCACTTTGTCGTACCCCCAGGTGCGTCCCTCTTCGGCGTGCTCAAACGTGAGAAGCGAGCCGGAGATGAGGGGTTGGCCGAACTTGTTGCCGAAGTCCGACGCGCCGTTCGAGGCTTTTGTGAGGATCTCCTGCGGGGTCTGGTACAGCCACGGGCGTGCGGTTATGGCGTCTTCCCAAGTTGTTTCTTTCGAGAGGCGGGGGTAGCCGGTCATATAGACGGCGGTGCCTGCAAGCGGGAGGGAAGCGCGTCCTCCGCCCAGTCTGTCGCGTATTTCTCCGCCGGATCCCGTTGCTGCACCGTTAAAGGGCTCGACGGTGGTGGGGAAGTTGTGTGTCTCGGCTTTCAGTGAGAGTACGGACTTCTCGTCGTGTGGAGCAAAGAAGTCGGAAGTGTCTGCCCGAAGGGGATTAAAGAACTCGACCACGGGACCGGCGTTGAAGGCCACGTTGTCTTTGTAGGCAGAGACCAAGCCGTTGGGGTTTGCCTTGCTGGTCGACTTGATGATTTGGAAGAGGCTTCTCTCCTGCTCCTTGCCGTCGAGGACAAATGTCCCGTTGAAAATCTTGTGCCGGCAGTGCTCCGAGTTCACTTGCGAGAACCCGAAGAGCTCCGCGTCGGTGAGGGGTCTGCCGATTTCCTTGGCCACCCCTTCGAGGTATTCGATCTCCTCGTCGGAGAGGGCGAGACCTTCGCTCTCGGAGTAGCTTCGGATGTCCCGGACGGAGAGGACTGCTTCGCGTCCGTCCTTATTCAGATCCAATGAGTGGCTACCGAGTCCCCTGTACTTTCTGAGGAGCATCTTATCGAAGGGCGTCTCTTCGTCGGCTTCGACGAACGCCTCGATTCTGTCGATGCCGAGCTTTTCTTTCAGCCCCATAATGCCGGTTATCTCGGTTGCATTCGTGGACCAGGGCGTGACCATTTCGGGACGCGGTCCGACGTAGATCCCGGCGAGGTCTTTTTCGTTGGTCGGCTCTGCTTCTCCGAAGAGCCAAACAAGCGCTTCGGTGTCTGAGGGTTCGAGCGGCGAGGTATGACGCACGAGGTAGACCGTGGAGCGGTCTCCGGTGTTTTTGCGGAAGAAAGAAATCATGGTGTAAGGGGGTGTTTTTTAGCGTGCAAGTTCAGTGGAGATGCGTTTCTCGAGCTCGTCGATATGCGAAGCGCGGAGGACGATGTTTCCGCCTTTGTCTATGAGAAAAAGGGCGGGCAGTGAGGAGAGTCCGTAGAGTCCGATGTACTCGGAGGCTCCTCCGCGGGTCTCTATGACGTTGACCCAGGGCTGGTTTTTGATGACATTACGCCACGCGTGTTGGTCGGTGTCCATATTCACCTGGTAAATCCGGAGTCCCGAAGCTCTGTACTTGTCGAAAAGCTTAGACACTATGCCGTTGTAGTCGGGTGCCCAGTCGGCGGACATGGAGGTGAAAGAGATGAGGGTCACGCCACCGGCTGCCACACTCTTGAGGCTTCTCTTGGCGCCGTTGGCGTCGGGCAGTTGGATGTCGATGTAGCCCACCACTTCCGTGGGGATCGTGTTTTTGACCGCTGTCGTGTCTGCTGCCTGCGAGGCGCGTTTCCGCATGGCGCGTACGGTGGCCATAGAGCGGAGGGCGAGGTCATAGAGGTGCTTCGTGCGGGGGCTGAGCGAGTCGCGTGCCACCATCACGTTGGCCACGGTGGCAAAAAGGCGTGAGTCCTCCGGGGAGGAGGGGTTAAAGATATACGAGCCGTCGAGTTGCTGCATCAGCCCGAAATAGGCATCTTGTGAAGCGGGGTCGGAGTAGATGATTTCCGACACCACTCTTTTGTAGGGCTCCAGTTTTTTGTCCCGGAGGGTTTGGTAGTCGAAGATGGAGAGTTTGCCGTCCGAGTACTGCTTCATAAGCCCGGCGATGTCCGTGGCGGCATCTTGGTAGATGACCCAGATTGCTTGGATCGCTTTACCGGTGCCATTTCCCTCCATAGTGTAGTTTGTGCCGAAAGAGCCGGGCACAAACGCGTCTGCCGTCACTTTGATTTGCTCCAACGAGTCGGCAGAGAAAGGGATGAACTCCGAGCCTATGCGGAGGCGGAAATAGTCCGGGTATTCCGGCGCAGAGGCCTTGAAGTCGAACTTTCCCGCGGCATCCAGCGTGAGCGAGTCCTCAAGCGTGATGCCTTGGATGCCGAGATACTCGAGGTAGAGCTTTTTGCCCTCGGCTCCTCTTACGGTACCGGATACGGAGACCGGACGGTCGTCTTCCTTTTGGCAGGAAGACGCGAGGATGAGCAAAGCGAAGGCGAGGAGAGCAAACTGACGAGACATATCTATGTTAATTGATGGTTACCTGTTGGTCGGTAGTGAGCAGTTGATGGGTAGAGCAAATTTTTTTTTGCACGTACCGGGACGATTTTCCCGGTCTGTGTCCGGAGAAAGCGCGGGTACGTGTCTCGCGATCGTCTCGGTCTGACCGAAATCGGGATCCCGTCCGGCTCATTTTTGGACAAGGAGTTTGAGGGTCTCGGAGCGATCGCCGAGCGTGATGCGGAAAATGAGTACCCCGAGACCGGAAACGGCACTCTTGGGGACGAGGAGGTGCCCGCCTTTGACCGTAAAGTCCGCCACCGGCTGACCGAGGACGCTGAAGATCCTCACCTTCCCCTCTTTGTCCGCATATTCGGGGGCAAAAGAGAGCAGGATGTAACCTTGTCCGAGGGCACCTATTTGGACAAAAGGTCGGGGGGCATTCTCGAGGTTTTTGTCCTCCGCCATGAGATCGACCCAGAAGGCCGTGGCGGGCGTGAGCGGTTGGAAGTCCGTCCCTTGACGAACAAAGGCTGTCGCTGCCGCACCGGTCTGCGACGCAAGCACGGCACCCGATGGAAAGCCGGAGACGTTGAGTGCAAAGAGTACCGGTGTGGCACTTGTAAGGGCGAGGGGCGAGGGGAAGGGAACGAAGATTTCTCTCAGAGACTCTTCTTTTGCGGGTGCCGTGATCTGATCCGTCGGCACGGGGACGGAGGATATTTTTGCGCCCGTCGCCGCATTGTAAAGGGTCAGCGTAAGGGGAGCGGCAACCGTGCCCCGGGATGCACTTGGTGCGACATCAAAGACGACGAATGCGCCGTGTATCGCGGCTCCTGCGGGCAGGTCGTAGCGCTCCGCCACTTCAGAAGCGGACGCGAAGAGCTCCCGGGGGGCTTGACGGAGACGGGAGAGGATATTTTTGCCCCCGTCATTCGAAAACGCGATGTGTCCCACGCGTGTGACCCGGGGACCCCCGAGTGTGCCTAAGGATTCCCGACCGCCTAAGGTGACGATGCCGCTTTTCCCGGCTGTGAGAGCTTCCGCGATTTGGCGGGCACCGGGACTTGTCCCGATGCGGCTCCACAGTTTTGCCAGAGAAGAGAAATAGTCCGTCCCCACCGGACCGCATACCGAGCTGCCGCCGGTGAGTGCACCGATGATGCGTTTCTCTTTGTCCAGGAGCGGAGAGCCGGAGGAGACAGGTGCCGTGGTGCCGATCGTCCATTGCCAGACTTTGTAGAAAAGACCGGATCCGAACGGCAAAGAAGTGTCCGGGAATGAGGCATATGAGAGCTCGCCATCAAACTGATTGCACTTCGCGGGCTGTCCCTTGGGGTGATGTACGTTCAGAAAAGGACCCGCATTTTGCCCCGTGGCGTTCCAACCTGCATAGTAAGTCTGGTAGGAGACGGGAGGAGCTACTTCCATCTTGATGAGGGCGATGTCCGTCGTCTCGTCCACGCCTGTCATCCTCGCACCCGAGAGGGCTTGGCGGACGGATGGGCGGAGACCGTCTCCGCAAATAGGGGAGCGGTAATTGAAGACGGCGACGGTCTTCGAGGCTCTGCGGTCGTAGTCCATGTGACGGAAGTTCCAATTCATCACGTGCGACGCGGTGAGAATGTAGGGGGTGCCGTCCTCGGAGGCGTTATTGACAAGGGCGCCGCTGCCGATGGTCGTGCCGTCCGTGATGATGACGACGAGACTGCGGGACACGTCCGAGACAAACGGCATACAGGCGACATCCGGTGAGCAATCGTAGTCCCCCGACCTGTATCCGTCGGAGAGATTAAGGAGCCCGGTATTCACTTCTTCGAGCGTCATACGCGGCTGAGTGCCGCGGGGTGATGCCACCTCAATGACTACATCATCCGTTTCGATGGGGACGGTAGAGAGGGAGCGGAGGGAATTATTGTTGTCTGCGCCAAAGGGTCCGATGAGAACCGCGGGGTCACTTGTGGAGTAGATGGAGAGAAAAGCCCCCTCGGGGAGGAAGAAGTCGCTGAAGAAAAAGTTGAGGCTCTTCGCGCCCTTACTCGTGACCCGGTATTGCCATACGTCGAATGCGCCTTCGGTGAAGTGAGACCCTTCCTTGATGAGGTCTGCCCGTTTGATCTCTTTTTGGGCAAAAGCATACCCCCTCAAGACCTCTGAGCTGCGATTGAACTGCTCGATGACCGCGAGGGCGGAGTCGCGGTCAAAATGCCCCATATCGGCTTTGGGCAGGGTGATGGCCGAGCGAAGCCCTTCCCGAAGCCCCACGGGCTTCATATCCGGAGAGGTGATCTGGGCTCCGAGGTTCAAGGCGCCCGATAGGAAGAGGTACAGCGCCACGACGGGGAGAAGAGACCTCCTTTTTGCGCTCCGGACTGAAGTTCCTTTCAGACCGAACCCAAATTTCGCACTCCGTACTCTCTGCTTTTCACTAATCTTTATCATACTGCAAGCTCTGTCTCTATGGGTGACGTGAGTCCCAGTCCTTCGGGGATTGTCTTGAATGTGTAGCCTTCCTCTTTCAGCCAATCGATGGCGCGCGGCATCGCGTAGCACATATTTTTCCACGCTTTCAGCGAGTCGTGAAAGACGACGATGGAGCCGTCACGCACCAGCCTCTGCACCACGCCGAGGACGTAATCCGGGGTGAGAGAGGCGTTGTAGTCGCGGGTGACGACATCCCACATCACGCACTTGAAGGATCGCGCGAGAGCGAGGTACTGCATCTCCCTCATATGACCGTGGGGCGGACGGAAAAGGGCGGACGAAATCAACCTGTCGGCGAGCATCACATCGCGGAGATAGGCATCGCGGGAGGTGAAGAGCCCCTGGAGGTGGTGAAAGGTATGGTTGCCCACGGCATGCCCTTCTTCGATGACTTTTTGGAATACCTCAGGGTGACGGCGGACATTGTCACCCACCATAAAGAATGTGGCTTTCACCTCCTTCTCTCGAAGTGTCTTCAAGACCCAGGGCGTCACCTCCGGTATGGGGCCGTCGTCGAAAGTGAGGTAGACCGTCTTTTCTCCGGGCAGGGGCATTCGCCAAAGGGCTTTGGGGTAGAGGGCGCGATAGAGGCGCGGGGGACGCTCGTAAAACATCAGGGGCTTATTGCGCTTTTTCGTCGAGAGCGCCGGCGAATTTCATATAGGCGGCGGTGTAATAATTGACCTTCTCTCCGTAGACTTTGGATAGGGAGCCTTTGGCCTCTTCATTCATACGGAGCAGCTCCGAAGAGACTACCGTAGCCAGCTCCATCTCCTTGGCTGTGAGGAGGAACTTGCCCGCATCAAGGCGGTAGTACCAGTCAAGATCGGTGAGCTTGGCGTCCAATATCTGCCGGGAGATTTCTTCCGCCTTCTCTTTGTCGCCCACCTTGTAGAAGCAGCTGACGAGGAGCAGGGAGGAGGCGCTGTGGGGTACGACATCGGAGCGGATTGCCTTCTCGGAGAGGGCAAGGACTTCTTTCGCTCTCACGGTGTCGCCTTCTTCAATGAGGGCTTGGGCGAGCTTCCCGAAGATCTGGGAGCGGTAGGTCTCGCACATGTTGCGGTTGTTCTCGTCCATATAGACCCCTTCGGTGTCTGCTCCGCCCCAGCGGAACTTCTTGGTGACGTTTTCGTACATTCGTTTGGTGTCGATTTCGGCCTTTGTACCGCGGGTGCGGAACGGCAGGACTTGGTACGCCATGCCGGTCATCCGCATATTGTCCGTCATCCTCACGTGTTCGCCCTCTCCGACGGTGATGGCGTAATACATAGGTCTCTCGAAACCGTTTTTGTCGAGCATATCGAGGATGATCATCTCCTGCTTGCCGAGGTAATTTTTTCCCCGGAAGTCGAAGTGCATCGCTTCGTCCTCAGGGATGTAGGCGGTGTCTGTGGGGTAAAGCTTCCCTTCCCTGATGAGCTTCGATGCGTCATACTTCAGGAAAAGGCGGTCGGTGGGGACGTAGTCGATGCCGGAAGCGACCCCGGGAATCTTCTTGAGCTTGGGATCGTCGCTCGCGATGAAGTCAAGAGCGGTGCGGACAGGTATGCTGTCGGGGATGGTGGGGACGATGTACGCGATGCCGCGCTTATCGCCTCCGTACTCTTTCATACCCCAGGAAATGGGGAGCGGGGTTGCGTCATAGTGCTTGCGCTTCATCTGGTTGATGTACCAGTCGGCTTGGAGGTAACTTGTGTTGCAGACCTGCAGGTCGGGACGCACGCCCTCCACCTCTTGCGCGTACCAGAGCGGGAAGGTATCGTTGTCTCCGTTACAGAAGATAATCCCGTCCGGGTCACAGCTCTCGAGGTAATTGCGCCCGAAGTCGGAGGCGAGCCGTCTGCCGTCGCGGTCGTGGTCGTCCCAGTTCTCGGCGAGGACGAGACCCGGTACGCCGAGGCAGAGGATGCTGATGAGAATCGCAAGCTTCGCCTTCTGCTTTTCGCCGTTTTTGGTCAGCATATTGTAGAGCGCGGGTACTCCGAAGCCCACCCAGATGGCGAACGCATAAAATGAGCCCGCATAGGCGTAGTCCCTTTCGCGAACCTGGTAGGGCGTCTGATTGAGGTAGAGCACGATGGCAAGCCCGGTCATAAAGAAAAGCATGAGGATGATCCAGAAGTTTTCCTTGCTGCGTCGTCCGCCGTAGAGTTGCATCAGAAGCCCGAGAAGCCCGAGGATAAGGGGCAGCATAAAATAGCGGTTATGGCCGGCGTTGTCCTTTACGAACGAAGGCAGGCCGTCCTGAGGCCCGAGGAAAATCGCGTCGACGAACGGTATCCCGGTGATCCAATTGCCCTTCGTGATCTCTCCCTGTCCCAGAAGATCGTTCTGCCGACCGCTGAAGTTCCACATAAAGTACCGCCAGTACATATAGTTCACTTGGTAGGCGAAGAAGTACCTGAGGTTCTCGGCAAACGTGGGAATGACGACCGTACGACTCTCGCCCCGGTCATTGACCGTGCGGGTCTCGCCCTTGATGTTGCCCCATATCTCGTACCCCGGCTTGAAGTGAGGCAGCATATTGGAGTACACTCTGGGGAAGAGCATCTTTTGGTCATCGCGGTATTGGATTTCCTCGGTGACTACTTCCTTGTACCGGTCTCCGTCGCGCTTATAGGTCGTCGTCTTTGTCGTTACGGGCTGTCCGTCAGCGTCGTACTTAGGCAGCGAGGCGTAGGTCTGCCCGTAAATGAGTGGCGTGGCTCCGTACTGTTCGCGGGAGAGGTAGTATCTGAGGGAGAATACGTCTTGGGGCTCGTTTTGGTTCATGGGTATGTCCGAGTTCGCCCGTATGAGTATCACGCCGTAGGTGCTGATACCCATAAAGATGAGCAAAAGGGAGGACGAAAAGAGCCAAATGGTCTTGGGAGTGAGAACCTTGCTCTTGAATACATAAAAAAGGAGGACCCCAAGCAAGATGAGCGACACGATCCACCCGCCCATAAACGGTATCCCGAGCAGGATTACGCCGAGGACGAAGCCTCCTTTCACGAGGAGCGGCTTTTCCGCTCCTTTTCCGCTCATGGCGCTCCATATCGTGGCGCCGAGGACGAGGAAAAGGAGGAGTACGTAAAAGGCGAGACCCGAGTTGAAGGGCAGACCGAGGGTGTTTACGAAGAAGAGATCGAACCACCCTGCCATCTCCGGCGCGCCCTGAATCACGCCGAAGAGAATCACCGCGATGAGCACGAACGACAGAAGCACCGAGACGAGGCCCCCTTTCCACGTCGGCAGAGCTGTCTTCTTGAAGTAGTAGATCAGCGCCATAGCGGGTATGGCGAGGAGGTTGAGGAGGTGTACGCCGACACTGAGCCCCATAAGGTAGGGGATCAAAAGGAGCCACCTGTCCGCCTGTGTCTCATCTTCGGTCTCTTCCCACTTGAGCATCAGGTAAAAGACAAGTGCGGTGAAGAAGGAGGAGAAAGAGTACACTTCCGACTCTATCGCCGAGTACCAAAAGGTGTCCGAGAAGGCATACATCAAAGCCCCCACCAAAGCTCCGCCGAGACCGAGGTAGGCCTCCGCACGGGGAAGTTCATACCCGGGATCCAGAGTAGACCTCAAGCCGTAGCTTCTGCGGATGAGGTGCGAGATGGTACGAAAAAGGATCAATATCGTCAGACCCGAGAGAATGGAACTGAGCGTATTGCCCGCAATGGCAATCCAATCCCCGTGGCCGGGGAAGAGGTGGCTGAAGAAATTATACACCAGCATATAGAAAGGCGCTCCCGGCGGGTGACCCACTTCCAATTTGCTGAAAGTGGTGATGAACTCGGGGTTATCCCACACACTCGCGCTCTTCTCCATCGTGAAAAGATAGACGACGGTGCTGACGAGGAATACCACGTAGCTGGTAATCCTTTCGTATTGCTTATATTGGTGTTGCCGCATGCGATTAGTCCGGTAAAATGAATACTGCCCTGCAAAATTACCAAAACCTTAGTATAGTTCGGAGTTCGGATGCCGGAGTGCGGAAGAGAAACCACACATGCGCCAAGACGGCGGGCAGGAGTCCGTAATGCCGGATCATTATCCGGAGTCGTTCGACGAGTGAAGCCCGCCGGTTGCGGGTGGTAAGACCTTCGGCGAGGTAGTCCGTGAGGGTAAGTCCGGTGTCGAAGTTGTCTTTCGACTTATGAAGCACGTCAAGGCACCAGTCGAAATCCCCGCTGAGGCGGTAGCTCTCGTCGTCGTATGCTTCGCAGAGCGCCGTCCTTGCGTAAAAAGACTGATGGCAGACGCACATTCCTCTGAGGAATGAGGCGTGGCTGAGACTTCGGGGCGGTCTTGGTGTCCTCTTTCGGAGAAAAGTCCCCTTTTCGTCCACGAGATCCGTCTCTCCGTAAATAACCCCCGGCAGTTCGCGCCCGGCGTATTCCCCGGAAACCCGCTCAAAGACTTCATACAGTTGTCCCGGCGCGTGAAACTTGTCGCCGGAGTTCAAGAAACAGACGTAGTCCCCTCTGACCGCTTTCAGTCCCTTATTCATCGCATCGTATATCCCTTTGTCGGGCTCCGAGATGAGCAGGTCGACGGTCTCCCCGTATTGTGCCAAAAGCTTCGGCGTGGCATCGGTCGAAGCACCGTCCACCACGATATATTGAATGGACGGAAAAGTCTCTTTTTGCTCTGCCACGCTCCTAAGCGTGCGTTCGAGATGGAGGGCGTCGTTGTAGCAGATGGTGATGACGGAGAAAAGCAACATCGGTAGTTAGTAGTGAGGAGTGAGTAGTTAGTAGTGGAGTTACCAGACCAAGTCAGACAGCTGTCTGACTTGGTCTGACACTGTCCGACTACGTCCGACTACGTCCGACTACGTCCGACTACGTCCGACTACGTCCGACTACGTCCGACTACGTCCGACTACGTCCGACAGTGTCAGACCGCTAACTACAAATTGTTTTTGGTACCTTTGCGAAGCACCGGTGCAAATGTACCGAAAAATGGGGCCTTGTAGTTCAACGGATAGAACGGAAGTTTCCTAAACTTTAAATGGGGGTTCGATTCCCCCCGGGGCTACTCCTCTCTCGCGCACGGGTCGATCTGTAAGACTCGTGCGCTTTTTTTATATCCCAGAGCCTCCTTGTATCATGCCCTCTTTCTCCCAAAAGATGCCTCCGTACCGACGCTTTTCACTTATGCGGATTAGGGCGTTGCGCCGTCTCTTCTATGGCAGGGGACACGGCATCCATTCCCCTCTTGCCTACGCTTCCGTTTTCAGTCTCCTTCGCCCTTTCTCCGGCTATTACATCGACGACGAAGAGATTGCCGAAGTGGCAGGCGAAGACGAAATGGTGTGGTTCAGGATGCTGGCGCGCCTCAGACCGTCTGAGACAAGGTATGAGCTCCGACAGGAGGGGCTTTTCAGAGCCATGGAACGCTATGCTTTTTCGCGCCAAGATCCCTCCGGACCGCTTCTCGCGGTCACCGACACGAGGCAGGGTGCAGATCGCATTTTCGGAGAAAACCAAACCCGCCGTCCCCTCGTCTTGTTATATTCGGGGGTGAGGGAGAATGGGGCGTGTGAGAGAGACTTCCTCTCTGTCCTGTCCTCTTTCCAAAACGGAGTGGTACTCGATTTCTTTACGGGTGCACTCTTCTTCAATAACAACCAAGAGCGGTACTATTACCGCACCACATTATGAGCAAAATTTACACCAAGACAGGCGACAAAGGCGAAACCGGCCTTGTGGGCGGCAAACGTGTCCGCAAAAGTTCCCTTAGGGTAGAAGCTTACGGCACCGTGGATGAGCTCAATAGCTGCATCGGTCTCCTTCGCTCGGAGATTCCTTCCGGGGTGGGGCAGGGCGAGGTTCTCGCCATGATACAGCACCGGCTCTTCTCTTGCAGCTCCTACCTCGCCACGCCGGGCGATGCGCGGGAGGAGTACGGAATCGAGTGCGGGGTCAGGG
Organism: Bacteroidales bacterium; assembly: GCA_004555765.1. Taxonomy (GTDB): domain Bacteria; phylum Bacteroidota; class Bacteroidia; order Bacteroidales; family Porphyromonadaceae; genus Porphyromonas_A. Next base: position 84,399 of record SFHG01000002.1, read on the forward strand.
ACGAGCACGTCAAAGCTTTGGAGGAAAATATCGACTTGATGAACGAGACGGTACCTCCCTTCAAATTCTTCATTCTTCCCGGTGGCAGCCACGCTGCCGCAGTAACCCACCTCTGCCGTACCGTCGCGCGCCGTGCAGAGCGTGCCATTTACCGCTTTTTGGAAAACGAAGAGGGTGCCGAAGTGGATCCGCTCGTCCTTCAGTTCGTCAATAGGCTCTCCGACTACCTTTTTACCCTTGCGCGCGCCATTAACCTCCACGAAGGCATCGAAGACGTCCGCTGGGAGAAGTAACCCCGGGGCTGCTGTTGCCCTGATATCAGACCGGGTCGGACAAAGTCAGGCATAGTCGGATAGTCGGACAAAGTCAGAAGAGTCGGTTTCGGTCTGTGTCCCGCCACTTTCCCGGTCTGTACCTCGTCCTTTTTTCGGTCTGTATCTCTTTTCTTCGAGATACAGACCGAATTTTTTCCCCTTTTCCACCCTTGGATTAGGCGAGGTCGGGAAAAATACGTAAATTAGCGCCCGAATTGGGACGCTGTCCCGCCAAATGGAACGAATTTCTTGAATTTCATACAGCAAGACCAAACAAGCAGAGCAATCTTTTTTATGTACTACAGATTGTTTTACATCTCTGTTAAGACCCAGGCTTTTTCTCGCAGACTTATCAAGCGGAGAGATCCTGAAGGATGGTGGTCTGTGAGTCTGTTTTGATGTACTGGTACTGTACTTCTGTTTGATCCGACAAATTGACAACTCGTCACCGCTTACGCTCCACGGGTGCTTGGAGTGCGGTTTCCGGGCGTCAGCGGCGGTGGGTTCATAAAGCCTCTGGAGGTAAGTTTCCTTCCCCTTATAAGAGTACTGTATTCTTCACACTGACCCGTTTCGCCCGTCCTAAGGCAACCCCGGCGCGCCGTGGGTTCCGTCAGCCATCTTTTGTGCAATTCATTATATCACCCGGTCATACGGCATGCCGCATCGGGAGCCGTCAGGTGACCAAAATCTTTATATCTGTATGAACTATTGCGACTCTCCACGGAGGTTCGGGACGCGCATTGCCTTTCTGACACTGCTGCTATTCTATGGGCTTGCCGGCTTCGCGCAATCCCCGCGAAACTCCGTCTCTGCCTCGTTTAAGGATGCCTCCCTCGTGACCATCCTCAATTACATATCCGGATCCACGGATTACTCTATCTCTTATGACGACGACGTGCGCACCGACAAGGGCGTCTACACCGTCTCTTTTGACCGCTCTCCCGTCGAGAGTGCCCTGAAGTCCCTTTTGGCCAAGTCACCTTTCACTTTCTCCGTCAACGGTCGTCAGATCAAAGTATTCAAGCTCCAAAGCGGCGAGGGGCAGAGCCAGACCGGGAAGAAATACCGTGCCGTGGGCAAGGTGGTCGATGCCAAAGGCGAACCCCTGCCCCAGGCCACAGTGCGCGTGAAGGGAAAGAATGAGGGTATCTTGGCCGACTTGGATGGTAATTTCGACTTCCCCGTCTCTTCGGAAAAAGGCGACCTCGTCATCAGTATGGTCGGTTTTACCTCCAAGACGGTCGCTTACGCTTCCGGAAAGACGCAGACCGTGACCCTAAAGGAGGATGCCAAGACGCTCGGCGAAGTCTCCGTCATCGCCTATGGCACAAAGAATACCCGCGAGCTCACCGGAGCCATCTCTTCCCTTAAGGGCGAAAAGCTCCAAGATGTCCCCTCTCCCTCCATCCAGAACCTGCTCCAAGGTCACATGGCGGGTGTGGAAGTCACGAACCTATCCGGTGCCCCCGGCGGTAACGGCTCCCAGGTGACGATACGCGGTTTTTCCTCCCTCAATACCGAAGGCATCAATGACGGCTCCCCCCTATACGTGATCGACGGCGTGCCGGTATACTCGCAGTCCGGAATCCAGACCGGCGGCGTTAGCCCGCTCGCATCCCTTGACCCGAGTACCATCGAGTCCGTCGAAGTCCTCAAAGATGCCGCTTCGGCCGCTATGTACGGTTCCCGTGCCGGCAACGGCGTAATCCTCATCACGACGAAAAAAGGCAAGACCGGGAGAGCCGATATCTCCGTGAACCTCTCCCAGTCCGTTACCTGGCTGCCTAAGACCCCGGTGCAGATGATGGGGAATGCCGAGCGCGTTTGGCATCTCTATGCAGCCAAGAACCGCCTTGTCGGCAACTACGACTGGACCACTGATGAGATCGTCATCCCGAAGAATCACGACGATGCCTACGGTTGGGACCCGCTCTATGGCGGAGCCTACGACTGGATGTGGAATAACGGCAAGAGACGTGACGACTTCAGCACGATGCCCGGTATCCTCACCGACTCGCTCAATACATTTTACAACAATAAGACGAACTGGTGGAAATATATGTTCCGCACCGGTCGCGTCACCGACGCCTCCATCACGGCCACCGGCGGCAACGACAACGTCCGCTATATGATTAACGGCGGTATCTACGACGAGACGGGTATTATGATCGGCTCCAGCTTTAGGAGAATTTCTTTCAATAACAACCTCGACATCAACCTCTCTCCTACGGTGCAGCTCTACTCCAGGCTCTCTCTGGCGTACACCAATATGGCATCCGGCACCGATATGGGTAAGGTGCAGGGGCTGACCATCGACCCCAAGCAGACTTCTACCTTGCTTCCCGGAAAGGGAACCGAAATAGAGGCACTCACGCTAAGGCAACTCCAAGACATTGACCAAAAGAATATGAACTATAACCTCCGCCTCAACGCGGGGATCAAATGGGACATCATCAAAGGTCTGACGTTGAATTCGTCCGTGGCGATCAATCACTTTGTCACGAGTCTCAATATCTTTATGCCCGATTACCTGATGTGGGATAAACGCTCTCAAGTAGATAATACGAAGCTGTTTATGACCACGCTGCAGACCGAGAACCTCCTTACTTATAAACTTAATCTCGACAGCGGACACAATCTGGATCTCCTTTGCGGTATGACCTACAATACTGATGTCCTCAATAGTACCGGAGGAACGGCCACGGGCGGGCCCACCAATCAGATCAAGTATGTGGGAGATGGTTGGCCGGAATTAAAGAAGGATGAGTACGGAACGGTCTCTGCCGCACAGAAGTTCCAGACCAATTTTGAAGAGCAGGCGATGCTCTCGTTCCTCGGTCGAGCCTCTTACAACTACAAGCAGAAGTACCTCCTCGATCTCTCCGTTCGATATGACGGCTCCTCCGTCTTCGGACGCAACGTCCGCTGGGGGGTATTCCCCGCTGCGGGCTTGGGTTGGGCATTCAGTGAAGAGGACTTTATGAAAGACGTTTGGTGGATTGATTTCGGGAAGCTTCGCGCCTCTTGGGGCAGGAGTGGCCAGAAGTTCCAAAACGCCTATCTTGCGCTCGGCATTATGGGTACTTCAAACATCTTCTTCGGCAACGCGGGTCTTAAGCCCGAAATCTTGGCGAATAAAGACCTGACATGGGAAAAGAGTGACCAGTACGACTTCGGCGTGGACCTTGAGATGCTCAATTACCGTCTCAAGCTCACGCTCGACTACTACTATAAGTACTCTTATGCACTCCTGATGCAGACCCCGATGCCGGGTAATGTCTACTATGTCGACAAGATGTGGAACAACTCCTCGGCCATCTCCAATGAAGGGATCGAAGCAACCCTCACTGCCGACATTATCCGCACGGATGATTTCCGCTGGCAGATGATGTTTAACGTCTCCCGCAACTGGAACCTCTTTCGGGAATCCTTCGATGGTCACGACCTCGAGAAAATGATCCTTGGTCGTCCTCTTTACGGCATCTACACGTTCAAGGATGAGGGCATCGTGCAAAAAGAGGAGGACATCCCCTATTACTACAATTCTCTCGGCATCAAGAGACCTTTGATGATCGGAGGCGAGGGTAACCTGCTCCAAGTCGGAGCCAGGAAGATCGCCGACCTCAACCAGGACGGGAAGATAGACGAGAATGACCGGTACTATGCCGGCAGTACCATCCCCCTGGCTTATGGCGGTTGGTCGAATCAATTGACTTGGAAAGGTCTGACGCTCTTCGCCCACTTCAATTATTCCATCGGCCGAAAGGTGATGAACCAAGTGCGTAACGCGGCTCTCTCTTTCAATAAAAACTTCGGGGTCGTTATGGAAGATTACTCCAAGGTGTCGATTTGGGAGAAACCGGGTGACGTGGCCGACTTCCCCGCCATCAAGTTTGCAGACAACTCCTACGTGGGGCAATACGACGGTGATATCGACTCCAACATCGAAAACGTCTCTTTCATCCGGCTCAAGCAACTCACGCTTTCCTACGATATGCCGGGAAATTGGATGAAAAAGATACACCTCAAAGGCATCCGCCTCTCTCTCTCGGGAGAAAACCTCTTTGCGATACACAATTACTCCGGCACGGATCCCGAGATCATCTCTCCCTACACCGGTATAGACGACGGCAGTACTTACCCGCTTAACACCCAAGTGACACTTGGGCTCAATCTCCGTTTCTAATCCTTATCCACGAACAAGATTATGAGACAATTTATACCCAAAAGTTTAATCTCCTCGGGTGCTGTCCTGTTTTTGCTTTCAGCCTGCAACCTCGACCGCATTCCACAGAATGCCATCACGAGCGAGAATGCTTTCAAGACCGAGAAGGAATTGAATACGACCACGATGACGATCCATTTCAATCTCTTCAATGCTTATAACAGTTTCTACGCCATGTGTACGGCGGGTGATCTCTCGGACAGGCTCACGATGGGAGCGGATGTCAAGAACTGGAGCCCGGTCAACATCAGTGGGGATTGGAAACCCTACTATGACGCCATTTTTGAAGCCAACCTGTTGCTCGAAAACATCAACAAGACCGATAACCTCTCGGAGGATCGGGTTAATTTCCACCGAGGGCAGGCTCTGTTTGTAAAAGGCCTCTGCTATTTGGACCTCGTGCAGCGCTTCGGCGACGTCATTATCACCACAACGACGGACAACCACCAGCCCTATCCCGTTTCGCCTTCAATGGACGTAATAGATGAGTCCATAAAGGCAGGCGAAGAGGCCTACAGGGTACTTCCGGTCTATAATGACCTCCGCCTCTATGGAGGGGTGAGACCGACGACGAAACAATTTGCCTCCAAAGGTGCCGCTGCAGCGCTTTTGGCACATGCGTATGCGTGGAAAGGCTCTATGATCGACCTCTACGGTTATGAGGGTGATGCCAAAGCCGCTTATCAAAAATCCGTGGAATACGCATCCCTACTCATAGACGGGAAGGTCGGTAATTACAGCCTTTATGACACCCCCCAGGAACTATCCGATGCACTCAGCAATTCCGAGGGAGAGAATAAAGAGAGCATCTTCGTCATCGGATTCGACAAAAACAGGTACGCAGGAGCCACCTCTCCCAATACGTGTACGGAGTATGTTTCTTGGCCTTTGGACAGTACCCAGACCCCGTCGGATATTTCTTTCTCCACGACGGCCGTCCTCTTCAAGTCGACTATCGACGAGATGTATCCCGATGCGGGGGACTTGAGACGCTCAGCCTATTTCTATAATCTCGATGACCCGAGAAATACCGTTGATGGAGAGACTTTTGCTCGGATGAATAAGTATCATACCGCGATTTTTGAATCGGATCAGACCGCGGAGTCCGGGAAAGTCTTTCTAACCATCGATGCCAATCTCGATCTTTGGCGTCTCGGAGGCATTATCCTTCTTCGTGCCGAAAACTATGCCAAGCTCGGCAACGAAGATGCCGCCATCCGGGATCTCAACCGGATCCGTGAGCGTGCAGGAGCTGCGCCCTATCCTGCGTCACAGGACACGAAGGGTGTGCAGTACGCCGTATTCAAAGAGCGTGAGCGTGAGCTTATCTATGAGAATAGTCACCGGTACTTCGACATCGTCCGAAACGGCATCGATTATGTCCATAATGAACTACAAGGCATCTTCAAGACCCTTACGCTCAAAGACATCAAGGACGGTGCCCTCGTGCTTCCGGTCCCGGAAGATGCCAAAGGAAAGGGAAACCGAAACACCTTTATCATCCAAAAAAACTATTGGTCCCGTTTCGGCAAATAAGTGATGGTGGCAATTGTTGTGATGAGGGGGATGACACGCCGGATGCTCCGGATATCGGATCAAATTTGGTACGGGTCGGAAGAGACGCGGAGGTCCGTGTCCCGTCTTCGCGCCGGTACGTACGAGCCTGTTGTCTCGGTACGTACCAAATTGGTCGGTGTGTCCCCTGTGTGGCTTCGGTCGCAGTCCATGTATGCAAAATCTCCACTTCTCTCAAATAAGGAACGGGCATCGAGTATCGAGCCTCATTAAAATATCAGAGCAAAATGTTATGAAAACAAATACCCGCGGAATATTAGGTTTGGCGCTTGCGCTCCTCTTCCCCCTCTTCTCCGGCTGTACCAAATACAACCTCATAGACGGTCCCGATCCCGTCCGCCGGCACGAGACCACTATGTGGAAGTACTTCGAGAGCGATCCGTACAACTGGTCGCTGACGATGAAGATCATCGACCGTGCAGGGCTTAGAGACGTGTTTGAGGGGAAGAGTTCCTACGGCAAAGAGATTACCTTCTTTGGCGTTACGAATTTCTCGATCAAACGTTACATCCTCGCTCAACAAAAAGACAACGGGGATCCCTCCTTCTCTCTCGAGAGCCTCACTCCGGAAGAGTGCCGGGACATCATTCTTTCCTGCGTAGTCCCCCAAAAAGCAATCCTTCTTGATGACTGGACACCCGGACGCGCTTCTACAGACCCCGAAAAATTGATCGGTACCGGCGGTCAAATGACTACGATGGCAAGCGGGAAAGAGCTTTGGATCTATACCTACCGCGCTCCCTATAACGGCGTTGTCGAGATGGGGCCGAAGCAGATTCACCTTGTTTCCGAGACCACGGGGCACAGTGCCGTCGTGGCATCCCACAACATCGTTACGCAGACCGGGGTTGTCCACGCATTGGAGTATAATTTTACCATCTTTGACTTCTAAGACTTGAGCATACCTTTAGTTATGAAAAAGTTTATACACTATACCTTTGCTGCTGTACTTCTCTGTGCAGTACTTGCTTTTGCCGGTTGCCATAAGATCCCCGTCGGCTATCTCGTGACCGAAAACGCCAAGTACGCCGACAGCCTTCTCTACGTATACCACACGCCCGCACCTTCATCCTCCCGTGCCACAACCGGCGCACCTTGGGTGAGCCTGCCCATTCAAGGGGTCTCCGGTACGGCACCTGTCAACTTCGAGTACGCGTCCGTCAAGGCCTCCGAGGGCGGAGATGCCGCCAAGTTTGCCGCGATGCAGAAGGCCGGTCACCTCGATGTCCGGGGCGGCCTCTTGCGCATCACCCAGGAAGGTGTCCGTATGCTCCCTCTTGGTGCCTACACCATCTCGCTGAGAGTCTATAACGAAGGCTACTCCAACCTCCTCTCCGATGTCTTTACGTTTGTCGTCGGAGATACGGAACCAGACGAAACGGAGGACTGAGAACCACTGATTGATTCATTCACAGGGACGTGTCCGCGTGGGTATCTCGCGGCGGACACTTTCCGCAGATACAAACAAATATTCCGGTATTATGAAACTAAGACAGCTGATATACTCTGCTCTTCTCTTTGCGGCTCTGCCATTTTTCGCTCCGGCACAAGACCACAAAACCGCCGACGGTGGAGAGGGCATCGATTTTTTTAAGGGAACCTTTGAGGAAGCCCTCCTCAAAGCCAAGCAGGAAAACAAACCCCTTTTCGTGGACTTCTATGCCGTGTGGTGCGTCCCCTGCAAGCGTATCGCCAAGGAGATTTTCCCCCTCAAAAGCGTAGGCGATTACTTCAATAAAAACTTTGTCAGCATCCAGCTCGATGCGGAAGCCAAAGAGAACGTCAAAGTGGCCAAGACCTATAACGTCGCCGTCTTTCCCACACTCGCATTCATTGCCAATGACGGTAAAGCCATCTCGATCATACAGGGTGCAGTGGACGAGAGAACCCTCCTCGAAGATGCCAAGATAGCGATGGGCGAGTCCATCGGGTTCGAAGGTCTGTACAAGGAGTACCGTAAGGATCCCAAGAACCTCTCCATCCAGCAGGATCTTCTTTCCCAGGCGGCAAGTTTCCTCTCGGCTCAGGAAGGTATGGACGCAGAGAAGTGGGTCGTCCGCATTCGCAAACTGTACCGCGAGTACATCGAGGCCAAGCTCGGTCCCGACCTCATCAATACCCAGGACTACATCATAATCACCACTCTTGGAGGTGACGATAAGGAGCTCCAGAATAAAGTGGTCGAGAGCATCAACACCAACCTGCCCGCTTGGATGGAAAAAATGGGTGATGCACCTGCTTACTTCGTCATCGAACACAATGACCGCGTGATGGAAGACCTCGCCAAGAAAGGGGATGTCTCCTACAAGAAAGGACTTGAGAAAATCAAGGGCGAATACGCCGGTGCATACGCCGTCATCCCCAAGAGCGACGTGTCTCCCTACGATAAGAGTGTAAAGTATTACGATGCCCTCTACGCCCTTTACTCGAATAAGGACGCGGACAACTTCATCTCCCTTATGACCGATTACTTCACTATGCTCGGCGCGGATGCCAAGCCGTCCGACTACGGTAAGGCGGCTCAGGATCTCTATCAGGCGATAGGGGACAAGCTCCAAACCAAGCACCATGAGAAGGCTATATCCTGGCTTACGGAAGCGCTCAAGGGGGATAATGCTCTCACCGACCGGCTCAACTACCTCGTGATGATAGGCGACTCTTACAAAGCGATGAAAGAGTACGACAAGGCTCAGGCGCAGTACAATCAGGCCTTCGCCGAAGCACTCCAGATGCAGGATATGGGCGGCGTGGGTGAAATGATCCAGGCGACCATTCTCCGCAAAGTCTCCGAACTCGATCTCCTCAGAGAATAATCCCCCTAAGACTTTTTCCAGATGAAGAATCATATACTCCCAAGGCTCTTCCTTGTCCTCCTCGGTCTCTTCCTGTCTCTTCCCGTTTTTGCGGAGGAGCTGCCGGACGGTGTCCGCACCGGCAAGCTTCCCAACGGCCTCACGTATTACCTTTTTTCCGACGGTAGTTTCAAAGGGGAGACGAACTTCGTGTTGCTTCAAAATGTGGGATCCATTCTCGAAGAAAATTCTGAGGACGGCATCGCCCATTTCCTCGAACACCTCGCCTTCGGGCAGACGGAGCATTTCCCCTCCGGGCTTATGACTACGCTCAGAGACCGCATCGGTGACAGCTTTTCTGCCTACACGGGACAGGATCAGACCACCTATTCGCTCTACGGTATACCCTCCGATAACCCGGACTTGGTTTCCATGGCGTTTGATGTGCTTCACGACTGGGCACACGGCGTCAAGATCACCCCTCAGGGTGTGGAAAAGGAGAGGGGCATCATTATGGAAGAGTGGCGCAGCCGCGAAGGCGTGTCCCGCCGTCTCAGTTGGTTTATCGCGCCCTACGTCTATAATTACTCCAAGTATGGAGAGCGCCAAGTGATAGGGACGCCGGAGACCATCTCCTCCTTTACGCCAGAGATGATCCGCGCCTTTTACGACAAATGGTACCGTCCGGAGCTCCAATGCATCATCATCGTGGGCGACTTCGATCTTGACCTGTACGAAAAGAAAATTTTGGCCGGGTTCTCGGATCTGCGTGGTACGGACGTAAAAAATCTCCGGGTACGTACCGAGATTAAAGACAATCCCGAGCCTCTCTTCGGCGCTTTCTCGGATCCCGAAAACGTCTCCGACTCGTTTGGTATCTATCAGCGTGTCGCAGTCTCCGCAGACGAGAAGACAAACGTCCGGGAGAATCTCCTCACGATGATTTTCAACCGTCTCATCGCTCAGCGCATCTCGGGTCTTCGTGCCGCAGGTGTCGACAAGTTCGTGGCGGCGACGATGACTTACAGCCCGATCGTCCGCGGGTACTCGCAGGGCGCTTGGGATGTGGTGCCGTTTGAGGGAAAAGAGAAGGAGGCGCTTGACCAAATTGTCTCACTTCGCGAGACGATCCGGAGGACGGGATTCGGAGAGAATGAGTTTGATGCGGTCAAGGAAGCAATCTTCAAGGATCTCAACAGTCTGATCAAAAGTGACGATCCGGTCGGTACGTCTGACAATTGGATCGACATCTTCCGACAAAATTACCTCTATGGAATCCCTGTCCGCTCCATGGCAGATGCGCTCCGCAACAACGTCGAGACCCTCGTGGAGATCGAAAACGACGACCTCACGGACTGGATACGCTCCTGGATGGGCGACGAGAAGAACATCGCTTTCCTCACCTATGCAGACACCAAGGGCGGGATGCCCCTTACTTTGGACGATTTCAAGCGGGCTGTGGCAAAGGCCAAAACGGGTCCCGATCTCGTCCTGCCGGAAGCTCCCGTTATCTCGGGTGCCCTCATCGACTTTCCCGTTACTCCCGGTAAGATTGTCTCCGAAAAGGTCATCCCCGGGCTCGAAGCCAAGGAGTGGACGCTCTCCAATGGCGCCCGACTCATCTTTAAGAATGTGCCGGAAATGGAAGGTAAGACTTTCTTTGTGGCTTCCGCGATGGGCGGGCTCTCTGTCATAGATCCCGAAGACCTCCCCTCCTACTATGCCATGCAGTCCCTTGTGCTTAAGAGCGGGCTGTACAAGTATTCCAGGGAAAGCCTCTCCGGATGGCTCTCGAAAAAAGACATCGAGGCCAACCTCTCGATCGATAACTTTACGGACGGTTTCGGGGGAAATGCCGATACGGAACACCTCGGTGATCTGCTCAGCTACGCGTACCTGTTCTTCACACACCAAAATTTTGACCGGAACACTTATGATCGCTTTGTCGAGCGCGCCCGTTTCGTTGCCGAGAAGTCGGCATCCAATCCTGCCGAAGCCGTGAACGACTCCGTGAACCGTATCCTCTTCCCGCCCTCTCCGCTCAATCCTGTCCACGATACCCGTTTCTTCGACGCGATGAAGTACGAAGATTTGGGGAGACTCTACGCGGATAAGTTCGGTAACGCTGCCGACTTTACGTTTGCCCTCGTAGGCGATCTCTCGGAAGCCGATGCCAAGACCTTGGCAGAAAAGTACATCGCCTCCCTGCCCGGCAAGCCCGGGACGACGCCCCGTACCTTTAAGCCTATGGACTTCACGGCTCCCGATACTGTGATTGAGCGCGAGATCGTAACCGATCTCCCCGGCAACTCCGGCAGAGTCCGTCTCTCCTACCTCCGTGACCAGTCGCTCAGTGAGCGTGAGGAGAAAGCTCTGACCCTCTTTGAATATATGCTGAACTTCCGCCTTTTCACCGTCCTTAGAGAAGAGGAGAGCGGCATATACAGCGTGAGTGCGCGTGCCGTCTACACCAAAGTCCCCGTGCCCTCCACCAACGTGGATGTATTCTTCGAGACGGAGAGAGACAAGGTCGACTATCTCAAGGGGAAAGCCCTTGACGTACTTGCCTCTTTCTCTGACGGGACGTTCTCAGACGATGATTTCAAGAAAGCCCGCCTGCAGCTCGCTTCCGGTGAGATGGCAGACATCGCCATGGACGAAGACGCGGATGTCGACCCGCTCATCTGGCTTGCCCTCCTGAACGCCTATGTCGAAAACGGCTCCGTCAAGTCCCCCACAGATGCCGGTAAGCCCTCCGTCCTCTTCAGTGATCTCACTCCGGGCGATGTCCAAGCCGTGGCTCGTAAAGTGCTACAAGATGGAAAGCGGAGGAGTATCACGGTTAAGTCTGCACCCGCAAAGGAAGGCTCTTGGGAACGCTCCTTCTGACTTCCTTCTAACTCTGCTTTCGCCGTACTGCTTCAGGTACGTGCGAGCTGATGTTTTCGGTCTGTGTCTCTTTCCGTGGAGATACAGACCGAAAATTTCTCCCCGGTCTGTACCTCTTTTGAGAGAAGAAGGCTATGTGAAAAATGGCTATCTTTGAGAAAGCAAATTTTTCTGCACGAATCGTTTTAATTCATATCTTTTATCCCCCTACATCCGAGAAATGAGACCAAAGACTCTTGCCGTGCTTGTCGCAGGCACCCTGCTGGCCGTGCCTCTTGTCCCTCTTGCGGCACAAAACACCAAGAACATTTCCTTCACCGAACGCGCCCGCGTCGAAGTAAAGGATAACACTTATCCTTCCAAACGACCCGACGAGAGCGCCCGACTCTTCAAGAGCAAGGCCGTGGAGGCCGAAATAGCCCGTGTCTCCAAGCTCCTCAAGAACCCCAAACTGAGATGGATGTTCCAAAACACCTATCCCAATACCATTGATACCACCGTACATTTCCGTTACGACAAGGACGGTAAGCCCGAAACTTTTGTCTACACGGGAGATCTCTCTGCTATGTGGCTCCGTGACTCCGGCGCACAGGTTTGGCCCTATCTCCACCTCGCTGCCGAAGACAAAGAGCTCCGGGACATGCTCAAAGGCGTCATCCGTATGCAGATGATCCAGATCGTCCGCGATCCCTATGCCAACGCCTTCTACGACAGCCCGGACGAGGTCTCCGAGTGGGCCAAGGATCTCACGAAGATGCTCCCCGGCGTACACGAAAGGAAGTGGGAAATAGACTCCCTTTGCTACCCGATCAGACTGGCTTACGAGTACTGGAAGGTTACGGGCGACGCGTCCATCTTCGACGATACATTCCGCCTCGCGCTCCGTACCATCCTTGCCACTTTTAGAGACCAGCAGCGTAAGGAGGACAGAGGAGACTACTCTTTCCAGAGGGTGACGAGCCGCTCTTCCGATACCAAGAGCAATGACGGCTATGGCGAGCCGGTGAACCCCGTAGGTCTCATAGTGAGCGCCTTCCGACCCAGTGACGACGCGACACATTTCCAGTTCCTCGTCCCCTCCAATTTCTTTGCCCTCACTTCTTCCCGCAAGGCTGCCGAAATGGCCGAGACAGGGTTTGGCGACAAGGCGTTGGCCGAGGACTTCCGCGCCCTTGCTTCCGAAGTGGAAGTGGCGCTGCATAAGTACGCCGTGACGACGCACCCCAAGTACGGGATGGTCTATGCCTTTGAGACCGACGGCTTCGGCAATCATTATCTGATGGACGACGCAAACGTCCCATCCCTCATCGCCATGCCGTATCTCGGAGATATGCCGGTGGATGATTTTGTGTACCAAAATACACGCCGTATGCTGCTCAGCACGGACAACCCCTATTTTTTCAAGGGCGAAAAGTTCGAGGGCATAGGCGGTCCCCACATCGGCTACGATTATATCTGGCCGATGAGCATTATGATGCGCGCGTTCACCTCCACGAGTGACGCGGAGATCCTCCACTGCCTGCAGATGCTCGTCGACTCGGACGCCGGCACGGGGCTGATTCACGAATCGTTCCACAAAGACGACCCCTACAAGTACACCCGCCCGTGGTTCGCTTGGCAAAACGGACTCTTTGGAGAGCTCGTCCTCAAACTCGTAAAGGAGGGCAAAACGGATCTTCTGAACCAAGTGAAATAATCTCCCGATAGCGTATGGATTACAAAGACTTGAGACATAAGACGGCTTTCGACTTCTGCACGGAGAAGGAAGCCGAGGAGTGGTTTCTCGACGATATGGACCTCACCCGTGAGGAGTACCTTGAAGACGCTAATGCAGACGACACGTTCCGGGCTCTCGGTCTGATGGATGTGGCCGATGCTAAGGATGACACGGCGCTGATGGCTGCGATCAAGAAGGAGTTTAAGGCCGAGCTGGACGACTTTTTCGACGACGAAGCATACTGAGAGACCTTTGAGCTCGAGATCCGGAGCCAGAAGTGCTTTATGACTCCGAAAAAAGAGATACGTACCGAGACGAGATTTTCGGTACGTATCTCTCTTCTTCGCCGGCCCGTACCAAAGCTTTCTCTCGGTACGTGCAAGATTTTCTTCCGCTTCAGTCTAAGCGGGAGAGAATGTTGCGGGCAGTCTCAAGAGGGTCTTCTGAGGGCTTAATGGGGATGAGCTCAAGTCCGCGACGCTCCATACCCCGTATCCAGGTCATCTGCCTCTTGGAGAATTGGTGGATGGCGGTCTCCAGCTTCTTAAACATCTCCTCATACCCGTATTTGCCCAAGACATACTCCGTGACGAAGCGGTACTCAAGTCCGTAGGCGATGAGCGGCTCGGGGGAACCGATGCGCTCGAGGAGCCTTTTGATTTCGTCGATCATACCCCCCTCAAGGCGTGCCTCCAGGCGGCGCGTGATCCGCTCCCGGCGCACCTCTCTCGGTACGTCGAGGTAAAAGACGGGTCCCGACAGGGGCGGGTAGGCGGTTCCCTCTGCGTGAGGCATCACTTTTTGCTCAATGGCTCGAATGAGTCTGCGGGGGTTCTTGGGGTCGTCCAAGTCCGCTTCCTCCTCCTTTTTCAGTCTGTACCACTCTTTTTGCAATGCCTCTAAGGGGAGGTTTTCGAGACGGCTCCTCAGCGCTCTGTCTTCCTTAGTCCCGGAGAGCGGGTAGCCTTTCCTCAGCGCTTCGACATACAGCCCGCTGCCCCCGCAGAGTATGGGGGTAGGGCGCACGGGGAGGCGTGAGAGGACGGCGTGCGCATCCCGGAGGTAGCGGTGGATGTTGTACCGCTCGCCGGGCTCGGCAATGTCAATGAGATAGTAGGGGATGGGTACGCCCTCCACGACGTACTCGGAGAGGTCTTTGCCGGTGCCGATGTCCATCCCGCGGTACACCTGTCTGGAGTCTCCGCTGAGGATGGGTGCAGTGCCGAGCAAAAAAGAGAGCCGTGCGGCGACGGCTGTCTTGCCCGTCGCCGTCGGTCCCATGAGCGTGATTATTTCCAAAACCGGACTAAGAGAGTCAGTGATTCAGGAGACGGTCGGGATAGACCCCTTTGTCGTGGAGTTCTTTGAACTTCGCTACCACTGCGGGGCGGTCTGAGGAGTACGTCACGCCGAACCACTTCGAGGGCGTGTCGAGGACTTTGACCGTCGCCGTGCCGTTGTTGATCAGAGTGTCCACACAGCTCGGGATGTAGTATTCGGCTTTTTCCGCACCGAGATTCTTGTCGAGGAAGACCTTAAAGCCCTCTTCGGCGTAGTCGAAGTAATCGGGCGTGAAACCCCACATATTCATAGACACAGGCGTGTCTTCGGAGAGGGTTTGCTCCCTGCCGTTTTCGTCGGTGAAAGCGATCTCTCCTTTCTCGTTGCGCTGGATCGCGGTTCTTTCGACGACCTTGGTGAGGAAGCCGTCCCGGTCTGTCTCGCAGACACCCCGTGCTACGGATCCGCCTTCGCTGAGGGTATTACCGACGCGGTAGCCGATCATGCAGTAAGCGTTCTTTTTGCCTTCGACGGAGGTGAGGAAATCCGCCAGTATCTTGAAGCTCTCCGCCCCGTAGAAATCATCGGCGTTGATTATGGCAAAAGGTTCTTTGATGACCCCTTTGCCCATCAGAAGGGCGTGGTTCGTGCCCCAAGGCTTGGTGCGGGCGGAACTTTCGGGGAGACGGTACCCTTCGGGGAGCTTGTCCAGAGACTGGAAGACGATCTCTGTGGGGATGTGACCGGAGTATTTGGATAGGATTTTCTCCCTGAAGTCCTCTTCAAAGTCTTTGCGAATCACAAAGACGACCTTGCCGAAGCCCGCTTTCACGGCATCGTAGATGGAGTAGTCCATAATGGTCTCACCGTTGGGACCGAGGCCGTCAATCTGTTTGAGACCGCCGTAGCGGGAGCCCATGCCGGCGGCGAGTACGAATAACGTAGGTTTCATTTGGTATGAGATAAAAATGTATGTGATTGGTTTAATCGATTCTTATTCTTCTGTGAGTGCGTGCCGGATGCGTATCATCTTTTTCATCAGTCCTTCCATAAGGTCCAAGCGGAGCATATTGGATCCGTCGGAAAGTGCCTCCGAGGGTCTGGGGTGCGTCTCTATAAAGAGTCCGTCGGCACCCACGGCGATGGCGGCGGAGGCGATGGTATCGATGAAGCGGGGTACGCCCCCCGTCACGCCGTCAGCTTGGTTGGGGCGCTGGAGGGAGTGGGTCACGTCCATAATGACGGGGAAGCCGAAAGCCTGCATCTCGGGGATGTTGCGGAAATCGACGACGAGATCCCCGTAGCCGAAAGAATTGCCACGGTCGGTGAGGAGGACGGCGGGGTTACCGCTTTGGGTCACTTTGTCGGCCGCGAATCTCATCGCGGACGGAGCCATAAACTGTCCTTTCTTGATGTTGACGACTTTGCCGGTCTTGGCGGCGGCGACGAGGAGGTCTGTCTGGCGCGAAAGAAACGCCGGTATCTGGAGGACGTCGACGTACTCGGCTGCCATAGCGGCTTCGTGTGCTTCGTGGATGTCGGTCACTACGGGTACCCCGAAGTCATCCCTCACTTTCCCCAAGATTTTAAGTGCCTTTTCGTCCCCGATGCCGGTGAAGGAATCGAGTCGTGAACGGTTGGCTTTGCGGTAGGAGCCTTTGAAGATGAGGGGTATCCCCAGATCCCTACATAGGGAGACCAGTACTTCTGCCGTCTCCATGACGATGGCTTCGCTCTCGACGGCACAGGGTCCCGCCATCAGGAAAAAGCCGGCATGAGACGAGGCGAGAGCTTGGGTGAGGGTCTTATACAGTTCCATGATGATGCGGATGAAGGACTATGTACTGTGTGTCGGAAAAACGAGATACGTACCGAGACAGGGACGAGGTACGTACCGGGAGAAAACTTTCGCCCGTACCGGGAGAAGTATCTCGGTCTGTATCTCTTTTCTTTGAAAAAACGGTACGCATTCCGAAGCTCTTGGTCATAGGGTGGGGATGGTGACGGAAGCGGCTTTCAGCCCGGGTGAGGAGGCCGTGAGCGTGAGACTGCCCGGGGTCCCGTCGGGTGAGACGATGGCGGTGAGCTCGCCGGAGAATACCGGCATCACGGTGCTCTGGAAAGGCACAATGCACGTGGGGTCGCCGTTGGCGGAAGCGACCCACTGACCTTGCCCCGAGACGGAGAAGGTGATTTCGCTACTTGCCGACGGACAGAGGTTCCCCTCCTTGTCCACCACTTGGACACGGAAATAGACAAGGTGCCCGGTGTCGGAGGCGGGGATGCCCTGCCTGTCCGACGGGTCTTCGAGGAGGAGACGGACTTCGTATGGCTCGCCTGCCGTGCGGACGATTTTCTCTTCACGGGCGGTGCCGCTATTGTCGTAGGCTACGACTTTGATTTCGCCAGGCTCGTACTTCGTGTCCATCCACATCAGACGGTAGCGGGGTTGGCGACTGAGGTCTTTGTCTGTCGTGTTGTCCACCGTGAGGCGGGTATCTTTCGTCCGTTTGCCTTGGCTCTTGCCGTTGATGAAGAGTTCGGCAGTGGGGTAGGAGGTGTAGACGAAGACGGGAGTCACCTCACCCTCTCTCCCCGGCCAGGTCCAGTGCGGGAGGACATGGAGGGTTGTTTCGCCCTTGTTCCAGTGGGAGCGGTAGAGGTAAAAGCGATCCTTGGGGATGCCGGCGAGGTCGACGGCTCCGAAGAGCGAGGAGTGGCTCGGCCAATTGGTGTAGTAGGGCGTGGGTTCCCCAAGGTAATCGATGCCGGTCCAGATGAATTCGCCCATATTGTACCCAAAGTCGTCGTGCCGCATCCAGTCGTCCTCGGGGAGATTGCTCCAAGAGCAATGCTCGACGTCGTAAGAGCTCGCCTGGTGGTCGTCATAGACTGCCATGGCTTTGCGGACGACGGGGAACTTGTACACGCCTCTGGACGAAAGGGTGGACGCGGTCTCGGTGCCGAGGACGAGTCTCTGGGGCAGTTTTTGGTACGCCTCAGGGTAGTGCCAGGGGCGGTAATTGAAGCCTGCGACATCCATCACTGCGGCAAAGCCGTTGGCGGTGACGGCAGTGGGGTTATCCATTCCTTGGGTCACGGGACGTGTGGGATCCTCACGGTGCGCGATGTCTTGGAGGTAGCGGGCGACTTTGCTGCCCCCCTCTCTGCCTTGTTCGTAGACTTCGTTGCCGATGCACCACATGACGACGGAGGGGTAGTTGCGGAAGTGGCGGATGGCAGCGACGAGATCCCGCTCGGCCCAGTCGTCGAATAGGAGATTGTAGCCGTTTTTGACCTTAGGCACTTTCCACTCGTCAAAGGTCTCTACCATAAGCATCATCCCCATCTCGTCGGCGAGTTCGACGAGCTCTGGTGAGGGCATATTATGGGAGGTGCGGATGGCGTTGGCTCCCATGTCCTGCATCTGTCTGATTTGCCTCTTGAGCGCCACCTTATTGACTGCGGCGCCGAGTGGACCTAGGTCGTGGTGGAGGCATACGCCCCGGAATTTTGTGAGCTTGCCATTGAGGTAGAACCCTTTGTCCGCCACGATCTCGATGGTGCGGATCCCGAAGCGGGAGAGATAGCTGTCTACGAGCCGGCCGTCCACGAAGAGTTCGCTCTTCGCGGTGTATAGGTGTGGGGTCTCGAGATCCCAGAGCTTGGGATCAGGCACCTTGATGTTTTGCTCAAACGTCTCTCCGAAAAGCTGTGTCCCGGGGATATCTTGGTATGAGACAAGCCGACTGCCGTCATAGATCGAAGTGCGCAGCGAGAGACGGGAGGAGAGGTCGCCTGCCCCACGGACTTCGGTGCGGATTTTGACTTGGGCAAAATCGGGATTGACCACAGGGGTGGTGATGTACGTCCCCCAGTCTTTGATTCTCACTTTGGACGGGGCTACCATAAGGTAGACGTTGCGGTAGAGACCGGCACCGGGGTACCAGCGGGAGAAGTCGCCCGCATTCTCCAGGCGTATCGCTATGGTCTGTTGCTTTTTGGACTTGTCGAGGAACCGCGTGATGTCGAGGGCGTAGGAATTGTAGCCGTACGGCCACCCGCCGGCTTCGTTGCCGTTCACGAAGACTCGGCTGTGGCTCATAGCGCCGTCGATGTAGAGTGTCACGTCTCCGAGGCTCTCGGGGGACCGGTTGAGGTCAAAAGTGTAGCGGTACCATCCCGTACCGACAAACGGCAGCCCTCCGGTGCGCCCTGCGTGCTCAAGGGCTTCTTTCTGTCCATCCTGTGTGATGGCTACGTTTTGGCGGTCGTTATTGGGTGAAAAAGGCCCGTATATGGCCCAGTCGTGAGGCACGGAGACTTCTTGCCACGAGCTGTCGTCATATCCCGGCATCGCAAAAGCCGGATCATCATCCCGCGTGAAGCGCCATCCCTCGTGGAGTCTGAGGACTTCGCGCGGAGCGGTGATGTGCGAGAGGAAGGTCTGGGCAGATGCCCCCGCGAGGGCGGAGACCAAACCCAAAAACAGATACAGGACTTTTTTCATAGACTTATGGTGTGGGTGGAAAAAGAGGTACGGATCCGGAAGAATTTTTCGACCCGTACGAGCTTGGCGCGTAGGTACGGTCGGCGTAATCGTCTCGGTACGGTCAAAATTGTTTCGTGCATCGGAGGGCTTAATAAGAGAAACTGGAGCCGCCGAGGAATTCCCTCATCAAGGAGGTCGGTGGCATATGTTTGAGTTCGATCGGCTCGAAAAGCCTCAGGAGTCTCAGGAGCCTTTCGGCAGTGGGGAAGGCGGGGCTTATCTCCGGCACTTGTGCCAGTGCTACTTCCGCTTGGGGACGGAGCGCGGCAAACTCGTACATCATAGCGCTGTTGAAGACTGCGTCCGCGTTCTCCTGGAAGGGGAAGATCCACTTTTCCTCGCCGGCTCTTACGGAGTTCCATCTGAGGATATTGCCCTCTGCCGTCGTTCCGCGATACTTGAGGTCCCGGACAATGCGTCTGAGGAGACGGTTGTCGCTCGTGGAGAGCCAGTTGTGGCTGTCGAGTGAGAGGGTGGTGAG
The DNA here is from genome assembly GCA_004555765.1 of Bacteroidales bacterium. Lineage (GTDB taxonomy): Bacteria > Bacteroidota > Bacteroidia > Bacteroidales > Porphyromonadaceae > Porphyromonas_A. The sequence continues at coordinate 104,228 of SFHG01000002.1, forward strand.
GGCGGAGACGTAGATTTTGAAGACTTTCGTGTGATCCACGCCTCTGAGCAGTTCGGGGTTCAGCCCGTGGATGCCTTCAAAGATGAGGATGTCCTGGTCTCCGAGGGTGAGGGTGTTTTCGCTCCTCATCTCGCGAAGTCCGGACTGGAAATTGTACGTCGGCATCTGCACGGTCTCGCCCTCGGTGAGGCGGTTGAGTACGTCATTGAGCAACTCGAGATCGATGGCGTGCAGACTCTCGTAGTCGAACTCTCCGTATTCGTCCAAAGGCGTCTCTGTGCGATTGACATAGAAGTTGTCGAGTGCTATGGCGTGAGGCTCCAGCAGATTCGTGATGAGCTGTGTCCTTAGTCTCATACTCGTCGTCGTCTTCCCCGAAGAGGAGGGTCCTGCGATGAGGATGATGCGGAGACCCTCTTCGCGGTGCCGGCGGGCGATTTCGGCTGCGATTTCGGCGATGCTGCGCTCCTGCCGGGCTTCGGCGATGGTAATGAGATCGGCGGCCTTGCCCTCCCGTATCTTGCGGTTGAGGGGGCCGGCGTCTTCCACGCCGAGCATGGAGATGAGGGAGATGTGTTCGCTGAATACTTGGAAAAGTTTCGGCTGGGCTACCCAAGGTGAGAGTTTATTGGGGTCGGTGGCATCCGGGACGCGGAGGAGGAAGCCGTCGAAGTAGTTCTCCAATCCGAAGAGTGGGACGCACCCTGCCGACGGCGCCGTGATGCCGAAGAGGAAATCGGTGTACCCGGCTATCTCGGTGAGCGTAACGTAAAACTTCCCCTGCGCCTCGATGAGGTCGGCCGTTTCCCTCCTGTGGTGTGTCCGGAAATGCTCGATGGCGATGGACGAAGGCACCCGTGAGCGGGTAATGGGGCAGTCTTCCCGAATCAGCTCTTCCATACGGCTCTTGAGTGTGGCGACGGTGTCTTTGGGGAGCGGTTTTTGATTCACCACGACACCGTAGTAGCCGTGTGAGATGGCATGCTCAATCTTTACCGACAGCCCGAGGTCGTCCGCGGCTTTGTAGAGGAGGAGGGCAAGGGTACGGGCGTAGGCACGCCGTCCCGCGTTTCTGCGGGTGTCGAGGTACTCTATCGTACAATCCCTCATCAGAGGGAGGTCGAGCGAGCGGGTGTGGTTATTGACCAGACAGAGAATCGGGTCGCCGTCGAGGATATCCGCGAGCTCTTCCCGACGGGATCGGAAGAATTCGAGCGGCGTGGTGCCGATTTCGGCACGCACTTTTAGTCCGATGGGATTTATCGTGATGGTAATGTCGCGAAGCATATATGGCGGGAATAATTGTCGTGGGGTGTCCCTTCATTACGGTAAAGTTAAACATTTTCCCCGAAAGGTATACCCTGCACCCTTTTTGACCCGAAAAACGATCTTGCGGCACGACAGAGTAGAGCAGACGCGCGAAGTGTAATGAGACCTTTGCATAATACCTCATCTGCTGCGTTACTATCGGCATTCGGGCTTGGTCGTGTACGGTGAGTACACTCCCGTCGCCCTCAGCCTCAGTGCCTCCGGAGGTCTTTTTCAAAGGTCTCGTAATGGCAGAGAACCCGGGTACAGACCAAGCGCTTCTTTTGGTACAGAGCAAAAATCAAAAAAGGTACGGACCGGGAAGATCTCCACGGTCTGTACCTCTTTTGCAAGTAGGGCGGAAGGTCAGTCTTTGAGCGCCTCCTCTATCATAAAGTGGAGCGCCGTGTAGTGTCCGGAGTCGATGCCGGAAGTCATTCGGGCATCAATCACCTGCCGGGCATAACCGAGTGCGTTCCAGAGGTAGCCTTTGGCTTCGATCTTCGGTGTGGAAAACTTATCCTTTCCCTTGACCCCTGCCCGCACTTCGAGGCAATCGAGAAGGGCGTTGACGAAACCGTACTGCATGTTTTTCTCCACGGGCGTAAGGGCTCCCGTATTTTGCCACACGAAGCCGCTGAGGTCATTGAGATACATCTCTTGGGTGTAAATGTTTCCCCGGTCTTCCTGGAGGGAGGCATCGGTGGCGAGCTTGCCGAGGGTGGAGTTATTCACGAGCAGACCCATCGTCGAAATCATATCGTCGGAGTAGTTCGTGACTGTTTTTCCGAGTTTCTCGGTGACCTCCTTGGTGGCCATCCAGTAGGGAAAGTCCAAGGTCTCTTTGAGTACGAAAAAGAGGGATTCGCGCTGTTTGTCACGGGGTACGGGACTGAACTTCGTCTGACCGTCTCCCTGCACATTGAGGTTGCGGCGGAAGCCTCCGATATTGGTGCTTACATGCCCCATATACTGACGGAATTGTCCGCGTATTTCGGAGAGCAGTCGTTCCTGATTGGTGTAGTCTTCTCCTTTTTCTCCGGTCCACTTGAAGAGATTTTCCACGGTAAGCTTGAGGTTTTTGATCCCGAGAGCCGACGCGGCGACAGCGTCATTGGAGAGGTCTTCGGTCTGTGCGGTGGGGTCTTTGCTCTCCAAAATCTGTTGGGGACCGTAAGCATAACGGAGATCGCCCGCGTGTTCGTCGATCCAAGAGCGGAGTATGGGCAGCTCATCCTGAGGAGTCTCGGCCTCAAGAATGGGCTTGTAGCCCCATTTGATGGCGTATATGTCGTAGAGCCCGAGGCGTGGGGGCAGGAAGTTCGTCACCCCGTCACCCGGTTGGGCGACATAATTGTAGCGCGCGTAGTCCATAATGGAGGGCGTGGTACCCCACTCCGAAGTGAACTTGGGACTTCTCAGCTGCCGCACAGAGTAGGCACTTGAAGCACCCATATTGTGCATCAGACCGAGGGTATGACCCACTTCGTGAGCAACGAGGTAACGGAGCATGGGTCCTAGGACGGTGAGGTCGTAATTGAGACTGCGGGCAGAGGGATCGGCTGCGGCAGTTTGGACGAAGCGCCAAGAGTGGAGAAGCTGGAGGACGTTGTGGTAAAAATAAACCGAAGCTTGCAGAATCTCGCCCGATCTCGGATCTGTCCACGAAGGTCCCATCGCATTGGCCTGACGCGAGGAGGAGTACACGAGGCAACTGTATCGGGCATCTTGGGGATTAAAAGACGGATCATCGGGATAGGGCTTGGCGATAATGGCATCTTTGAACCCGATTTCTTCAAACGCGGTCTGCCAGTCCTCTATACCTTCTTTGAGAAACGGGTACCACTCCTTGGGAAAAGCATTATCGATGTAGTAGACGATCTGCTTCTTAGGCACGACGAGCTCTCCGCGTTTGTAGGCTTCGAGGTCTTCGGGCTTAGGCTCAAGTCTCCAGCGGTTGATGTAGTAGACTTTGTCCATCGTCATTTTCTTCGTGGTCACTCTCGTGGAGCCGTCAAGAAAGTACCCGATGCGGTCGTCGGCCAGACGCGGACGCATGATGTCGTCGGGGAGCAGGAGCATCGAACCGTTGATGATGGCGGTAAAAGGTCCCTTGTTCACTGTGTACACCGCACGGAGTGTGACGTTGAAGTTGGTAGGAAACGCGCTGATGTCCGTGATGGAGGAAAGGTCTTTCTTGAACGAACCGCTGAGCTTCTTTATGCCGAGGAAAGAGTCGAAAATGCTTTCGGGCAAAAAAGGCGACATAGGCTCATCATCCGAGAGGAAGAGGTTGGTCGCGTTAATGACCATAGCCGATGAGTCGGGCTTCCAAGTTTCTATCTTGAAGGCACTGAGGATCGGGTCGAGGTTGTTGTCTTTGACACGTGTGGCGATCGAAGACTCCGGATCGGTAAGGATGGAAGTGCTTACCTCGTGGAGGTAAAGCTTGGTGTCGTCTTTGGACCAAGAGACGATCAAGGGGGAGGAGGGCATTTGGCCGGCGATGACATCTTTGTTGTTTGAGATGCCGGCGACGCGTCCGGAGAAAAGGAGAGGTTTGCCCAGCAGAGTCTTCGGGATCTCCAGGTAGAGCTTGCCGTCGAGGAGGTGCAGGGTGATGAAGCCCTTCTCGGTGCGGGCACCTTTGAGTACATCGGCGTATTTCTTGCCTTTCTTGTCGGTGTTTTTGTCTTCGTCCGTGTCCGTTTTCTTGTCCTCCTTGTTCTTGACCGCGTCAATGAGGTCTCCGAAATCTTGGGAATATGCAGGCATGCGGTTGAGCGCAAGCCCCCCGAAGAGTATGGCGGAGAGGAGGAAAGTCCTCGTCGCAGTTGCGGTAAATTTCATCTCTGTGTGTTGTATGTGGTGATTTACTTTTATTGTGCCTTTATTTTGTTTTCCATCTCTTTGCGGAAGGGGGCGTAGGTATCCCCTATCGTTTGGAGGTCGATGCCGGTCATCGTCTTTATTTCGCCTCGGAGGGCGTTGTACTTTTCGAGCATAATCTGGTAGCCGGCCATCTCGGCTCTATTTTCTTCCTCGGTGTACATCACCATCCGGAGTACGTAGTCGGCGATGTCCCGGTCTGCTTTCCACGCACGGTAATACTTGCCGGAATTGAGTTCGTCATACGTCCAAAATCCGTCTTGCTTTATGGAATAATTTTTGTCTTTGACCTCTCCGAGGTTTTTTCCGTAGAGGTCTTTTGAATAACTGAAGAAGAGTTCGGGCGCTGAGGCGCGGTATTTGAAGATAAACTGCCAGAGCGCAAAGTGAGCCTTCGGTGCAAAGTCCTTGAAGTAGGCCTCTTTCGTCTCATACGACGGCTCTCCCTTGAGAAAGGAGCCTTTGAGGGTTTCGCCTTCCCGATAGAGGTTGAGGGCGATGTTGTCCCTGGTGAAGCCTGTCAGAGTCTCGGATCCTCCAAGACGGTACCGGACAGAGTCGGAGAGGAAAATGCGGGCAGGGAAGTATTTTTTCTTGAAATCGGTGTCGTAGCAGTCTATGAAGTGCCGCTTGAGATAAACGAGATTCTCCTCTATGACCGGCATATTTTCTGCCATCGTGTGTTCTTTTCTCTCAAAGAACGGGATATAGATGTACGTGGCACTCAAGTTCGATGCCCCAAGATCCCATATCGCGGTGAAAGGATTAAAGGTGTAAACGAGCTTTACTCCTGTCTCCTTATAGATGTCGTAAATGGTATGTGTGACGTAGTCCTGTCCGTCTTCGATGAGGTACTCGGGTGTACCGAGTTCGGCCGTGATGGGGGCTTCGTGGTTGCAGCTCTGAAACGCAAGCATCGCGAGTCCCAAGCCGAGACCTGTGAGGTATTTAGAGGTAGTCATATCGTGCTGTCTGATTTGTGAAAAAGACTGTATGGGTGCAGAAAAGTATTTCCTTACGGGTGTCTTGCTTCGGGAGGTACGGACCGGGGCTTCGGCGAGACACGGATCGAAAATGTTTTGTGGTACGGATCCGGAAGAAGTTTTCGGTCTGTACCGGATGCCTGTGCATCATACGACTTCCGATTTAATTTTTACCGAGAGAGGCATCACTGTTAAGCACGGCTTGCGGTATGGGCAAAGTGTACTTCGGACTGCCCGCCGGCAGTGTGAAGATCTCGCGCGTGTCGGCATCCCCGTCGGTGATGTACTCGTGTGTGAGTTCCGGCTTGCCCCACCTGCGGAGGTCGAACCACCTCTGCATCTCGAAGCAAAGTTCCCGACGCCGTTCATCGCGTACCATCCGGATCATTTCGTCATCGGAAGACGGTGCGGGAAGAGCGGCCGATCCTTTCGAGAAGCGAGCGGCACGGAGTGCGTTCAAGTCCACGAGTGCACCGGATCTGTCCCCCTTCATGGCCAGAGCTTCAGCGCGGTTCAGGTAGGCTTCCGCGGATCTGATGGCATAACCGTAGACAAAGGTGTCGTCCGTCATGCCGTTTTTATTGACGCTCGTAAAGTAGGCATAAACCGGTTTCCAGAAACTACCTCCGACGCGTACCCTTTTTGCCGTGATGTAATTGCCCGCGTTGTTGAAGTAGCGAAGATCGCCTTCTTCGTAAAGGGCAAGGAGCTCGTCCGAAGGTTTGAAGTAATAGAGGTGACCGGAGGAGAGGGGTTTAGGCAGATAGAATCCGAAAGAGTAGTTGATCTCGCGGTTGTCCTTGGAGATGAAAGAGGTGGCGTGATCCGGATCTTCGGCATTTTTCGCGTTGAGGTCGCGAAGGTAGGCGTTTTTCGAGAGCGCAAGATCTGCATATTCTTTGGCTTTGTCCCAATCGTGCATATAGAGGAAAATGCGCGACCCGATGGTGGCCAGTGCCGCCTGGTTCCAGCGGAAGATGTTTTTGGGAGCGTCATCTTTGGCAAAAGCCTGCATGCCTGCCTCAAGATCCGAAACGATGACGGAGTAGACTTCTGCAAGAGAGGCACGGGGAAAGTTGATGTCTTCCCCGTAGGTATGGGTATTGATCGGCACTCCGGGAACCTTGGAGGCCTCCTCCGGTGTGGTATAGGGATCGGCGTAGAGGTTCACGAGGAGGAAGTAGGCAAATGCCCTGATGGCGTGTGCTTCACCTTCCAGGCGGGCTTTGTCGCTCTCCTTGCCCTCAATGTCTGCGATCTTTTCCAGTACAACATTTGCGCTGAGGATCTGGTGGTAAAGTTGCTCCCACGCAAGGTCGTTCTTCAGCCCGCCGCGTGGCGTGACTTCGGGGTTGTCTTTCCACGCGTAATAACCATAGACTTCCTGTCTGGTGTCTTCGCCACTGGTATTGGCCGCGTTGTACATCGCTGTGACATCGTCGGAGAGAATCTCCACGTATTCGTAGGGGAGATGGTCGTTTTTGAAATAAGCCTCTCCGTAGAGGATCTCTTCGTAGTCCTTTACTGTGGCCGGGACTTTCTCGTCCTGCGAATACTCGTCAAGAAATGAATTGCACCCCGAGAGCAAAAGACAGGCAAGACCGGAGAGAATCACGCTTTTGTATATCATATTCATAATCGTCGTGAGGTCAGAAAGAGAGATTGAGCGTAAGGGAGTAAGAGGGCAGTGGCGGCACAGCGCGCGACCCAAAGCTCATTTGTGCCGGATCTTGACCTTTGAGGTCTTTGGATGCCCAGAGAAAGAGGTTGTAGCCTTCGAGACGCACATTGGCGTAGGAAAGTCCCAGTCCTTTGATCCAGTCCTTTGGGACGTTATAGGAGAGGGAGACCGTGCGAAGTCGGAGGTGCGAGCCGTCAACTACGCGGAGGTCGGAGTAATTGTACATCTGCCAACGGTTAAGGGCAAAGTCGTAAGGAAAGGTGGGCCCGCCCGAAACAAGACTCCTGCGGAACATCACGTCGTCAAGGGGGTTCTGGCTGAGCGCCGGTATATCGGTCTTCGTCTCGTCACCCGGCTTTTGCCACCTGTCAACGAGGTCTTTGGAGAGGTTCTGCTGAGGTTTGGGCGTTTTCTGACCCGAGTTGTCGTAGAGGTTATTGAGGCGGACTTTATTGCCGAGGCTGTAGCTGAAGAAGAGATTCAGGGTGAGATCCTTCCATCTGAGAGACGTGCCGATGCCTCCTTGAGAAACGGGGACGCGTTGACCGCTCTCCGTGAGTACGGTTGCAAAAAACTCTTCCTTCGTCTCGCCGTCCTTGCGCTCCGTTTCAAGCCCTTTGAAGAGAGGCATACCCGGCTCGAGGACATTCCCTTTGACATCTTTCTGTGTGCCGTCCGAGAGACCGTCAAAGCGGTATGAGAAGAAGGTATTTACGGGCAATCCGTTACGGATGATGGTACCGTTGAGGTAGTCGTTGTACGTGATCTCGGAGTTTACGCCACCGTCGGTGACGACGTTTGTGTTGCGCGCACCATTGAGCGAGATCGTCCAAGTCCAGTCTTTCGTCCGAATCGGCACTGCCGTAAGCATAAAGTCGAAACCTTCGTTCTTGAGCGTACCTGCGTTGATCTGGATACTGTTCATCCCCACCGTCTTGGATACGGACTTATTGATGAGCTGATCCGTACCGATGCGCCGGTAGTAGTCGAAGGTAAATGTAAGCCTGTTGTCAAAGACCGAAGTCTCGAAACCGAGATTGTAGGAGGTGTTTTTCTCCCACCTCAGGAGTGGATTCGGAAGTGTGGAAATGTAGCTTTGGAAGAGTCCGGAGACCGGTTCGTACTCACCGAAACGCATAATTAGGTTCGGTGTCTGGTCGTCGCTCACATTGCCCTGCAATCCGTAGGAAGCCTTTATGGCGAGCATATTGATCCAAGTCACGTCTTTCATAAAGTCTTCGTTGTGGATGTTCCACCTGCCCGAGAGGGACCATATCGGCAGGAAGCGCGCTTTGGGATCCTGACCGAACTTATTCGATCCTTCCGCCCTGACGTTGAACGTCATAACGTACCTCATCCGGTAGGAATAGGTTAGGTTGGCAAAGAGGGATATGAAGTTCGAGAGTCGGTTCGTGATCTTGTCGGGCGTGTCCCGGAGTACCTTGTTGTATGCCGGCCACTCTGCGGGATTGATGAACATAAAAGACTCACCTCGGTCGGGAAGATACCCGTACTGGGTGGAGTTAAGCCCGGTGTACCGGATGGAGCGGAACTCCGGACCCGCGTTGACGGAGAGTACGTGTTCGGGGAGGAAACGCCAGTTGTAGATCACTTGGGCGCGCCATTGCCAGCTGAGGTTTTGGTAATTGCGCGAGCGGAGCAATCCGCCATAGGGCAGGATGGCCTGCTCTTCCTTCCATGTCGGGGTGGAAGGCTGGGGGTCTCCGAAGTTTACTCTTCTGAGCTTGGCAGCTTCGTAGGACTGTTCGTCGAACCACGTCTTTTCCGTGGTATTGGCGGCATTTACGCCGAAAGTGGTATTGATCTTGAAGTCGGTGAAGGGGCGGTATTCAAGGAAGCCGACGACATTAAAGCCATTGCTCTTCACGGTCTGACCGGAGTGGTCAAGCTCGTTCATCATATTGAAACGGAGTTGCGTGAGGGTACCCTGTTGGTCGTTGTAGAAGACCCGGTTCCCCGATTCGTCGAAGGCGGGGATGGCTCTCGATGTGTTGTACGCGTATTCGTAGGGCGAAACGGTAGGGTAGGTGTATTCCTTTGTCGCTCCATTGACACGAGCCTGCAGCTGTGCCGATATTTTGTCGGAGGGATTAAAGTTCAGCTTGAGCATTCCGGAGTAATTGGTCACTCCCTTGTCTTTGACGACATCGGGGTTCACCGTAATGTTGCCCGAAGCGTAGTAGGTAAGACCCCGCGTGCCCCCGGAGACGGAGACGTTGTGGCGCTGTTGGAGCGAATTTTGGTGCAGGATGTCGAACCAGTCCGTGTTGGTCTCTTCGAGTTTCTTTACTTCCTGGAGAAATTGTTCTTCCGTGAGGGTTCGGTCGTAGTAATCCATCAGGAGCCCCTCGTATCCTACACGGGAGACGGTGAAGGGGAAGGGTAGGGCGCGCCTTTGGATCTCTTTGGAGACGGCTATGCGTTCTTGGGAGTTCATAAGGTTCATCTGCCCGTAGTTCGGCTTTTGCTCAAAAGTAAGGCTTCCGCTGTAGGAGAGTGAGAAGCGTCCTTCCGATCCTTTCTTTGTCGTGACGACGATTACGCCATTGGCGGCGCGTACGCCGTATATGGCTGTGGCGGCGGCATCTTTGAGGATGTCTATTTTCTCGATGTCCATCGGGTTAAGTCCGGAGATGGCGTTACCGATGAGGTTGATGTTGTCGAGGGAGTTTATCTCTTCGGCAGAGAGGGGGACGGGGTCATCGAGGATGATGCCGTCCACGACCCAAAGCGGCTCGCGACTGCCGGAGAGGGTGGAGACACCGCGGACGCGTATCTTGGCGGCGGCTCCCGGTGTGGATACGTCGGTGAGGACGGTCATACCGGGGATTTTGCCGAGGAGCATATTGTCGATTGTGGAGACATTGCTCGTGAGTACGTCGGCGGCTTTTACCGTGACGACGGAAGAGGTGGAGAGGCGTTTGTCGATGTCTTGGTACCCGGTGCTCTCTACTTCCACACCTTTGAGCGTGCGGGCGTCATCTTGGAGCGTGACGGTTATGTTTGTCGATTGGGGCTTTACTTCTTGGGACTTCATCCCGACGAACGAATAGACAAGAACGAGGCTTTTGAGGCTCTCCACTTTAAGAGAATAGTTGCCGTCCGTGTCCGTTGTCGCCCCCCGATTGGAGCCTTTGACGCGTACGTTTGCTCCGGGAAGGGGTGCACCGTCACTGTCGAGGACTTTACCTCTGAGGATGACCCAGTTGCTTTCCTTGGACGTGACGGTTATCTTCAAGCCGTCTATGGTGTAGCTTAAAGGCGTGTTTTTGAAGATGCCGTCAAGCACGCTCCTTACGTTCCCGTTTGTCACGATGACGCGTACGTGCTTGCTGATGCCCTCAAGGACATTGGGTGGCGAGAGTACGATGTCGTAATCGGTCTGTGACTCGATGGAGGTCAGAACCTCCCTTAGGGACGCGTCACTGAAGCTCATCGTGACAGCAGTGCGCGGACTTTGGGCAAAAAGACCCGTTGTCCCCGAGAGGAACAAAAGTACCCAAAGCAGAGATTGAAGAAGTCTCTTCGAAAGCAAATTTACGGAGGGATCGCTCATAGCTCTCTTGATTATTTGTGTTGAGGAAGTAGATGTCTCTATGAAATGGTAAGATTGGTGTAAATCTTTCAAAAACCGGGCTGCCCGAAGGGACTCTTTGGCGCCTATAATCGATTGCCGTTTCTTAACTGCAGACAAATGTAAGGAAAATAAACGAAATGCTTCATAAATGATCCGACCAACTCCTTTTATTGATTCCCGTTGAAGAGGATCGGACTCGGGACTATCGTCACAAATCCGGACAAGCCGGTCATAACTTTGTCTCCAAAAACCACCTTCGGTCTCACGTCCCGATTAAAGAAATAGCCGGCTGCCACTCGACAGTCCCGGACTCTGTTCCCGAGCCGAAAGTGATACGGATCGAAACGATCGTCTTGGTCTGTGTCAAATAGGAATGTGGTACGGGGCAAAAAGATTTCTTTGGTCTGTACCCCGTTTTTCCCCTTTTCGTGCAGACCGATTTTCCCGGAAATCCGTTTTTTTTTGCGCGCCCCTTCAATCGCGCCAAAAAGTAGCCGGAAGCATACAAATACACCGATAAAACTGCCGGGATGCACGTGCTGAAGTTTGCATTGAATATCATCTCCACGGGAGCGACGACAGTCGCGACGGCGAAGCGCAGCAGACAGGCCAAATAGATGTAGGCTCCATCTCTCTCCATGGACTATGCCTCGGATACCCGAAAGACGCACCTCCGCCCAATGGAACAGATGCTGAATTTTCGGATTGCGCGCCGGTAATTCGTAAATGGTTTGGGGTTTGATGTTTTACCTGCTCTTGATCCGGATTTCGACTGTTCCGCCCCGTCCTTTATCACGGTAAGCAAGTATGGGAATCAGCCCTCTTTGACAAACATAGCCGGACTTTTGACCTAAAAATTTTGTGGAAAAATAAATGTTTGGTACCTTTGTCGCACTAAAAGAAAAGAATTGTCCTGTGGTGTAATGGTAACACGCAAGATTCTGGCTCTTGAATTTGGGGTTCGAGTCCCTACAGGACAGCAATCATTTCAATAGGCTTTCAAAAGCGTTTCAAAAAGCGCGTTGGAAGCAGATGTTACAAGTAAACGGCAAGCACTGCAATTCATTGGAATTGTGGTGCTTGTCTTGTTTTAACCCACAAAAAGCCTTAGTCCTCTTACGGACTGACGGAAATTCAGTTTGTAGCCAATAGACCGATTCGGACGTCATAATAATGACTTGTTGTATTTCCTCTTAACTGATAGTATTTCAGTGAATTGCGACAGTCCGAAAAATGCATCAGTCGGATAGACTCCTTGGTGTGGCTACAAAATGGCTACAAGACCAATCTTGAGCTATTTCTGTATTGACACGGTTAGGTCGGCAAAAAACATTCTAATCTTCATCTTTGGTGTTGTTTTAACCTCTCACCATTATTCATCACTAATTTATGTTTCAGATGAAGACCAACATCAACCTCCGGGTCAGCTTCTACACCCGTGACAAGAAAGATAGCGAAGTAGAGCAGTCACCGATAATGCTCCGAGTGTCATACGAGGGCAAAAGGCTTAACCTGGGGCGTTTGCCAATAGAAGTAAAGCCGTCCTTGTTGCAAGCTAACCGGGTGGTTAGTAGCTGTCCCGATGCCGGGTATATAAACAGGGAGTTGGACGCAGTGAAGGCAAAGCTTATGGTATATGCGGAAGATCTGTACCGCAATAATGCTTTGACTCTGTCTCGTCTGAGAGATGCCTATGCAGGAAAAAGAAGAACTTCCTTTAAGACCATCGGGGCAGTTTTCAACGAAAACAACGAAGAACACGCACGCCGTACTCAAGCCGGTTTGCTTACCCAAGGCACATTAAGAAACTACAGACGTTTCGCGCAGTCGTTTCTCGATTTTATCTTGATGAGATATAAGGTTAAAGACCTTCTTGTCTCAGAAGTTACCGTAGCTATTCTGGATGAATACCGTCTTTATCTTGAGTGCGAAGGCGGATATAACCACAACACCCTTATAAAGCTTCTTCGCTACGCGGTGAATGCGATGAAGTATGCAGAGAAAAAAGGTTACCTCAAAGATAATGCACTTAGGGATGTCTCTTACTGCGAGAACGCAGTTGATAGAGGCTTTTTGACAACCGAAGAGTTGCAGAAGGTCGAAGAAGTTGAGTTGAACTATCATTTTTCCGTAGTGCGGGATGTGTTTCTTTTCGCCTGCTATACGGGTATTTCGTACAGGGATGTTTACAACCTGCGAGAAAAGAACATAGCCGTAATGAACGGACACCCTTGGCTATTGTTCCGCCGGCAAAAGACAGATACCCTTTCTCAGGTTTACCTGTTGGATAAAGCCATTGCAATCCTTGACAAATACCTCTACGAACGCCCCTACGATGGTCGCCTTTTGCCGGTATACAGCAATCAGGTCATCAACAGAGATTTGAAGAAGATCGCAGAAGCCTGCGGAATAGAAAAATGCTTGACCTTCCACCTTGCCCGTCATACTTTTGCCACGAAGCGCCCGGTAGTGGAGCGTTTCTGTGGGTATGTCTACGCCACGATACAGTACGACGGCGGGAAAGAATATCCCTTACAAGTGGATGCCAACGGACTATACGCCACCTCTCAGCGCGTCTCCGTCGTCAATGACCCTAACGGGGGCGGGCTATGGAACTACATCGCCGCCTTTAACCTCTCGACCATCCATTACGTCACGATGGCAGAGTAACCGCCCCTTTTGCCGATTGCCGTGAAAAGAAAAACGGCAAGAGCGTTTCCGCCCTGCCGTATTTTATAACGAGTAAAATATAATCCGATATGGTGTCCCGTATCAATCGTCTGCCCCGGGTAGTAGCCCGAAATAAACAAGCTCTGCCATTCTTGTGGTCGGTGCTTCTACAACGGCTTCCAATACATATCCGAGGTCTTCCTCGTCAATTTGTCCGCATCGAGAGTCCGCCCGGAACTTATTTCTGCTCACAGGAATGAGTGAGGAACAATCAACAAAGGATTGATGAGAGAGGAAGGAATACTTTCGATAGTCTATCGGATAGTGGTACTGTTGAATTTCAAGGGGTAACTTTTGATTTATCCGGGAGTTAAAGACAGCCCCACAAATCACGTCACCTTCGGGACTAAACCCTAAAACAATGAGGTACTTGTTCCGCGTTGAATATCCTTCTCCGGGCTCGATTCGTTCATTTCTTCCCAAGGGAAGATAAAAGACCTCTCCGACCTGTATTGAAGACCCTTCCATATCGTGTTAAGAGAAACTTGTCAGCAAAATGCGGGCTCCTCGCCATCGGAGATTAGTTCCAATATGCCTTTGCTTGCATTGCCACTCTCGGCCATATCCAGAATGGAGAGCACTTTGAGACCTGTTTTCTTCCACGCATTTCTCCAATCTATCCCGTTATGAGAGATATTTTTAAGCGTATTGAAACTTTCTCCCGCGTACTTGGACACTGCCTCATCGAGCGCTTCAATGGCAGCTTTCGAGAGATAAGAGGTATCTGCTTTCCTCTTTGGGAACAAGAGACCTTGTGTGTCGTCTTTTTCGTCGCCTTTGCTCACAGCATCCCAAAACAAGTAGGCAATATAGCGTGCAAATTCCGAGATGTTGTTTTGGTCATCCTTGATCGCATCGTAAAGGTGAGAGGGAACGGGACCGTACTTCAAAGCGCAATAAACTTCATCGGTCATAGGAGAGCCCCATTTGGCGATATAGGCACGCTCTGCAAAGTACATTACCTTACAGAGATGGTATCTGTCCAAGGCTCCGGCACTATTGAGGATGTAGAGTGCGGTCTCAACTATTGTCCCGGCTCTCAACCGGTCAAAGCCCGAAATGTCATACTGTCTGTTCATAGCTGTCCAACTGCCTAAATCAGTTCCTTTCTATCTGCAAAGATACGATTTTGTACTGGAAATGAAATGGTTTTGAAATCCGAATGTAATGAGAAAAGAAAAACGGTACTGATCCATTTCTAATGGACGATAATGCCAAAATACGAGAAAAACGGGACTTAATTAAAAATTTGGATTTCCCGATTTTACCCGATTTTGCCCGATTTTTCCCGAAAAGTTGCATTAAGCAATAACTGTGACTTCCTTTGCGGGAAAGAGGACACTATACCTCAACCCCAAAAGGAAGCAACTAAAAGAGAAAAAGTCACAGCGGTGACGCATACGTATTTACTAAACAACTAAACAAATTTGTTTTTATGTTCCAACTGATGTCGGGGAATTATACACTCCCCCTTATGGGGGCAATCCTTGCCCTCTCACTCACGGCTTGCGACAAGCCCGGTACGGTTCCCGATGAGCCGAATAACCCTACAACTAAGCAAGAGACGACAGAAAGCGATTACGTCACCATTGTTTTGGAAGACGATGCCGGCAATGATGTGCTCCG
>SFHG01000104.1 GCA_004555765.1 Bacteroidales bacterium
GACGCCGCGGTCGAGATGGGCGACGGGTACTACGTCATCGGCGTCGACGGAAACCAGGGCGAGTACTGGGCGTCCCAGGGAGACACCGACAAGGCTGCTCACACGCTCACGTCCATGCAGAAGAACGTCAACAACACGTTCCTCGACGCGGCCGGCGAGGAGCTCAAGGGAACGCTGCCGTATGGCACCGTCGTGACATATGGACTGGACAAGGGCGGCGTCAGCTACTCGGTCACGGATACAACCAAGGAAGTCCTCACCGAGGAGCAGCTTGCCGCCATCGACCAGGCGCAGCAGGACATCATTGACGGGAAGATTCAGGTCGACACAACCTTCTAGCCTTGAATTGCCACCCCATCCCCGCCGTCTCTCCCAGGCGGGGCGGGGTGGCGTCTTTCGGATACCGATGCCAAATGGAGGAGGTAGACCACATTGTCCGATGATGACTTCCTCAAGTTGGAACACATTACCAAGGTGTACGACAACGGAATAATGGCTAACGACGATGTGAACTTCTCGACTCGAAAGGGCGAGATTCACGCCATATGCGGCGAGAATGGTGCTGGAAAGTCCACGCTCATGAAGCAGCTTTACGGCGTCGAACAGCCCAACGAGGGGCGCATCATCATTAAAGGGCAAGAGGTGAAGCTCACCTCTTCGCAGGTAGCTATTGCCAACGGCATCGGCATGGTCTTTCAGCACTTCATGCTCGTCCCCTCCCTGAGCGTCGCCGAGAACATCACGCTTGGGATAGAGCCCACAACCGGCCTTAAGTTCGACACGAAGAAGGCCGCGGAGATAACCAAGAGCGTCAGCGACAAATACGGCTTCGACATCGATCCCGCTGCAAGGATTCGCGACCTTACCGTTGGTGTGAAGCAGAAGGTTGAGATCCTGAAAGCGCTCGTCAGGGGTGCCGAGATACTCATCCTTGACGAGCCCACGGCCGTTCTCACGCCACAGGAGACCTCCGAGCTCTTCGTCCAGCTAAGGGCGCTTCGCGAGGCGGGCCACACGATCATCTTTATCTCGCACAAACTTGGCGAGGTCAAATCGCTCTGCGACCGAGTTACCGTCATTCGCCGAGGCCACACGGTCGGGACCTACGACGTGAAGGACGTGAGCGAGTCGGACATTTCCCGACTCATGGTTGGCGTGAACGTGGAGTCCAAGGTGCCCAAGGGGAAGGCAAACCCTGGTCCGGCCTGTCTCGTCGCGAAGGACCTCGAACTCTTCGACCTTAACGGCAAGAGGGCCGTGAACGACGTCTCCTTCACCGTCCGCTCGGGCGAGATCGTGGGAATAGCGGGCGTGGAGGGGAACGGGCAGGAACCTCTGGTAAATGCCATCACCGGCTTTTCGGGTGGCGGGTCGGGCACGCTCTCTATGGGCGGCTTTGACATCCGCAGCATGAGCATTCACGAGCTGCGCGAGAAGGGCTTGGCCTACATTCCCGAGGACCGCATGAGCACAGGGGCTTCCGGCACCCTCTCTATTTGCGAGAACATGATTGCGGACAAGGTCGACTGGAAGCGATACAACAAAGGCCTTCTCCTCAACCAGCCCGTCATAAAGGAAGACACGGACAAGTGGATTAAGGACTACGACGTCCTGTGCGATGGCGGCAACCAGAAGGTTGGGATGCTCTCCGGAGGCAACATCCAGAAGGTGCTTGTCGCACGCGAGCTAACCGGACTTGCCAAACTCATCGTGTGCGATCAGCCCACGCGCGGGATCGACGTGGGGGCCACGGACTCCATTCGCCGCAGGCTCGTCAACATGCGGGACTCCGGCAGCGCAATCCTTCTCATCAGCGCGGACCTGGGCGAGATCCTGAACCTCTCCGATCGCCTGATTGTTCTCTTTGAAGGCGAGATAGTTGCGTACTTCCCAGACGTGAGCAAGGTCACCGAGGAGGAGCTCGGTTACTACATGCTTGGGGTTAAGAGGATGTCGGCAGGGCAGATAGAAGGTGCTTACAGTGTCCAATAAATCAAGCAAAGGCATTGCCGAGCGACTTCGCAGCATAAGCGTTCAGACCCGTCACGAGATCCTGCGCATGGCAGTGGCGATTGCCATCGGGCTGGGCATAGCCGTCGTGCTCATCGTCCTCACGGCGAAGGATCCCGAAAGCGCACTCACGTACTTCGTAGGCGCACCCTTCATGAGCCTCTCCTACTTCTCGCATATGATTGAGGTGATAATCCCGCTTCTCATGAGTGGAGCGGCGGT
>SFHG01000105.1 GCA_004555765.1 Bacteroidales bacterium
CGAAATCCACCGTATGCCAGCCGTCGTGGAAGAGTATCTGTACTCCGCCATGGAAGACTACAGGATAGACATTATGATCGACAAAGGACCGGGAGCAAGGAGCATCCAAATCGAACTGGAGCCTTTCACACTGATCGGTGCCACGACACGCTCCGGGCTCCTTACGGCTCCGCTCCGTGCCCGCTTCGGCATCAATATGCACCTCGAGTACTACGACCTCGAGACCCTGACGGGCATCGTGCTCCGCTCGGCACGCATCCTCGGTACGGACTGTGATCCGGAAGCGGCCGAGGAAATCGCGCGGCGGTCTCGGAGTACGCCCCGTATCGCCAACGCCCTCCTTCGCCGCGTCAGAGACTACGCGATGGTCAAAGGGACGGGACGCATCAATAAGGAGATCTCAGAGTATGCCCTTGAAGCGCTTAACATCGACCGACACGGCTTGGATCAGATCGACCACAAAATTCTCCTTGCCATAATGGACAAGTTCGGAGGAGGTCCGGTCGGTCTCAGTACCATCGCGACAGCCATCGGAGAGGACACCGGGACCGTGGAAGACGTGTACGAGCCGTTTTTGATCAAGGAGGGGTTCTTGAAGCGGACACCGAGAGGGCGGGAAGCCACCTCCCTTGCATACCGGCATTTCGGACGGGACTACGATGAGATACCGCCCCTCCGTCCCTCATTTTTTGACTGACGCGCCATGGGAACCGGAATGAAGGGTTTGGCCAAAGATACGGTTATCTACGGTCTGACGAACATCGTAAGCAAGTTCTTGAATTGGCTGCTTGCGCCTTTTTACATCCGTGTACTTGCGGATGCCGCCGAGTACGGGATCGTCACTAACCTCTATGCGTGGGTGAGTGTCGTCCTCGTTGTACTTACGCTGGGATTGGAGACCGGGCTTTTTCGCTTCTTGGGTACCGAGGAGGATAAATCCTCGGTCTATGCGACGTGCCTGAGGATACTGTCTGCGACCTGCGGGATTTTCGTACTTGCGGGTTTTGTTTTTTTGGACGACATTTCGGCTGCGGTCGGCTATCCGGCGCACCCGTGGTACGTGGGGATGTTTGTCGTCATTGTGGCTCTCGACGCTTTGATGTCCCTGCCGTTTGCCTACTTGAGGTTTGAGAAAAAAGCGCTGAAGTTTGCGGGCTTCAAGTTCCTCTTCGTACTCCTCAATATCTTTTTCAACCTCTTTTTCCTCGTCTTCCTACCCTATCTTTCCCGCCAAGGCGTCACGATGCCGGGTTGGCTTTACATCCCGGGCTTCGGCGTCGGCTATATCTTCCTCTCCAACCTCCTCGCTTCGACGATCGAATTTTTATGTATCCTTCCCGTCTTGAAGCCGGCTCTGGAGGGGGCTTTTTCCGGAGTACTCTTCCGGCGGCTCGTCAGCTACTGTCTCCCGCTCGTCCTGCTCGGTCTCGCCGGCAATTTCAATAAGATGGCGGGACAAATCCTCATCCCCCTTCTCGCACCCGACCATGAGACCGGGCTTGAGATGGTGGGCATATTCGGGGGAAATCTCAAGATATCCGTCATTATGGTGATGTTCCTCCAAGCGTTTCGCTTCGCCTATGACCCTTTCGTTTTCTCGAAGATGAAGTCCGTGGACGCAGATAAGGCTTACCGCCTGGCGATGAATTACTTCGTTTTCGCCGGATGCTTGATTTTTGTCTTCGTGATGTACTGGATGCCGTTATTCAGACACGTGGTTCGCCCCGACTACTACTCCGGGCTTGCGATTGTGCCGATTATGATGGCAAGTGAAGTACTCTTTGGGATCTACTATAATCTCTCCATTTGGTACAAAGTAAGCGACCGGACGCAGTTTGGCGCTCTTTTCTCCCTCATCGGGCTCGCCGTCACAGTCGCCATCATCCTCTGGGGTGTGCCCCGCTACGGCATCATTGCCTGTGCGTGGGCAGCCATCGCCTGCAACGGCATTATGCTTCTCCTCTCCTACACCTTGGGACGCAAATACCACCCTATCCGGTACAACGAAGGACGCATCCTTCTTTCGCTTGCGGTGACTGCGGCATTTTACTTCGGAGGGATGCTCGTCGACTTCGGAGACGGGGCGGTCACCATCGTGGCACGCACCCTCCTAATCATCCCTTACCTTGCGCTGATGATACCGCTGCTTACGCCCGAAATGAAAACCCTCCTGCTGTCACTAAGAAGAAACTGACCTTTATAGAAAAATA
>SFHG01000033.1 GCA_004555765.1 Bacteroidales bacterium
AGAGGCCTCGTAAGTTGTTTGGACTACTATGCGATTAGCCACTCTTTGAAAACGAATTAAACCGCCGTATGCCGAACGGCACGTACGGTGGTGTGAGAGAGAAGGAAACGAAAGCAGGTCAGAAAACTTTCGTTTCCCGACCTACTCAATTATGCACTATCGATAAGTGTACCATAAAATGAACAGAGAACTCCGATGCACGGATGTCATCGGAGCTCTCTGTTCATTTTAATTAGGAGCTTTGTCCACCTTCGTGTTCTACTCCAAGGATATGAATGATGGGGATTCCTGCCTTGCGGAAAGCGAGTCCACGGGACAAATCAGATCTTCTCAGGGAGGAGAGGGAAACGCTCAATCTTCTGAGGAGTGGTGCTTTTGATGGTGCTCCCGTTAGAGACCGAGCGTGTCAATGAATCCGGTTACGTCTGCGGGCAACATTTATGGTGCCGTCTTATTGGCGTTTGCCCATACCGTGATCCATAAAGAGGATCCCGGCGTCACCGGAGAGTTTGAGCTTGTCAATGATGCTTGCGAATGTGGCTTCTTCTTCTGCCTGTTCGTCAATGTATTTGCGGAAGAAGCTTTCGGCATTGTAGTCCTTCTCTTCGATGGCAAGATCCACGATGGCACGGATGCGCTTGGTGACCTCTTCTTCGTGCTTGAGGGCTGCTTCGAAGATCTCAAGTACAGAGCCGAATTTGTTGGGTACTTCGGCGATGGACTGTTGGAGGGGACGCACGCCGCGTTCGAGGAGGAAGCCTGCCATCTCTGCGGCGTGGGCGATTTCCTCGTTGTGTTGCGCCTTCATCCAGTTGGCGAAGCCTTCAAGGCTGCGGCTTTGGAATTCGTACATCATCGAGAGGTAGATAAAAGCGGATTCCTGCTCGTAGTTCAGTTGCTCATTGATCTTATCGATCAGTTTCTTGCTCAGTTTCATAAGTGTCTGTATTTCTATGTAAAAATAGTAGTCTTGTGTAAATGCAGAAGCTTTGCGCTTCGTTGGTATAACCTATGATGGAGTGCTAATGTTCAAAGGATCCGGTGTATCTCGCTTCTCTGTCCGGTAACCGAAATGTAACAAAAATATGATACCTTTGCACTGACAAAAAAGGTCAACATTCACACATCTTACATAAAACAAACAAGCTGTAGTATGAACAGAAAAGTAATGCTCATTGCGGTGTCTATTCTTGTGGGGATGCTGATGTTTGGAGCCTCTGCCTTGGCACAGGTTACGACATCTGCATTGCGCGGACACGTTACTGGTAGTGCCGATCCTCTTGTCGCGGCGACTGTCAGTGCGGTTCACACACCATCGGGCACGAAGTACAATGCGCTCACGGATGCCGACGGTAATTTCTTCATCAATAATATGCGAGTTGGAGGACCGTACACGGTTACAGTAACGTACATTGGCTATAATGACCATGTCACTGACGGAATCAATCTCGTCCTCGGGGAAACGTTCGTGATGAAGGTTAATATGAGCGAGTCCAGTGAACTTCTTGAGGGCGTGACCGTGACGGCGGAGGGCAAAAATCCGACCTTCAATAGTCAACGCACGGGGGCTCTGACGCAAGTGTCGTCCGAGCAGTTAAAGACGTTACCTACGATCTCAAGGAGTCTTAACGACTTTACTCGTCTCACGCCTCAAGCCAATGGCTCTTCCTTTGCCGGGCGTGATGGTCGTATGAATAACATTTCGATTGATGGTGGAGCCTTCCGCAACAACTTCGGTCTCTCAAATAACCTTATGCCCGGCGGTTCGGCTCAACCGATCTCTCTTGATGCCATTGAGGCCGTCTCGGTCAACATTGCCCCCTATGATGTCCGCCTCTCCGGTTTTACCGGAGCCTCTGTAAATGCCATCACCAAGAGCGGCACAAATATCTTTAACGGCACGGCGTATACCTTCCTCCGCGGGAATGGGATGACCGGTATCAAAGTGGGTGATAAGGTAAATCCGGATTTCGCCAACCGTCACGAACAAACGTACGGCTTTACCCTTGGCGGGCCTATCGTGAAGGATAAACTTTTCTTCTTCGTCAGTGGTGAATACGAAAAAGCAGCGAACCCTTACACCGGGTTCTATCCGAGCTCCAAAGGCGTGGCAGACAAGGAAAACAACCTCTCTCGCGCTTCTATCGCAGATATGAAGCGGATGAAGGATTTCCTTATGGAAAAGTATGGCTACGATCCCGGATCCTATGAGACCTTTCCAAGCCTTGATAGCAAGAACTATAAGTTCCTCGTCAAGCTCGACTGGAACATCAGTCAGGATCACCATCTCTCCTTGCGATACAACTATCTCAAGAATCAGAGTATGTCTACCACAAACTACAACTCAGGGCCGGGAAATAACCCCCGACTCAATCCGGGTCGTATTTCCGAAGGCGCTATGGCCTTCAGCAATTCTTGGTACGGAAATGTCAACGAGATACACGGTTTTGCAGGTGAACTTAATAGCCGTTTTGGGGATAATATCTCCAATAAGCTTATGGTGACCTACACCGGCTCCAAGGATCCGATGAGAACCTCTCCTTCTGCGGAGTTCCCCTTTGTGGACATCCTAAAGGACGGTGGTTATTATATGAGCTTTGGGTACGAACTCTTTTCGTACCATAATCAGGTCGTCAATAATACCCTCTCCATATCCGATGACTTCACCTACAACCTCGGCAACCATACCCTTGTCGCAGGTCTGAGGTATGACAACATCTACGTCAATAACGGTTATTTCCGCGAAGGTACTTCGTACTACCGTTATGCGAGTATGGAAGACTTTATGAATAACGCCAAGCCCATCGGCTTTGGCGTGACCTACGGATGGGACGGCAAAGAATTGAAAGGCGTGGAAATGAACTTCGGGCTCTTCGCCGCTTACTTTCAAGATGAGTGGGCGATTACGCCTCAGTTCAAACTGACACCTGGTCTTCGTGTGGAAGTCCCGATGTATCTCAATAAGCTTGTGGACAATCCCCAAGTCACCGCCCTTGGTGATATGCGTTATGGCACTAAGATGGATGTCGGCACTTGGCCTAATACCCAAGTGATGTGGAACCCCCGTCTCGGTTTTAACTGGGATATTCTCGGGGATCGTTCGATCCAACTACGTGGAGGTACAGGACTCTTCTCCGGCTTACTGCCTTTCGTGTGGTTTACCAATCAGCCCTCTGCGTCTGGTACTTTGCAGAGTCCCGAAATGGGTTTCAGTGGCGATATGCTTCCGGATGATTTCCGTTTCAATCCTGATTTCCACGCTCAGATCAAAAATTACCCGGGTCTCTTCCCCCAGACCTTCAGCCCTGATGCTACAAAACCCTACAAAGGTGCTTTGGCTCAAGTTGCCAAAGACTTCAAAATGCCTCAGGTATGGCGTTCAAATCTCGCTTTTGATTTCGCCCTGCCTTACAATACCACTCTGACACTCGAAGGGATTTATTCCAAGGACGTTTTTGCGCCTCTCGAAAAGAATGTCAATCTTCCGGAGCCTACAGGTCAAATGGTTGATGGCCGTCCTTACTACCAGTCTGACCGAATTCACAAGGATGTCAATAACGCCATTCTCCTCACGAATACGGACAAAGGGTATCAGGCCTCTTTCACTGCACAAATAAAGAACCGTGCCGTCAAAGGTCTCGACTTTATGCTCGCGTACACTTATACTACGGCCATGGACGTGACGAGCAACCCCGGCTCCTCGGCTAACTCGGCTTGGACGAGCAACCCCACCTATAGTGACCTCAATGACCCCGAGCTTAGTTACTCGAGCTTCGCTGTGCCACACCGCTTGGTCGGATCGATTTCTTACCGTCTGGAGAACAAAAATATGGCCACGACCATCGGTCTCTATTATAACGGCTCCAATACAGGTCGCTCCAGCTTTATTACGGGAGACTACAGGATTGGCAAAAGGACTTTTGACCTCAATGGCGACGGCTCCACCAACGACCTGCTTTACGTGCCCGAGAGCACTGCAGATACCAAGATGACGTTTGTCGATAAGAAAGACAAGTCCGGTAATGTAGTGATGAGTGCCGCCGATCAGTACAAAGCTTTTATGACCTTTGTGGATGGCAACGACTACCTCAAAACCCGCAAAGGTAAGTTTGCCGAGCGCAACGGCCTTCTGGATCCGTGGTTGAACCGCTTTGACCTCAAGGTGATGCACGAGTTCTTTACCGACTTCGGTACGGACAGAAGGTATACGTTGCAGTTCAGCTTCGATATGATCAACTTCGGCAACCTTCTCAATTCCAACTGGGGCGTGTACAAGAGACCTGCGCTCTCTTCCAGCTACAACAACATTATGCCCCTTCAGATCGTCTCTGTCGAAAACGGCACTACACCGCTCTATAACCTTAGAGCCGGCTCTTTGGCTGAATTTGCAGAGAAGGCAAATGCGTGGGATAACGATGTAACCGTAAGTTCTACTTGGGGTCTTCTCTTCGGAGTGAAACTTATCTTCTAAGTCATAAGCGGATCTTACACACAATCGGCTCAATAATCGAGACGGGACTTCCGAAATGTGGAGTCCCGTCTCTTTTTGCGGATAGGTGGAGTAATGGAAAAGTTTTGGTGCGGTCAAAGATGTCGGCTCGGTCTGTATGGGGAGATGATGCGGGTCTGTACGAGAAGAATGTCTCGGTACGTGCAAAATTTGTCCCGTATTCTGTCGTGATTTGCTTCATCTTTTGACGACACTGTCACGGTCAGTGATGTCGGTACCGCCCTTTCGGTTCTTTGTATGGGATGCCCGGGTACTTATTCTTGACAAAAGGAGAGTTTGGCACGGAATTTTCATCATCTATTGGTGAACCCGGGGCGGGGCGTAGAATCCGGTACCGGGTGGGCAATAAACATTCAATACAAACATATACATAAAACATTCACTCGTATAGTTATGAACATCAAACCTCTTTCTGACCGCGTGCTTGTTCGCCCGGCAGAGGCCGAACAAAAGACCGCTTCCGGTATCATCATCCCCGACACCGCCAAGGAAAAACCCCTCCAGGGCGAAGTTATCGCCGTGGGACACGGCACCAAGGACGAAGAAATGGTTCTCAAAGCCGGTGACCGCGTCCTGTATGGCAAGTATGCCGGCACCGAGATCCAGCTCGATGGCGAAAAGTACCTCATTATGAAGCAGAACGATGTCTTTGCGGTCATTGGTTAAGAAGACGATATCCATTTACAACAGACACTTATAGACACATCATATTATGGCAAAACAGATTAAATTCGATACCGAAGCACGTGCCCTCCTCAAGGATGGCGTGGATCAGCTTGCGAATGCCGTAAAGGCAACCCTCGGACCAAAGGGGCGCAATGTCATTTTGGACAAAAAGTTTGGTGCCCCCCACATCACGAAGGACGGCGTTTCGGTCGCTAAGGAGATAGAGCTCGAAGACCCGTTTGAAAATATGGGCGCTCAGCTCGTCCGTGAAGTCGCATCCAAGACCAACGATGATGCGGGCGACGGTACCACCACCGCTACGGTGCTTGCCCAGAGCATTATCGGTGTGGGTCTCAAAAATGTCACCGCAGGTGCAAGCCCCATGGACTTGAAGCGCGGGATCGGCAAGGCCGCAGCCGCCATTGTGGCAGACCTCAAGAAGCAGAGCGTGGAAGTGGGCGACGATCTTGCCAAGATTGAGCATGTGGCCAAGATTTCTGCCAATGGCGACGAAGAGATCGGTAAGCTTATCGCCGAAGCCATGGGTAAGGTGAAGAAAGAAGGCGTCATCACGGTCGAAGAAGCCAAGAGTACGGAGACCACGGTCGACATCGTAGAGGGTATGCAGTTTGACAAAGGCTATGTTTCGCCCTATTTTGTCACCAATACCGAAAAGATGACGGTAGAGTTCGAGAATCCCTACATCCTTATCTTCGACAAAAAGATCTCTGCCCTCAAAGATATCCTCTCTATCCTCGAAGAAGTCATCAAGACCGGTCGTCCGCTCCTCCTCATTGCGGAAGACGTGGAGAGCGAAGCCCTCGCCACCCTCGTCGTGAACCGTCTCCGCGGCTCCCTGAAGATTGCGGCAGTGAAGGCTCCGGGCTTCGGCGACCGCCGTAAAGCGATGCTCGAAGACATCGCCATCCTCACGGGCGGTACCGTCATCAGCGAAGAGACCGGTCTCCAGCTCTCCAACGCTACCATGGATATGCTCGGTACGGCCGAAAAAGTCACCATCGATAAGGATCACACCACGATCGTGAACGGTGCCGGCGCTCCCGAAAACATCAAAGCGCGCGTAGCTACCATCAAGGCTCAGATCGAAGCTACTTCCAGTGACTACGACCGCGAAAAGCTCCAGGAACGTCTCGCCAAGCTTGCGGGCGGTGTGGCTGTCCTTTACGTGGGTGCCGCTTCCGAAGTGGAGATGAAGGAAAAGAAAGACCGTGTGGAAGATGCCCTCTCGGCTACCCGTGCGGCCATCGAAGAAGGTACCGTGCCCGGCGGTGGCGTGGCTTACATCCGCGCAAGTCACGTGCTTGACGCCCTGAAGGGCGAAACCCCCGATGAGCAGACCGGTATCGAGATCATCCACCGCGCTATCGAAGAACCGCTCCGTCAGATCGTCGCAAACGCAGGCAAGGAAGGCGCCGTCGTGGTACAGAAGGTGCGCGAAGGCAAGGGCGACTTCGGTTATAACGCCCGTCTGGATAAGTTCGAGAACCTCATTTCCGCGGGTGTCATTGACCCGACCAAGGTAGCTCGTGTGGCTCTCGAAAACGCCGCTTCCATCGCAGGGATGTTCCTCACCACCGAAGTGGTCATCACAGACCTCCCCGAGAAGGCTCCTGCAGTTGACCCTGCGGCTATGGCAGGCGGAATGGGCGGTATGATGTAATAAGCCTCCTACATAATAAATTTCCCAAAGGGTGTGTCGAAAGAAATCTCGGCACACCCTTTTCAGGTTCGGTTTGAGAGCAGGCGTGTTTCGTCTCTGTGTCTCGTAATTAGAGCTTTTACGCCCGTTCAAGTTTGTGACGAGGTACAGACCGAGGATATGTTTTCGGTCCGTGTCTCGCCCCTTTGTGGTACAGACCGGGGAGATCTTCCCGGTACGTACTAAAATAGCAGGTTGTGCGGGAACCTTCCGGACTTCTGTAAGGTGCGGGGACGCTTATAAGTGTGCTTGCAAAAGTGGATTTTTTACTACTTTACGAGATAAATTGGTATCTTGCAAAGACAACAAACAAATCGCTAAAATTCTGTAACCCGATAGAACCATGAGTCACCGAGTCTACCACGTGTTCTGCCTAATCTTCTTTGGACTGCTGTGTCAGTCGGTTTTTGCTCAAAATGCCCCTTTGACCGGCACTGTCGAAGATGAAGGCGGGTCGCCTGTCTCGTTTGCCAATGTCGTGGCACTGGCAGGCGACAGTGCGTTTTTGGCAGGCACCACGACCGGCGACACGGGTAAGTATTCGTTGGAGATCGGTGCCCGAGCCGCATTCGTGCGGATCAGCTACGTGGGGCTGGAGACTGTCATTTACCCCGTGGGTTCCGTTCCCCGGAGGGTGGTGCTCAAAAATGCCGGCACAGAGCTCGAAGGCGTGAGCGTCGAAGCGGTTCGTCCGACTTTGGCGCTGAAGGGGTCTGCCATCGAGCTGTCGGTGGAGGGCACCACGCTCAGCAATCGTACGGACATTTCTGACGTACTGAAGCAGATCCCCGGTCTCACGGTTTCGAGTGAAGGCACCCCGTCGCTTTTCGGAGGTGGTACCCTGCTTATCGAAGTGGACGGCAGGGAGGTGCACAGCAACCAAGAGTTAACCGGTATAGACGTCAAAGACATCCAAAGCGTCAGCTTGGATCGTACCCCGGGAACCCGTTACCGGAGTAATGTCCGCGGGGTGCTTCGGATCAAGACGGCACGGTGGAAGAGGCGCACCTCTTTCCTTGCAAGCAGCAGGTTGAATCTGAATCACAGGTTTTACACAGAGGAGCAGTTGCAGGGCGGCTACTCCACTAATCGGGCAAGCTACTTCGGATCCTTCGGTTACAGCGATTACAGGTACCTCAAAGACCAGAGTATCACCACCACGCTACGTCCCGAAGAGCCCTCAAGGAGCTCTGAGTTGGCGACCTCGATGACGGAGGAGTTCGCCATGAGGCGGTTCAAGTGGCAGGCAAGTGCCGATTTCACCCTCTCGGAGCGGTTCCGGATCGGCTTAAAGTACCTCGGAGGCACAAGCTCCATTTATGACTATATCAATGACGATACCCGTCGTTCGGAGGCAGGTAAGCCTGTGGGTGTGCTCCATACCGACTCACGTATGACCCAGCCCGGGGACTATCATCATCTGAACCTCTACTCGGGCTATGACTTCTCCGACGCTTTGTCTCTGACGGTCAACGGAGACCTCTTTGTGGACAATACCTCCCGGAGGCAAGTCTCCGATGTGACCGAGGACGGTGCCCTCTCTAAGGTCGACCTCAAATCCGACAACAGATATACGTTGTGGCAAATTAAGCCGGTACTCAGCTGGGGTTTTGCCCAAGGCTTCCGGCTCGAAATAGGCGGTGAAGCAGGGGACATCCGAGGGCACGGCGTGCAAGACAGGGACGGGAAGACAGTCACGGATTACCTCAATGACGAAGCTCTGTATGCCGGTTTCGCGAGCCTCGCTTTTCCAATAGGCGATAAATGGACGGGTAATGTGGGCTTGAGGTACGAGTACGCCCACAGCGGGCTCTACAACACAGTCGGCGGGCAGGGAGACATTGACCGCCGGTACTCCAACCTCTTCTTCTCCGGCAAGGTCTCGGGTAAGCTCGGCGAGACGGCTCACACGCTCTCTTTTGACTCCTACATCGATCGCCCGTCCATGAGCCAGCTCAGCAATTTCTCCTACTTCTCCAGTCGCTATCTGATACAGGAGTCCAATCCCCGCTTGATTCCGGAGCAGGACTACAATTTAGGTTACACGTTCCTGTGGAAAATCCTGTATTTCAATCTGAGCTATACCTATGTCAAAGACAGGATACACATGAGCTTCAAGGTAAACCCCGACTTCCCTGACGGTTACATCCTGTCCAATGACAATTACGACAATTCCCGGAAGGTACAGGCGGTCTTGAATGTCCGAAAGACCTGGGACTGGTACACACTGAACGCCACCGGCGCCTTGATGTACGACCTGATCGACGGCAGTAAGTTCGGCCTCGACATCAAGCGTCGTCCCAATCTGAATTTTTACCTGACCCAGACCGCAAGCCTCCCCCGCAAGTGGACGCTGTCCGTGGACTATACCTACGTCAGTCCCGGGATGTGGGGCATTTTTATGACCGGGTCCCAGCACCAAGTGGACGTGAACCTCAATAAAACCCTTTTGGACGGCCGTCTCTCCATCGGTCTGGACGGACGGGATATATTCAGGACATCAGTCACCACATCGTTCACCGCCCTAAAGGATCTGCAGATGAGATCCAGTAACTACCAGGATGTCCGCACAGTGAGCCTGAAAGTGACGTACCGGTTCAATAAGAGCAAAGAATACCGTGGCGGCGGCTCCGCAGACTCGGCGATCGGGCGCATTAAGTAATTGGGAGTGACTTGAACGGAGCTCAGAGCGCGCCCTTGCCAAAGAACCGGATAAGAGGTAAATTTGGATCAGAACAGAGTTAATCGCTAACTTCGTAAAAAAAAGATGACTATGGTTATCACCACTACACCGACGGTCGAGGGGCATCCCATCCGCGAGTACAAAGGCCTTGTGACGGGAGAGACGATTTTGGGAACCAATATCTTTCGTGACTTTTTCGCGGGCATCAGGGACATCGTCGGCGGACGCAGTTCGAGCTACGAAGAGGTACTCGTCAAAGGGAAAGAAACCGCTATCCGTGAGATGGCAGACCGCGCCCGTGCCATGGGGGCTAATGCCGTCGTGGGAGTGGACATCGATTACGAGTCCGTCGGAGGAGAGACTGCCCTCCTGATGGTCGCGGTGAGCGGTACCGCGGTCGTCATCTGACCCCTTCGGACAGCCCTCCGGATTTTGCACGTACCAAGCGCAAATTTTTGGTCTGTAGGTCATCGTCTTCCCGGTACGGCCGAAAAAAGTTTCTCGGTCTGTATCTCCTTTCGGTGATTTTCCATGAGGTTTTGCGCCCTTTCTGCGCATGACGGAGGTCGGGACGATGTTTTTTCTTCCCGCCTATGTTCGGTCTTTATAGGAAAATGGCTAACTTTGAGAGCGTATTGGCGCGCGTAGCGCTTTGCCCGGAATATTGAGGAAGATGACCTATAATAGGATTACCATCAGAGGCCACGTGGGTGCAGATCCCGAGGTCAAGTATGTCGACCCTGTAACGCCTGTGGCACGTTTCTCCGTTGCCACGGAAGCGGAGGGGTACGTCTCTCCCGATGGTCATTTTGCCCTCAAACCCATCACGGAGTGGCATACCGTCTACTGTTACTACCGCTTGGCGGAGGTTGTGGATGCCTCCGTTTTCAAGGGAATGGAAGTGGCAGTGGAGGGACGTCTCGGTTATACGACGATACATAGGGGAGAGAGCTTGCCGCGCAAAGTGGCTTACATCGTGGCGGACAGTGTCTCCGTGATTGAACGCAAGGAGCAGGAGGAGACGGCACCTGAGGAGGAACGGCCGAATAATCCCTATGGCGCTTACCTGGACTTCTTGGACAAAGGATCGGATGAGGATATGCCTTTCTGATCAGGTTATTTAGCAGCAGGAAAAATTTGGAAGACCCATTTACATTTTACACAACTTTCGGGGAGGTGTTGGTGCATCCCCTTGCCTTCTTGGACATTATCACGCTTATCGTGATAGCGGTTTGTCTTTATTTCAGTGGTTTTTTTTCCGGATCTGAGGTTTCTTTTTTCTCGTTGTTGCCGTCGCACATAGAGGAGCTTAGGACTTCCGGCGAGCGCAGGGACAGCAAGATTTTGGATCTGCTGAACAACTCCGAAATACTTCTTGGTACGCTTTTGGTGGCCAATAACTTCGTCAATATTGCCATCATCACGCTGACCAATTACCTCGTGACCCGGGTGTTCGATTTTACGGATGCACCGGCAGCCGGTTTTGCCGTGCAGGTCATCGGCACCACTTTTGTCATCCTGCTTGTCGGCGAGATCATCCCCAAGGTGATTTCCCAAAAAGACCCCCTCTCGATGGCTCGCCGAAATGTGGATGGCATCACGAAGGTACAGTCTCTCGTCAAACCCATCGTCAAAGGCTTGGTGGCTATGGGACACAAAATCTCCGCTCCCCTCAGCACGAATAAAGCGGAGATAGATCACGACGAACTCAGCCGAGCCATCGAGCTCACGACCGACAGTGACGAAGAGAAAGGGGTACTTAACGAAATCATCCTCTTTCATAAAAAGAATGTCTCAGAGGTGATGCAACCGAGGATGGAAGTTGCGGCACTCGAGATAAAAGAAGACTTCGGGCGTGTAAAAGCATTCATCATCGAGAACGGCTACTCCCGGATGCCTGTGTACGACGACAGGATCGATAACATCAAAGGCGTCCTTTATGCCAAAGACCTCCTTCCTTTCCTCTCCGAGCCTGACGACTTCAAGTGGCAGGATCTAATGAGAAGCGTGATGTTTGTCCCCGAGTCGATGATGGTCAGCCACCTTTTGGAGGACTTTCGGAGAGCGCACATCCACATGGCCGTCGTCGTCGATGAGTACGGCGGGACAAGCGGCGTCGTCACTATGGAAGACCTCCTTGAGGAGATAGTGGGCGACATTAGTGACGAGTACGATGAGGAGGAGCAGCTCTACACCGTCAACCCCGACGGCACCTACCTCCTGGACGGCAAAATCTCCATACTCGATTTCTTGCGCTTGGTCAAAGTGGACAACTACGAAGACATCATCAAAGAGACGGACGAAGCAGAGACGCTCGGAGGTCTCCTGCTCGAAGTGAAGCAGGACTTTCCCCAGGTAGGCGAAGAAATCGTCCTTGAGGGGCACAGCTTCAAGGTGGTGGAGATGGGACGCAGGCGCATCTCGAAGATTCTTTTCACCCCAAACGCCTACCGCGACACTTCTTCGGACGGGGCAAAAGAGGATGAGACTACTCACTAAGGCTGTGGCCGAGGGGCAAGCGCAGAGAGCGGCGGTGCTTGATCTACTGGCGTGGCAGCTTCGGGAGGTTAGCCCTGCTTTGGTACACCGTAAGGACGGTAAGCCACGGCTGCGGGATTACCCGGATCTCGACATAAGCATCTCTCACTGTCTGACCGATGTCGCCGTTTTGATAGGACGGCAGGAGAAGCCGGGAGTGGATGTGGAGGGTAAATGGGCTCAGGCAGAGCGTTTGAAGGAACGGTTCTGCACCCCCGCAGAGCTCGGACTAAGCCAAGAAACAGGTCTCGAACCGATTTGGTTTTGGTGTGCGAAAGAAGCGTGCTTCAAAGCCCACTCCGATATTCTTGTGACTCCGTGGACGTCGGTTCGCGTAACGGGTTTGGGACGTGGGGACACTCTGGAGGCCGAAGTGTCGGGATTTGGGACGGTACAACTCGGACGCCTTGTCCTGCCGTCGGGCGCTGCTTTGGTGTACACGCTCTCCTCTTAGCGGACGCGTCTCTTCTTTGTGCTTTGCTCTTTACTAAAATAGACCCCCGTTCCTCGGGCTGAGTCGTGCCGACTTTCGGGAAGAAATCCTTTTAGCGCAACAAAAATGTTGCAAGTTATGCGGAAACATAGTATATTTGTACCGTGTTTTTCATAGTATTAGATTTTAGGTTAATATTGAGAGCAAAGGTTGTCGTGAGACAGCCTTTTTCTTTTTGCCCTCATTTGTCCGATCCCTTTCTTCCATGAAACCCTACCTCGATTTCTCTGAGTATCTTAGGAAAACTTTCCCCTGCAAGGTCCAAAAAATCTCCATCAATGCCTACCTTTCCTGCCCCAATAGGGATGGCGAAGGCGGGCTCAAAGGCGGTTGCACCTATTGCAATAACCGCTCCTTTTCTCCCGGATACACGCAGCAGGGGTTGGACATCTCAGGGCAGGTGAAGGAAGGCATTGCCTTTTTCTCCCGAAAATATCCGACGATGAAATACATCGCCTACTTCCAGAGCTATACCAATACCTATGGCGAAGTCTCCCACCTCATCGACTTGTATGAAGAAGCGCTGAGCCATCCCGATGTCGTAGGGCTTTTCGTGGGGACGCGCCCGGACTGCGTCTCGGAAGAACTTCTGTCCTACTTCGAGGCGCTTTCGCGCCGTACATCGGTTTTTATCGAGTACGGGGTAGAGAGTACAAATGACGACACTCTGAGACGGGTCAGAAGGGGGCATGACTTCCGGGCATCAGTAGACGCTATCAAGGCCACGCACACGCACGG
This sequence comes from Bacteroidales bacterium, assembly GCA_004555765.1. Classification (GTDB taxonomy): domain Bacteria; phylum Bacteroidota; class Bacteroidia; order Bacteroidales; family Porphyromonadaceae; genus Porphyromonas_A. The sequence continues at coordinate 13,349 of SFHG01000033.1, forward strand.
CATCCCATGTGGCGCCCATCTGATCATCGGTCTTCCGGGAGAGACGGAAGAGGATTTCCTCGGGCACATCCGGCGCTTGAACGCGCTGCCCGTCACCGCCCTCAAACTGCACCAGCTCCAAATCCTCAGAGGTACCGCTATGGGACGGGACTACCTCGATAGCCCGGAGGCGTTTCGCCTCTTCTCGATGGAAGAATACATCCGGATTTCCGCCCTCCTTCTGCGCCATTTGAGACCGGATGTGTACGTGGATCGCTTTACGTCCCAATCGCCCGAAAACCTGCTCCTGGCTCCCAAGTGGAAGGTCAAAAACTACGTTTTTACCGACCGGCTCATCTCCTATATGCAGGAAAAGGACTACCGTCAGGGCGACCTTTTTCGTCCTTGAAATACTTCTTGGCTCACACGTGCCGGGGCGATCTTTTGGGTACGTATGGGGACAAAATTTCGGTCTGTATCTCGATGTCATGAGATACAGACCGAAATTGATAGGAGGGATTACCCAAGGAAGAGAAATGCCCTTTTGCCGGGGAAACGTGCCTTACTTGAGGTGGTAAAGCAGTTCGGCGTTAAGGTGGAGAATCTGTGCCTTCTCCTCGTCCGTGAGGTCGGAGTTAAGGATATAGGTGACTGCCCGGGTGTACTTGTCGTCCCGGAAGTAGGGGAAGTCGCTTCCCATCATGTGTTGGGATGCTCCATAGGTTTTGACCGACAGTTCGAGCGCGCCGGAGTAGAAGTTGGCGGCATCGTAGTAGAACTTGCCGAGGGCTTCTTTCGGGCTGCTCTTGAAGGCACCCCAGTCTTTGTAGTTGTCCTCGATGCGTTGCATCTGAAACGCCAACCCGCCTCCCAGGTGTGCGAGGTGGAATGTGATAAAGGGAAATTTTCCCGGGATATCCGCTTTCAGAAGCTGCAACGGCAGGAGCAAGTCCTCGATGGGGGCACCCACTACCCATGTGAGTCCGTGGTCTTGCACCATAGGACTCTTGGCGCCACAACCCGTGGGGTGGAAGTAGACGATGGTTTTGGCTTTATTGAACTCCTCGTAGAGGGGCAGAAACATACTGTCGGCAGGCGAGATTTCTTTGCGGATGATGGTGTTCAGAGCCACGCCTTTGAAGCCGGGACGATTCAGATTGCGCCTAAATTCGGCTATCGAAGCCTCTACGTAAGGCAGAGGCAGCGCCATATAGGCAATGAAGCGATCCGGGTACTTCTCCATCAAGTCGGCATACTTGTCGTTGATGTATCGGGCGAGGGTTACTGCCTCTTCCTCCGAGCCGTATTCCGGGGACTGCGGCGTAGCGGAGAGTACTTGCATCTTTACCCCCGCTTCGTCCATCATCTCAAGCCGGCGCTCCACCTGAGCTTCATCGATGTAAGCTCCGAGATCCCGCGCCACATCCGTCTCTTCGGAGCCGGCTTCTTTGAGCATATCCAGGTATTCTTTCGTCCAAAGATGGGCATGGGTGTCGATTGCTTCCATATCTTTCAAATCTTCGGCTGTGTAGGCTTTAGAGGACTTGTTTTGATCCTCTTTTTCGGTAGCATTTGTGCAAGAAGGAGTAAGGAAAGAGAAGGCGCACAAAGCCCCGAATCCAAGTAAAAGGGATTTCATTTCTGTGTTTTGAGAAAAAGGGAGGTGCGGTCATTTTCTAATCGCACCTCCTTTTGTAAGATTATCGTTTGATGTCCTCCGACCCGTCTTGTGGCGGGAACCAGGAGGCGTACATCTTGTAGTTGCGGGCAGTGCGGGTATTGAGGAAGGCGGACTGCTCCGGCTCTGCCTTTTTGACAAACTTGGCAGGCACTCCGGCGTAAATGGCACCGGGCTCTACGATGGTATTGGAGAGAACCACGGCACCGGCAGCGATGACGGCACCTCTGCCCACCACCGCATTGTCCATCACGATGGCACCCATGCCGACGAGTGCACCTTCCTCTATCTTCGCGCCGTGAATGATCGCGTTGTGTCCGATGGAGACATTGTCCTCGAGGATAGAGACGCTCTTCTCGTAAAGCGTATGGATGACGGCTCCGTCCTGGACGTTGACACCCTTGCCGATACGGATCGAGTTCACGTCACCACGAACCACAGCCGAGAACCAGATACTGGAGCCTGCTCCAATTTTTACGTCGCCCACGACGGTACAGTTTTCGGCAAGGAACACGTCCTCGGCAATCTCCGGGGTAAAGCCCCTGACGGTTTGGATAACAGCCATATTTTAGCGCGCCAAAGGAAGGGTTTTATTGCGGAGCCACTCGGACTCGTCTTTTTCCAATAGCGGGGAGAGTTCTTTGAATACACGCTCCTGATAGGCGTTGTACCACTCGAGCTCGTCATCGGTGAGCATCGAGACATTCACGAGGTTATTGTCGAGATAGCAGAGCGTGAGGGTCTCGAAGCCGTAGAAGTCTATGGGGTCATCTGCACCGCGCATCTTGAAGACCGTCCGGACGAGGTTCTCGATCCGGATGCCGTACTGTCCTTCGAGATAGTAGCCGGGCTCATTGGAGGTGACCATGCCGGGCATCAAAGGAGTGGAGTTTTCTTCCAGACGGATGTTTTGGGGACCCTCGTGGACGTTAAGGAAATGCCCGACGCCGTGCCCCGTACCATGTGTATAGAGCTTGCCCTCCTGCCAGAGGAACCGGCGCGCAAGTACATCCAGCTGAGAGCCGCGGGTACCTTCGGGGAAAATTGCGGTCGCGATACCGATGTGCCCTTTTAGGACATTCGTATAGTCGTGTTTCTGTCCCTCTGTGGGCTTGCCGTCAAGCGATATGGTACGCGTGATGTCCGTAGTGCCGTCGTGGTACTGCGCGCCTGAGTCTAAGAGAAGCATACCTTCCCGTCTCACTTTGTAGGCGATGTCGGGCGTGGCGTGGTAGTGGACTATGGCACCGTGGTCTTTGTAGCCCGCTATCGTGGCAAAAGAATCACTCACGTAGCCTTCTCCTTTGGCTCGGAACGAGGCGAGCTTTTCGTCCAAGTCGTGTTCCGTCGGAGTGCCACCTTCTTTGAGCGTCTTTTCGAGCCAGATGAAGAAACGGGTCAGAGCCACGCCGTCGCGGTGCATCACCTTGACGCAGCCGGCGTATTCGGCTTCGTTCTTCTGCGCCTTAAGGAGCGTGATGGGACTTGATGCTTCGATCTTGGTAATTCCGTCGGGGATGGAAGCGTACAGAGCATAGTTCGTGCGAAGCGGATCGGTCCATACGACGGCACTCTTAGGGAGCGCTTTGATGTCGTCGTAGATCTGTCCGTACGGGCGGATTTGGACGTCACTCCGCTCCAGCTCGGTCCGTAGCTCGGCGGGAACTTTCTCGGGGAAAGCGTAGAAAAAGACTTCGTCCGGCGTGATGAGACCGTACGCGATGCCGACGGGATTATACTCCACATCGGTGCCTCTGACATTGAATAGCCAAGCCACTTCGTCGAGCATCGTAAGGGGGATGGTGTTTGCGCCTTCGGCTTTGAGTGCCTCTCGGACTTCTTTGATTTTTTCTTTGGTACTCTTGCCGGCGAGGTCTAAGGGTTGGGCGAAGAGCGGGTTGAGCGGAATCTGCTTTTCGTTTCCAATCAGTTCTCCTGCGAGATCCGTGTCGGTGACGAGGTCGATCCCTGCGACGGAGAGACCTCTGCGGGTAGTGAGTGCTTCTTTTGCCGAGACGGAGCGTCCGAAGAGACCCACCTTTTTGACGGAGCCTTCATTGCGTAAAAATTCCACGATTCCCGGGGTGTCGGGCATACCTTCCTTCATAAGGGAAAAGGGTGTCCCCTCCAGATCTGAGGCGGCCTGGAGGTAGTATCTGGAGTCCGTCCACAGGTAGGCACCTTTATGGGTCACTACGACCGTGCCTGCCGAGCCGTAGAAGCCGGAAATCCACTGACGGTGCTGCCAGACTTCGGGCGTGTATTCGCTCAAGTGTTGGTCGAAAGATGGTATGATAAATGCGTCCAAGCCTTCCCGGGACATTAGTTCGCGCAGGGCTTCTACGCGTTTTTGGATCTGTTCTTTCATTTGTTTATCGGTTGTTTTTAGGGTAATTGGTGTGAAGGCCTCAGAAGGTCATTCACGGTCTTTACGGGGTTGAAAGTATCTGCGGGAACTTCGACGAAAGCGGTGTTCCAATTGCTCATGGCACCGTTCCAAAGTCCCGGAAGCTCAAGGGCGCGAAGTTCTTTGCCGTCCTTGCTCTTGGAGGAAATAAACCCTGTCTCTTCGTTCACGAAACGCGGTAGGTCAAATGATCCACGGGATTGAAGTAGGAGCTCTTTTCAAAAGCTGCCTTGTCGTGTTCGTTGCTGAGGTCAATTTGGGTGCTTTCGAGGATTTGGAGGCTCGAAATGCCGCTTTTGTCCCGAATGAGGTACGGACCGCCACCGGGTTCGCCCTCATTGCGCACCATCCCGCAGACCCGTATCGGACGGTTCAGAATCTGTCTGAGATTCTTGGCGACACTGTTGCGTGACTCTTCAAGCTTCAGTTCCTCTATTTCGTCTACATCGGAAGTCGGGAGGTCTATGTCCGGGACGTCGACCTGCACGGAGAAGCGCGTGAGCAGGAACTTCCGTATCTCTTCGATCAGGGTCGCGCTCGGCGTCCCTGTCTCAGTGAGCTGAGACATATAGTGGTAGACTTTGTCTCTCAGCTGTACGAGGTAGCCGGCGAGTACCTTCTTGTAAATGATGGTATCACTCTTTAGAAAGTCGGGGACTACGTTATCGATGTTTTTGATGAAAATGGTATCGGCATCGACTTCGTTGAGGTTCTCGATGAGTGCGCCATGCCCTCCGGGGCGGAAAAGCAGGGAACCGTCGGGGTTTCTGAAAGGCGTATTGTCGGGGTTGACGGCTATGGTGTCCGTACTCGGCTTCTGGATCGAATAGGAGACTTCATAGGAGACCCCGTAACGATCTTCGAGAACCTCCTTCCGCTTCTGAAACAGTGTCTCAAAGGGCTTGATGTGTTCGGGAGAGAGCGTGAAGTGGAGGTAGACTTTGCCATTGGCTCCGCGTGCATACAGGGCACCCTCCGCCAAATGTTCCTCAAGCGCGGTGCGCGGAGGGTTGGGGGTGTCTTTGTGAAAGAGGATCAGGGCTTTGGGCAAGTGTCCGTAGTTCAAGCCTGTCTCTTCCAAAAGATACTTTATTACAGTTCGACCTTCGCCTTTGTCCAACAGTTTGGAGACCGTTTTCCCGCCTTCGCCAAGCATCGTTGCCCTGTTGAGCGCGTCGAAAAAAGCAAAGTCGGTGATTCGCTCCAGTACCTCTTCGGTGCTCTTGGTGGGAGCTTCGCCTCCGAGGTACTTATAGAGGTCTTTGAACATCCGGGACGCAGCTCCACTTGCGGGCACGAATTTGAGCGCTTTTTTGCGCGGGTTGGCAAGCTCCCTGTCCCAAGCCTCAAGCGCTGCGATTTTGGACTTTTCGTCCAATGCCGTGATGCCGGTTTCGAGATCCGCCGCTTTCAGTATGGTCAGGAAGGGAAATCCTTTCTGAAACTTTTCCAGCTGAGCCTCTACCGCTTTGGGAGAAATGCCCTTTTCTTCCATCTGCCTGAGGTCCTCATCGGACCACTCTATTGCTTCCATTTTCTTATGTCTTGGGGAAGATATTCGTCTTCAAGTGTACGGGGTTAAGCGCCGGGATTCGGGGCCTCTCTTAGTCGTCTTTTATTCTGCTGCCACGACTTCGACCTCTACGAGACCGCCTTTGGGGAGAGCCGTGATGGAGAAGGCAGAGCGGGCGGGGTAGGGGGCTTTGAAGTACTTGGCATAGACTTCATTCACCTTCGCGAAATCGGCGATGTCTGTGAGAAAAACCGTAGCCTTTACGACATTATCATATGTCATACCGGCTTCTGCGAGTATGGCGCCGACATTTTTAAGGCACTGCTCGGCTTGCTCCACGACATCGTTGGAAACGAATTCGCCGGTCTCCGGCACAATGGGCAGCTGACCGGATATGTAGAGGAAACCGTTGGCTTTAACAGCTTGAGAGTAAGGTCCTACGGCTTTGGGAGCCGACGCGGTGGAGATGATTTCTTTTTCCATGGAGGTCTGAAATTTATGGTATTGTATGATTGATGTTTCTCGGGTAAATATACCGATATTTTTCGGTACGTGCGAGGAATTCTTTTTGGTCTGTGCGGAATGTTTTTTTCGGTCAGACCGAGAAGAATTTTTTGGTACGTACCGGGGCGGGACTTACGCGTCAACTCTTTTGCGTACTGCCTCGTAGATGATGATGCCGGCGGCCACGGATACGTTCAGCGAGCCGATGGAGCCGAAGAGCGGGATGCGGACGAGCTCATCGCAGTGGCGCAGGGTGTAGGGCGAAAGCCCTTTTTCCTCAGATCCCATAATGATGGCGATGGGACCGGAGTAATCGGCTTCGCTGGTGGTCTTGTCCGCTTTTTCCGTGGCACCGAAGAGTCTGACGCCCGAATCGTGGAGGTAGTTGACGGCCTCCTCGACATTCTTTGCCCTGCAGACCGGTATGCGGGCGAGCGCCCCTGCACTGGTCTTAAGCGCATCGGAGGAGACGGATACGGAGTTTTGCTCAAAGATGACGACTGCGTGAGCGCCCGCACATTCGCACGTACGGGCTATCGCGCCGAAGTTGCGGACGTCGGTGATGCCGTCCAGTAGGACGAGGAACGGATCCTCGCCTCTTTCGTAAATCGTCGGGACAAAGTCCTCGAGCCTGTGGTAGGCGGTGACGGCTTTGACACCGATGACGCCTTGGTGATTTTTCCTCGTGAGGCGGTTCAATTTCTCCACGGGCACCCTCCTGATGGGAATTTTGTGTGCTCCGAGGGCGCTAAGCAGATCCGCCATCAGAGCGCTGTTGCTTTCCCTCTTGACGTAGATGTGATCCAACTCACCTCCGGACTCGAGCACTTCCCTGACGGCACGAATGCCGAAAACCATTTCGTTGTCTTTCATATTCTGTGTCTGTGTGCTTATTTCTTCTTCCCGTTTTCCAAAAGCAGACGGGCATTTTCGAGGGCTGCTTCCGTCAGTTTGGTTCCCGAGAGCATAGACGCGATCTGTACGGCACGCTCTTCCGGGTCATCCAGGACTTTTATCCCGGTCTTAAAGCCCCCGTTCGTTTCCTCTTTGTACACCAAAAGCTGTCTGTCGGCAAGCGACGCGATCTGTGGCAGGTGGGTGATGGCCAAGACTTGCAGGTTCCGGCTCAGCTCCTGCATCACCCGCCCTACTTTTTCGGCCGCTTCGCCACTGACGCCGGTGTCTATTTCGTCGAATATGACGGTCGGTAGGATGGCTTTTTTTGCCAAAATGGTCTTGAGCGCAAGCATAAAGCGGGAGATTTCGCCCCCCGAAGCCACATCCCGTATGGGCTCCAAGTGAGAAGCCTTATTGGTCGCGAAAAGGAACCGGACTTCATCCCCTCCCGTCGGCGTCAACGCTTTGGAAGGTACGACCTCCGCTTTGAATGTGGCACCTGCGATCCCAAGCTCTTTCATCAGTACGTGTAGCGGAGCATCCATCTCTCCGGCTGCAGTCTGCCGCCTTTCCCTCAGCCGCTCTGCCAGAATTTCGGCACCCGAAAGCGCCTCTTGCAGTTTGTCCCGGAGCGCACGAAGGCGGTCTTCGGTGAAGTCGAGCCGATTGAGCCGTTCCCGATAGTCGTCCCTTATGCGGATTAAGTCATCCATATCGGAGGCCTTGTGCTTGAAAAGGAGGGACTGAATTTCGTCCGCACGTGCTTCGAGCGCCTCCTTTTCTTCCGGGTCGAGTTCGATGTCTTCCCTCAATGTCTCTGCTTCCGCAGTGAGATCCTGAAGTTCAAGCTTGAGGGACTCTAGGCGCTCCGCGATCTCGTCGGTGGCGGTGTGGGCACCTGTCACGCGCGAGAGACGGCGCAGGGACTGCGCTATCCGGTCTGTCACTCCGTCTTCGCTTCCCAGATCTGACACGGAGGTCAGCGCATCAATGATCTCGGAGGCATGGCGTGCCGCAGAGAGCTTCTCCGTGACTTCCTCAAGTTCGCCCGGTTTGAGCTTGGCCTCTTCAAATTGCCGCACCTGAAACCGGATAAACTCCTCCTCCTTCCTCTGCTTCTCGATCTCCTCCTCCTCTTCCTTGAGCGCTCTTCGAGCCCGGACAAAAGCTTCGTACGCCTCCCGGTATTCTTCCAGTAGGGCTTCGTTCCCCGCCAGAATGTCCAAGACACCGAGCTGATACTCTGTGTCTCCGATCAGCATATTATGGTGCTGGGAGTGGATGTCGACGAGACGCTCACCGATTTGTCGGAGAAGCACGGCAGAGACCGGAGTATCGTTCACGAAGGCGCGACTTCCGCGTTGGGTCAGCTCCCTGCGTAGGATACAGAGAGGGCTGTAGTCCAGGTCGTTTTCTTCAAAAAGACCCTTCAGACCTTCAACCCCGGACAGGTCGAACTCCGCCTCTATCACGGACTTTTTTGCCCCTTCCTTTATGGATTTGGACTCGGCTCGTGCCCCAAGGATGAGACCGATTGCCCCGATGAGGATGGACTTGCCCGCTCCGGTCTCCCCGGTGATTGCGGTGAAGCCCTCCCG
>SFHG01000106.1 GCA_004555765.1 Bacteroidales bacterium
TGGCTCTTCTTAAGTCCTCGTCTTCAAGATACTCACGCTCCATGTGCTTGACGATTGTCCCCGTGAGCCCTCGCTCATCCCAAGGCAGCTGAAGTGGATTATCAATCACCAACAGTGAATCCTTTGGTTTCAGCTCCGCATCGCCATCCCAAACGGAGTATGGCTCATCCGCATATCGTCCCTCTCCCGACAGCAGGGAACGAGCAAACCTCGCAAAGAGGGCCGGGCTCTGCACTTCAAGCGTAGAACACTCCCCCGCCTCAAGCTCCATGGGTTTATCGAGACCAGAGAATACGAGCTTCATAGGATCAGAAGCTCCTCCATTGTATCCACCTCGTCATATGTCTCGCGATTCCCAGTGATGTACTCCATCGTCGAGAACTGGGCCTCTGTGACTTTGAGCACCTGGACAAGACCGGCCGTCGGCCTGTTCTTCCTGAGCCGCGCGATGGCATGGCCCGCAGCGCCATCATTGACCACGAGCTTGGCATACACAGACTCTTGAAGAGGCAGATAGCCGTCCTTAAGCAAGAACTTCCTGAACAGGCGATAGCTCTTTCGGTCCTTGGCGGTCTCTACCGGCAGGTCGAAGAAGCAGATAAGCCTCATGAAGCGAGACCTCCCCTCCACGCTCATACGACATCAAAGGGCTCAATCGCATCAACAGACAAACGCTTTGAAAGTGCGTCAAGACAGTCCTTCACATACAGCGAGATCACCGATGCGACCCTATAGGCCCCTCCTCTGTACGGAATGGCCTGGTTAAGCATGTCGACAAGCAAGAACTTGTCATCCTTTGTAAAGTCGCCCTCAACGTTATCAAACACAATCCTGTCAACAATGGGCCTGAAGGGCTCCATAAGGTCGCAGCTCAGGTTGAACTGGTTGAACTCGTTGTGATGGCATATCCCTTCCTGCGTGAGATAACCCCTCGACACAATCTCCCGGTTCACCGTCGAAAGCAGCAATGCATATCCATAGTTCAGGGCAGCGTTGATAGGCGTGTCATCGTCGCGCGAGAAATCAGGACCAAAGAGCGAACGAAAGTACAGATGAGCAGCATGTGCCTCACGATGAGTGCTGTCGCCGGAGCGGACCTCCGCCGCAATCTTATCAAGCTGCGCGGCATCGTCCTCCCTTGCCCGCACGCTCAAGATTCGCGCCTGATGAGTGATCTTGTCCTTGATAACCCTCTGCCACACCTGCTTCTTGGCCACAGGTCCCCACTCAAGCTGCTCGTCAATACGGGCACTCGTGTTATGGGCACCATAAAGCGGAAGATACTGGCCAACGGGGTCATGTCGCTCGTCTGAGACCACAAGCGACACTTTTGCCTTGGCTAGCTCGGACAGTAGATAGGCACTAACGTATACCTGGTTGGTGTGCAGCACCAAAGTCTGGAATTCGGACAGGTGGACCTTGGTCGTGTCATCCTCCTTGCGCACGACCATATAACCGCCCTTGTACGAGAGCTTGCAAGGATTCTCAATGACGATGCTTCTAAAGCCCGACACGAGTCCTCCTCTCAAACATGCCCGTCACAGACTGGTCGATGATGTAGAAGTTGGTCTTGGGGTCGTTGAGAAGCTTGGAATAGTTGGGCTGAATGCACCCCGAAAACTTTGAACCGTCAGCAGCAGAGAGATCGACCATGTTCGAGGTCCCGTTCACCAGAAGCAAAATCCTCTTTGCAAGCTCAAGGCTCTCCTCTCCAGAAAGTTTGTCGCCATTCGTTATCAGGTCATCCATTTTGATTTGTCGCAAAAGGCGACTAGAAGCGGCAGATTGCACTGCCCTGAGAATATCCAAGACATCGGTAAAGGAACAATCTGCCACGCCACCTTCGAGCAGAGCAAGTTGGCTGGTCGAAAATGCAGCCTCCACCGCATTTCGCATTTCTTTCTTTCCGGTGATAAAGAACCTCTCTCCATCCAGCTCAATCAGCTGCTTCTTGTAGATCTTTGAGCGGACAACTCGTACGAAATCAAGACCGGCACCTTCCGCCAGCCCGCTTGCATATTCGACAAGTGCTTCTGGTCGCGCGTTAATCCTCTCGGCAAGCCAGACGGGGACCTCGGCAAACTGGAAGCAGGGCTTGCCCTTCTTCTTTGCCTCGTAAATGAAGAAGTAAGCAAATT
>SFHG01000107.1 GCA_004555765.1 Bacteroidales bacterium
GGCATAGGAGAAGTCCATCGAGCCGGACATCTTATATTTCTCCATATAGTCGGAAAGAGCCACCAGGCTGAATGCCGTGGATTGCGTGCTCAGCCAATCGTCGGATGCGAGCGTCTTGGATATTTCATTCGCCAAGAGAGCCGCTTCCTTGCCGTCTCCGAGTAGACAGAACGTCATCAGGCGGATCGAAGTATCACGCAAGTCGCTGCCGAACGTCTGATCGTATCCGGAACAAGCCGTTGTCAGAGCCGTTGTCTTTACAACCAACTCTTTCGATACATCCGGACGTCCGACCAAAGCATAACCCGCCGCCAACAGATAGCGACTCATAGACATGAGCGTCTTACTCTCTTTCAGGCGATTCATGGCGCCGACCTCGGCAACTTGCCCTAAAGCGAGGACAAACAGGCGGTATGCCTGCGTCATTTCTTCGGATTCGGCAGAATAGGAGGCTTCCGGTTTCCAGTTACGGGCAATACGGCTCAAGTCATTCAACGCATTCCGCTTCATGCCTTCGGGTACAAGGTAACCTTTCTTCTCCGCTTCGAGCAGAAAGTGGATGGCATAAACAGTCCCCCAAGCATTGGGAGCCGTTCCACCAGGCCAGTAGGAGAAGGAACCGTCTACCGTCTGGTAGGAACGCAGGCGACGGATCACTTCTTTCACGGTCGCTTCAGTCGATTGCTCCTGTTCGCGGGTCAACGAGGCGACCCCGCTCAAGTACAGTTGCGGGAATGCCTTCGAAGTGATCTGTTCAACACATCCATGCGGGTAGCCCAACAGGTAGGACAACCGCGTGGAGAGGTTGACAGGTTGGACATCCGACATTTCGAGCACAAGGGAGTTCGTACCCTCCACGCCGGGAAGGCCGACCGTCCCTTTCCAGCTCTTTCCGGCTTCGAGCGTCACAGGTGTCACCTTGATTTGCGGACGGCGTACGGAACGGATTTCGATATCGGTTTCATATACAGACTTTTCACCACCGCCGGTAGCCGTGATCTTCACGTGTCCGGCTCCGGGGGTATCTTTCACACGAATGCGGAACTGCGCCAGTTTGTCACTGACCGTTTCAAAGTGCAGCATATGGCTCTTCTCGCCGACTACCTCCATATTGCCGGAGCAGGCGATCGTGACCTGCACGTCTCCAACTCCTTTTTCGGTGGCAAAGACGGTAGCAGGAACCACCATCTCCTCTCCTATGCCGATAACGCGCGGGAGTGTGCCGAGCAGCATGACAGGCTTGCGCACGAGCACGCTCTTCTCCGTGTTGCCGTAAGCCTCCCCGTTTCCAGCGACAACCATGACGCGGACACGGCCGTTGTAGTTCGGCATCTTATAGGTATGCTGCCGTTTTTCTCCCTTTTTCAGCAGAAACGGACCGGCAAACTGCACGACCGGCTTAAAGCGGTTCACTATCGCCTTCGGACCTTTGTTCAAGGCATCGTCGCCGCCAATACTGAACAGTTGCTCGATGCGGTCGCCATACGTGCCGACCACGTAGTTGTACAAATCCCAGGTATTAACCCCCAATGCCTCGCGGGCGTTAAACGCCTGCCAGGGATCGGGTGTGCGAAAGCGGGTTAGGTCAAGCAACCCTTCGTCGACAATCGCCAGTGTGTAGGCCATCTCGCGACCGTTCTTTTCGGAAACCATCACGTGACAAGGTGCTTCAGGCTTGACCTCATCCGCCATATGGATAATCGGGGCCAAATGGCTTTCGGGAGATGTAACCGTGAAAGGGACGACACCGTACATGCGGATCGGCAGGTCGTTCTTCGTGACGCCGTGCGGCTGGAGCAGCGTTATATATATGTATGCATTGGGCTGCATGTCAGAAGTAACGGCGAGCTTGACCGTAGTCTGCCCATCGTTGCACACATGCTCGGTGGTCGAGAGGACACGCGTACCGTTCTCGATGCTGATGATCGCGCGACTTCCTTTGACGGAAGGGAAGGTGACGACGATCTGTTCTCCTGGCACGTATGTATCCTTGTCTGTCTTGAAAGTGAGCATATTGGCGGAGGAAGAGCCATCAGCGTCACGCCTTCCTTCACTGTAAGGCCAATCGAAATAGCTCATCACACCGGTGGAGTGTTTGCTCTTTTTGTCTTTCACCGAAATGAAATAGGTTCCCCA
>SFHG01000108.1 GCA_004555765.1 Bacteroidales bacterium
ATAATCTGAAAGCTATTCACAACCGCAAAGTGGACGACACGATAACGGACAAGGTTGTGACCTATCACAAAGGTACGATAATCTGAAAGCTATTCACAACTGGGGTCTTTTTCGTTGACGAAATGCATATGTTGTGACCTATCACAAAGGTACGATAATCTGAAAGCTATTCACAACTTATGCCGCCGTGCATCAGTATGGCTTACCGTTGTGACCTATCACAAAGGTACGATAATCTGAAAGCTATTCACAACGGATAGCATCACCGACATTAGGGTAAGCAGGTTGTGACCTATCACAAAGGTACGATAATCTGAAAGCTATTCACAACCTCTTTTCCAATCATTATTAGCACCATCTATGTTGTAACCTATCACAAAGGTACGATAATCTGAAAGCTATTCACAACCGCCTGCTCCAAAGCTGGCTTTCATCCGCTGTTGTGACCTATCACAAAGGTACGATAATCTGAAAGCTATTCACAACAAGCTTATCGAGGCTGGTATACCATTAAGTGTTGTGACCTATCACAAAGGTACGATAATCTGAAAGCTATTCACAACGGTCATTAACGACCTCTACGATCTTTCGTTGTTGTGACCTATCACAAAGGTACGATAATCTGTGAAAGCTAATTTATGTGTGGCGGGAAGTCAGAGGACGCCCTCCCGGGTGCCCTCCGCAACAACCCCGGCAAAACCGCCTCGCCCTACAACCTCCCGGAGCACCCCTACCTCAAAGGGCAAGGCGACCCCAATTGCCCCGAGTGCCGACGGCAGGGTCTTGTACACCCCGGGCGCCGCCTCTCCGATGACAACCACGACGGACGTGAGGACGAGCTCTGCCCTCTGCACCGGCTGGCGGCAATTGACTCTCTGATTAGAGAGCGGAAGCGACAATACAATGACCTCTCAAACGACTACGCGGGTGTCTATTTTGACGACAGAACAGGTGGGTATGTTGCCACCCACAAGAAGCGGTTCCCGAACAAAAAGTACTCTAAGAAACACGAACTATGGCAGATTTATTACAAAGAAGAAAGTGTGGCCAAAGTTTTGGCTAACAGAGGTCACATCGTCGACCTCATCCCGGAGCCGAGGACACCGGGTGGTAAACCAGATGCCCTCATTGACGGTGTACTAACTGAGTTCAAAAGATTAAGCACTCATAATACTATATTTCGAGAGGTCTCTGATGCTTTTGAAAACAAACATGCCGAGATGATTGTCATTGAGTTCACAAAAAGGAGCAAGGAGATTTCAGAGCAGCTCAAATACTTGCACAAAAAAAGAGTGAACGGATACTACTATTATAGTGACGACCCTTCTACTCTCTTCAAAATATAAAGCCCCGACACTTTACAGCGTCGGGGCTATGGGACGAAGCCTCATTCCACTTAAGGAGAGAACCAAGTCGGATGGTTCTTGAGGCTCCACTGTCCTACTGCAAACATACGCACTTATTTTGAAACCACCAAATAAGTATGAGGCACATTCCACCCGGCACATTCCACCCCCAAGTGCGACACTACGGCAAGTGTAAGAAAAAGGCTTCAAATGGGGTTCTGAATCCTAATCTTTTCCTTCCTTTTGTGTTGCACTTACGACCGGAAAATACGGACCTATTCGGTCAAATAGGACGACCTATTCCGGCAAATAGGACGACCTATTCGGAGAAAAGGTCGAGGGTCTCGGGCGAAAAGGTCGAGGGTTTTCGGAGAAAAGGTCCGGGGGTTTCGGGCAAAAAGGTCGAGGGTTTCGGGCGAAAAGGTCGAGGGTTTCCGTCGAAAAGGTCGAGGGTTTCGGGCAAAAGGGTCGAGGGTTTCGGGCAAAAAGGTCGAGGGTTTTCGGAGAAAGGGTCGACCTATTCCGAAAAATTAGTCGACTAATCCCGAAAAATTAGTCGACTAAATCCGAAAAATTAGTCGACTAAATCGGACGAATAGGTCGACTAATTCCGGCGAAAGGGTCGGGGGACTCGGACGGGAGACGCGTGTCAGCTGATCCGGATCCAGTCTTTTTCGCCGACCATCAGTTCCGTGAGACAGCTCCTGAGGATGGCGTTCTTGGGGAGGGACAGCGACGGGTCTTCCGACAGGATCCGATCCGTGAGACAGTTCCTGAGGA
>SFHG01000109.1 GCA_004555765.1 Bacteroidales bacterium
ACCGCCCATCGCGTGATCGGCACCGCTGCCATTTGTTGTGCAGCAAAATTTCTGTCTGCGGTGATCTGATTGAGGGACAGGTGTTCATCCCTCGGGGGAGGTCTATATGTCCTTGTACGCTGGCAGAAAGCCCAAGCTCACCGATGAGCGACGCGAGAAGATCGTTGCGTGGTACGAGGAGAACGTCGCCTCGATGATGGCCGAGCTTGAGGCGTGGTATCCGGACAAACTCGTGTATCCCAAGTCAGTAAAGGTCCACCACGGCAGTTTTGTTGACCGTGCCTCTGCGGTTGCCAACGAGCTTGGTTACGAGGGGTGGCCCAGGCTTGCCTCCGCCTATGGCTTTGATGCAGGTATTGGTCTGGTGACCAAGATTGACATTGGCTCTGACGTCGACCTGATTGCAGACAGAGTCTGGAAAAGGATTGCGGACTTCTATCTGCCCAGCATTGGCGAGTGGTATCCGGATGGCATCGTCTCTGACTTCAGGAAGTCACATCCGAAAACTGCCGAGAACCTCGTGAAGCTTGCGAAGAAATTCGGCTATGAGACTTGTGCCGAGTTGCTGGTAGCTTGCGGCTACGACGTGAGAGATTCGTATAGCGTAAAGGGCGGCCGTCCTACGTCGTTTGACCCTGAAGCTGTTCTCGCCGAGCTCAAGGAGCGCTTTGCTGAGCATCCGGCCTCGAGCGTTGATCAGGTCAAGGATCTTTGCGGCGACCTCCCAATCAAGACATTTACGAATACCTGTAAAAGTACCTATGGAGTGACGTTTAGCCAGCTTCTGGCTCAAGAGGGAGTTCTTGACGGAAGCGCTAGCCATAGGTCTGGTGTGTCTTTCTCCGACGAGGAGCTTATAGAGGCCGTTCGTCAGTTGGAGGTCAAATACGCCGATTCGGAGAGCAGACCATCCACGCTCAAGGATTTGATTGACCTGAACCCTGATCTTGCCCCGCAACTTTCTGCGGCTCAGAAAAAGTCTCCGAGACTCTTTGGCAATACCTTTGTCAAGTACCTCAAGAGCCAAGGCATCCTCGCCTCGCCAAAGGTTAAGCCTGCAGAGTTCGACGACGCCACTTGCCAGGGTATTGTCGACGCTATGTGTGAGAAGTACCTGAGGACAATACGGCCAAACAGTCTCTCCGAGCTTAAGAAGCAAAACCCCGAGTACGCCCAGGCGCTTTCTTCTGTGGATGCCTGGATTAAGAGGGTCTATGGCCAAACTCCGAGCGACTTCTTCAAGGCGAAGGAACTTATCTCCAAGGTCTCTCGGCCCGATTCCATCCTGCGTCCGAGTGAGGATGAGATTAGGGCCTTCTACGATGAAATTGGTCTTGACGATGCTCGTGCCGTAATTTCCAGGCTTCCCGAGCAAGACGTCGTTGAGTTCGACTCAGACGTTACCGGAAGCGAGGAATATGATAATGCCCAGTCCTACGAGATGCTTCGTGTTGGCGACGTCATCACGTTCGAACTCATTGACGACCAATATGTAGGCGGCGTCTTCTGTGGGCAGAAATTTGGCCTTATCAACCATGAGGACCGCATCTCGCGCAAGCTGAGCGACGTGGTTGCCTACGCAGACGCAATGGGTGTCGTCGGCGGCCATATGTACGCGGAAGTCCTCGAGGTTGCGGGTGGCCAAAAGAGGCCTAAGGCGCTGATTAAGGTCTTCTACGGCATTGACGAGGCGCACTCGAACTGCGTTGACGACATGCTTCTTTCCGGTGACGGTAAAACGGTCTACAAGTATCTTGGTGATGGCGGCAGGGTCATTATCCCCGAAGGCGTTGAGGTCATCGCGCCGTCAGCGTTCTTTGAGGCTCCCGTAACGTCCGTGGAATTCCCGCAGACTCTTCGCGAGATTGGAGAACGCGCCTTCGCGCTTTGTGCTTGCCGAAATTACAACTTGCCCGCGAGCGTAGAGAGAATAGGCGACGGTGCTTTCTCCTTCTGCTTTGGCGAGTTGCTTGAATATCAGGACATTGCTGCGTGTGGTCCAGTTAACGTTTGGGTCGACGGTGGCAACAGTCGGTTCTCCTCTGTTGATGGCAGCCTTATTGAGCTCGATGGAGACGAGAAGAGACTTTTGTCCCTTCATTACGACGGGGCGCCTGGCAGACC
>SFHG01000110.1 GCA_004555765.1 Bacteroidales bacterium
CCCCTCGACGTACGCAGACCGGCCTCGTTGAACTCGTCGCAGATGGACTGCATGGGTTCTCCTTCGGCGTACTTCGTGAACATCAACTGCACGAACGGCGCGGTATCGGGGTCTATGACGTACTTGCGCTTCTTGTCCACCTTCTCCGTCTTGAAGCCGAACACCTTATGGCCGTTGAAGTTCGCGTGCTCGGCGTTGAAGTCCATCCCTCGCTGGATGTGCACGGACAGGTTCCGGCTGTAATACTCCGCCAGAGCCTCCATCAGCCCCTCGATGAGGATTCCCTCGGCGGTATCCGTCGGAATGTTCTCCGCCAGCAGGTGTATCTCGCACCCCGCGTCGCGAATCGTCTTCTTCGCCATCGCCAGCACGTACTTATCGCGACCCAAACGGTCGGTCTTCCACGCGATGAGGGTGTTCGGACGGATTTTTGCGACCTCCGACAGCATAAGCTGGAATCCCGGACGGTCTTCCTTCGTGCCGGATATGGCCGCGTCCTCGTACTCTCGGACGATTTTCAGTCCGTGCGCGTCCGCCCATTCGTGGGCAAGCTCGCGCTGCTGGTCGATGCTCGCCTCGTTCTGCGAGTGGGAGGAGTAGCGGTAGTACGCGATGGCGAGGTTATTGTCGTTGAGCTTTGATTTCTTTCTCGCCAAATGAATCACCTCCATTCGTTTAGACACTTTCTATTTCAATCTCAATTGATTAAATGCTTTTTGATTAGTCCGCAAATGCTCAATTTGTGCTTTCTTCCGACTTGTCGGAACAATGCTCCTTCACCCACCCGTGGATGATTGCCGCGATGGTCGTGTTCCTCTCTGCTGCCATAATCTTCAGCTTTCTCTTGTCCTCCACCGTTATGGAAAGCGAGAGAATCGTCCTCTCGGGGGCGGCTCCACTCTTGGTCCCATCCATCCGTACTCCCTCCCTAGGTAAACTTTATATAATTATATAATTGCAACGCAAGAGTGTCAATCTCCGGCGGGAGGCACCGGACAGCGTGATAATGTGCGCCGACCGGGAAATCCCTTGATTTACGTGCAGATTTTATATATAATTATATAATAATATGTTGGATTTTGCTCTGACAATGAGGTGCGGCCTGCCGCACCAAAAGTGAGAGTGGCAGCTTACACATAAAAGGAGGTTCTTTCATATGACTCTAACACCGACCGTCAAGCGCCTGCTTGCCGTGACGGCGTCCCTCGCCATGGCTTTATCACTGGCCGCATGCGGAACCGCTAAAACGGGGGAAGAAGCGCCGGGCCATCGAATCACATTGACCATCACGGCCGACAAGGGCTGGGACGAGAATTCCACACCTGCCATCGTCCACATCAAGGGGCTTGATGAGGACAACGCTTCCGTTGACTTCTATCACGCCGTGAAGGCTGATAAGGACGGGAACAAGGGCACATCCGAAGTAGAAGTTGACAAGGGACGCTACGACATCGATGTCATCAGCCCTGTCAATAAGGACGGCTCAGCTTACGAGCTGTTCGACACAGGTGATGCGACAGAGGTCGCAATCTCCGACGAACAGGACGAGGTCACTGTCGACTGCCAGATGACCTTCATCTCCGCAGACAAGGTGACGGACGATATGCTCAAGGCAATCGTGACCGACACGAAGACCGCCGTTGAAAACGGCGACTCCACCCTCAAGGGTGACAACGGAAAGGCCATCCTCGACAAGCTCGATAACAATGTGAACGCCAACCCGAACGCCTCTGACGAGACGAAGGAAGACGCTTCCAAAGCCGATGAGGAAGTCAATGTCGACAGCAAACCTGCCGACACTACCAGCAAGCCTGCTGACAAGCCTTCCGACGGAAACGCCAACGCTTCCAGCTCCAACGCTGGAAATTCCAACTCTGGAAACTCTGGAAACAGCCACTCCAACTCTGGCTCTTCCAGCAACACTGGAAACTCCAGCGGTTCCGACAAGCCGAGCAAACCTGCTCACCAGCATTCGTGGAAACAGCACACCGCACAAAAGTGGGTATCCAACATGGTGACGGTTCCCGACTATGAAACCCAGAAAGTCGCTGTAGGAACTCGCTACATCTTCTTCTACGACGGTTATACAACA
>SFHG01000034.1 GCA_004555765.1 Bacteroidales bacterium
CGAGCGTCACCACTCGAAACTTGCAAGTCGCTATGGGGTTCGTTGGCAACTACGCCCCGCGTGGACTTTCACCACAGATGTATGACATGCCCGTCATACGAAAGAAGGCACCCGAAGGTATCACCCTTCGAGTGCCTTTTCTTTACCATTCAACCGAAGAGACGGCTGAAACGCGAGTCAAACCATCAGGGGTCTGTCTTTCGCATTATTTCTTGAGGTCAAGACCTGCACCGACCTTGAACTTCACGACCTTGCGGGCCGGGATGTGGATCTTTTCGCCCTTCTTGCGGGGATTCACGCCTTCGCGAGCCGGTCTTTCGACTACGGAGAAAGTGCCGAAGCCGAGGATGCGGACTTCTTCGCCTTTCTTGGAGCATTCGACGACGGTCTCGGTAAATGCGTTAAGAGCCTTTTGTGCGTCGATCTTGGTCAGACCTGCCTTTTCGGCAATCGCGGAAATTAGTTCAGTTTTGTTCATAAAAAATCCTATTTGAGTTGATAAATAAAAAATTGTACGGTCACAGGCAACGCCTCTGTATGGTACTGCAAACAGCTGAATATCACAGGTCTTCAGTTTCCACGCCTCAAATATAGACCAAAAATTCAATACTGCCACAATTTTTCCGCTTTAAGCCTTATTTTTGGCTTAAATTACACCATTCGGCATTAATTTTAAGGGTCAAAACCGCTTTTCAGACAAAAATAGGCATCGGAAATGGTCTGCCAAGCGGATCTACCCGTGGCACACAGAGCAGGATGAAATACACCACCTCCGACAACATAGCAGAAAAGGGGTAAATTTGCGGGCAGTTCACAAAATTTCCCAAAAGACATAATCCCAAAAACCATCGTGACACAGGATTCATCTCTCACACTGACACCGGGGCGCAAAGTCATCGTAGGGGTTCAGTACCTCTTCGTGGCCTTCGGCGCAACGGTACTGGTACCACTACTCGTCGGCTTAGACCCATCCACTGCATTATTTTCTGCGGGCATCGGCACACTGCTCTTCCACTTGATCACCTCCGGGAAAGTCCCCATATTCCTCGGATCAAGCTTCGCCTTCATCGCACCCATCGTCAAGGCTACGGAGCTGTACGGACTCAATGGTGCGCTCTTCGGCATCGTGGGGGTAGCCGCCGTCTACTTCCTGATGTCGGCACTCGTGAAGTGGCGGGGCACCAAGTTTATATCCCGACTCTTCCCTCCTGTGGTCATCGGGCCCGTGATTATGCTGATCGGGCTGTCGCTCTCTCCCAGTGCGGTTAATATGGCTCAATCAAATTGGACACTTGCAGCCGTGTCGCTTGCTACGGCGATCTTTGTCACGCTGTACACCAAAGGCCTGATCAAACTGATTCCCATCTTTTGCGGCATCGTCGCAGGTTATCTCGTCGCCCTATTGTTTTTCCCATCGGAGATCGACTTTCAGAAAATCGCGGATGCACCGTGGTTCTCGCTTCCACGGTTCGTTTTTCCGGAGAAGTTCAGCTGGGAACCGATTCTCTTTATGGTTCCGGTGGCCATCGCGCCGGTCATAGAGCACATTGGAGACCTATATGTCGTCAATAGCGTGACGGGGAAAAACTTCGTCAAAGACCCCGGTCTGCACCGCACGTTGCTCGGGGACGGAGTCGCCTGCCTCTTTGCCAGTCTTATTGGCGCACCTCCCGTCACCACTTACTCTGAGGTCACAGGGGCGATGTCTTTGACGCGGGTGACGGACACTTTTGCGTTTCGTATCGCGGCCGTGACCGGCATCGTATTCTCATTGGTGGGAAAGATGAGCGCGCTTCTCTCAAGTATTCCTCAGGCGGTACTCGGTGGCATTATGCTGCTTCTCTTCGGTACCATAGCCGGTGCCGGCATCTCGAACCTCCTAAATAGCAAAGTGGACTTCTCTTCGCCGAGAAACATCGTCATAGTCTCCGTGACGCTTACGACAGGCATTGGTGGTGCCATGGTACAGTTTGGCTCCTTTTCTCTGTCCGGAATCGGTCTCTCGTCCATCATTGCCGTCGCGCTGAACCTGATACTGCCCGAGCCAAAAGTTTCTGACGACAACAACAAACAATAACTCCTTTACAGTAACTTACTCCTATGACCTACCGGAGACTTATCCTCCCCGGTGTCCTTGCCTTTTTCTTTTCTCTGTGTTCGGCCGGGACATCACTCGCACAAAACATCCAGCTTCATTACGACCTGGGCAGTTCCCTCTATCCGAACGAACTCTCGGCCCGTCCCAAACTGACGACGACGGCAGAGCTGTTCAAAGCCGACAAGTGGGGCAACACCTTTTACTTCGTGGATATGGACTACGCAGAGGGCGGTATCCGCTCTGCATATTGGGAGCTTTCGAGAGAGCTAAAATTTTGGGACACTCCCGTCTCCATTCACTTAGAGTATGACGGGGGCTTGAGCAACCGTTTCTCCTACTCCGACGCATATCTTCTCGGTGCCACCTACGCCTACCACACGTCGGACTACAGCTTCACTCTCGGCATCACCCCGATGTACAAGTACCTTCGCGGGAACAGGAAGCCGCACGCATTTCAGCTCACCGCGGTCTGGGGCTACACTTTTGCAAAAGGTCTGCTGTCGTTCAATGGTTTTATGGACTTCTGGACGAATCGGGATCTCAAAGACACTGCCCCCGTCGTCTTCCTTACCGAGCCCCAGATCTGGCTGAATCTCAATGCCATCGAAGGCATCTCACCGGACTTCAACTTGAGCGTAGGTTCGGAAGTGGAGATGAGCTACAACTTTGTCGGCTCCAAGTTTTACGCTCTGCCCACCATTGCCCTCAAGTGGACATTTTGATCACCTTGCATCAGTCACCCGCAGTTAAATCACTCTAAGTATGAATTGGCAAAAACTCTTAGGCTTCGACCCTTCCCGCCACAACGTACGCACCGAGCTCGTCGCAGGTCTCACCACTTTCCTAACGATGAGCTATATCCTCGCCGTCAATCCCGATATTCTTGCCGCCACGGGTATGGACAAAGGTGCCATCTTTACGGCCACGGCACTCTCCTCGGCAATCGGCACGCTGCTCATTGCATTTATGGCAAAGTTGCCCTTTGCACAAGCGCCAAGTATGGGTATCAATGCGTTTTTCGCGTTCACCCTCGTCCTCGGCATGGGGTACAGCTGGCATGCGGCACTCACGGCCGTATTCGTGGAGGGTATCATTTTCATTCTCCTCACCGCCTTTAATATCCGCGAGCAGATCGTGAAGTGCATCCCCGAGAACCTCCGCTATGCGATCAGCGCGGGTATCGGGATGTTCATTGCGTTCATCGGGCTCAAAAACGCCGGCATTATCGTCTCCAATGAGGCTACTTTTGTGGCTCTCGGTGCATTTACGCCGACTGCCATACTTGCATGGGTCGGCATCATCGTCAGTGGGGTGCTGATGTTCCTGAAGGTCAAAGGGGCGCTCTTTTACGGCATCGCACTCTGCACCCTTGTCGGCATTCCGATGGGGGTCACGATTCTGCCACCCGACTTCGTACCGGTCTCTCTGCCCCGCTCTCTTGAGCCGACGTTTCTGAAGTTCGACTTCTCGGCGCTTTTGAATCCCGACATGGCTCTGACCGTCTTCGCGCTGGTTTTTATGGACATCTTCAATACCATTGGCACCCTCATAGGAGCAGCCGCAAAGACGGAAATGATGGACGAAAAAGGCAACGTAAAAAACATCAAGGAGGCTATGATGGCAGATGCCATCGCCACGAGTGTGGGAGCCGTACTCGGGACTTCCACGGTGACCACTTACGTCGAGAGCGCTTCCGGAGTAGCCGAAGGCGGACGCACGGGGCTCACCTCGCTCTCCACCGGGGTCCTTTTCCTCCTGGCGCTCTTTTTCGCTCCCCTCTTTCTCCTCGTGCCGGGTGCCGCCACCACAGGCGCGTTGGTACTCGTAGGGGTATTGATGCTGGATGCGGTTACGAAAATCGATCTTACGGACATCAGCGAAGCGCTACCGTCATTCATCACCATTATTACTATGGTGTTGACCTACAACATAGCCGAGGGAATGTCCCTTGGGATGCTCACCTACGTCTTCGTAAAAATCTTGAGCGGGCGTTTCAGAGAGGTTAACCTTACGCTCTATATTGTAGCGGTTCTCTTTATCATCAGGTACATCCTGCAGTGATTTTTTGGTCGTACCAAGCTCATATCGGGACACAGACCAAAGTTTTTATCCGGGTACGGCCGAGAGACTCATCTCGGTACGTACCAAATCAAACGGTCGCACCGGCATCCCCGGCGCGACCGTTTGATTTGGGAAAGGAAGCCGCAAGTCACTCCAAACCCAAGAGTGCAAGAGCCTCGTGGTAGAGTGCGGTTTTGCGCTCTATGTGTTCTTTAACGGAAGCGACAAGAGGAAGCCCTTCAAAGTCTGCTTTCAGATCTTGGATTTCCTCTTCGTCGTAGATATTGACGCCGTAATTGACGCGGTGCATGATCTTGTGCTCTTTCTTCGCATCTTCATACAGATTTTGGTCGATGAAAAGCACTGCGTCTATCCACGCGTCCAGAATCCTTTTGACAAGATCGACCGTTATCTCCGATTCGCAAGCGATGTCATACCGTCTCTTCAGCAGCTCATAGCTCCAGTCCCACTCGAGGTCGTAGTACCTTTCGTGCATCAGACGAAGCGCCGCATTCAGCTCCGCAAAAGACGAGACCTCGCCGGTCTTGACCTTGTTCAACAGCCTCGCGACAAGGGGTTTGGGTGCGATCATTCCGGCAAGGTCTATCCACTCGCCTACCCCGTCACTGTGGGCAGGTCTGAGGGCATCACGCAGATCTTCATCGGACGAGTAAACGAAGCCTTCTCTCTCGGAAGCACGATCGTGGAGCCTTTGGATGACGGAGTTGCCCAAAAACTTGTCCAGCCCTTTGGAGTAGATGTAGATGCCTTCTTTCAGTTTTGCCGGTTTAATGGAAAGATTATGGTACGTGTAGGTATGGTCACTGTACCCCATAAAGCCCACGATTTCTTCGAGCTTCATGAGTCCCTGCTCCATACGCCCTATCGTAAAAGGAGAGAGAAGGTTGTAATTGATGCAGTCCAGCCGCCCGTTTTTAGGTCTTTTGTCCCTCTTCGGCCACTTCTGGGCATCGCGCATCGTGCCGACGGAGAGCAGGTTTTTCCCGGGGACGAGATAACTCTGGTTTTTATCCTCTATCAAGTAGCTGAAAGGGAAGTCGGCAGTGTCCACATGGTGGACGTGGCGTCCCATTATGAGCGAGAAAGGCCCCACCTTGGACGGCCACAAGACATACGAGTCACTGCTGGTC
Source organism: Bacteroidales bacterium (assembly GCA_004555765.1). Taxonomy (GTDB): domain Bacteria; phylum Bacteroidota; class Bacteroidia; order Bacteroidales; family Porphyromonadaceae; genus Porphyromonas_A. Next base: position 5,311 of record SFHG01000034.1, read on the forward strand.
TTACTGCCACGCTCGACTACGCCATGATGAATGGGACCCATCTTATAGAGGTGATTGCTCTGATTAGAGCCGGATCCGGCATTAAGGAAAGAGAAGTACCCTGCGATGAGCAAACTGCTCTTGTGACTCGAGACGGTAAAGGGGCCCGCGAAGACGGCACACGACTCACCGTTTTCGAGCGTACAATTGGAGAAAAGGAGGGAGTCATGCGCAGAGAAAAGGGACTCCACCGTAGAACCCTGTCCCACGAAGCAACGATTGAGGACAGCCCCCATAAGGACTTTTGCGCCGGAGAGGGCGATGAAGTCTTTCCCCTGGACATTGGATCCGATGATGCACGGATTACCCTCTTCGCTGAGGAGAGAGAAGTTCTCGAGACGTGAAGCACTGTCTATGACGGCACACGCACCGATGTACGCGTCGAGTATGGTTCCGCAGTTTTTGATGACCGCACCTTTGCCAATGAAGCCCCTCTTGCTCTTCACTTCTTCTTTCTCCTTTTTGGACATCTCAAGCAACGCATGCCGAAGGGGCTTGTCGTCGGATAGGAGCGTTAGGAGGTACGCGATTTGGGCAGAAAGTTGGCGCGAGAGTGGCACCTCGAACCCTCCGGTTTCATTCAGCACGGCGGCTTCGACCCCTACTCCGAAAGAGCTCTCTCCGGTCATGGCGATGAGATCCGCATTGAGAATCGTGACATCGTCGGAAATGATGTAGTTACTGAGGCACTCCCGGACTTTGGAGACGCAGACGCGATCCCCCACGGTGCAATTATCGAGGGAAAGATCCCTGAGTCCGTTCGGTACGGAGATCCCGTAGGCGGTACTCCGTTCACCGGATAAATCGCCTATCAGGCAAGTGCCGGAAAAACGGACGTTTCGGCAGCGATCAGGGTCGAAAGAGTCGGAGACCCGGATAAGCCCCCACTCGGAGGAAGAGCATCCGTTTTGCTCAAGCCTCGTGATTTCGCTAACAGTTAGTTCTCTCATCTTCATTTCTATGGTTTGAAGAGTTTGTATTTTGTGATTTTTTACGCCGGCAAATTTAGCGATAGTTCTTGAAAAGTACAATCCGCACCACAAAAATCCTAAATCCGCATAAAAAATGCACACCCTTTCCGAAATGAGAATGTTTTCGTTATCTTTGCGCTGTATTTAAGAGAGAATGGCTTTTGCACACTTTCGCAATTACACATACTTTTCTCGGTCAATATGCTGCCCGGAAGGGCTTTGGGACGGGCTGATAAAACGAATCTAAGCGGTCTATTGGAATCTATAAGGCCGAAAACAAGAACAAGATCAGAAAAAGGAATGAACATGGATAAGACACATGTCGCGATAACCGCTCTGGGAGGATTTGTCCCCGAGACCGTATTCACGAACGACGACATCGCAAAAATGGTCGACACTTCGGACGAGTGGATCACCACCCGCGTAGGCATCAAAGAACGACGTATACTCGGGGACGAAGGAAAAGGATCTTCGTACCTCGGTATTCGGGCGGTCAAGAACCTCTTTGAGACACACCCCGAGGTAAAGCCCGAAGACATTGACTTGGTACTCGCCTCCACGAATACTCCGGACTATCCTTTCCCCTCCACTGCTTCCCTCATTGCAGATGGCGTAGGCATACCAAAAGGTGTTCCCTGCTTCGACTTTGAAGCGGGTTGCACGGGATTCATCTTCGGGCTTCAAATCGTGCGCGGCTTCGTAGAGAGCGGGCTCTACAAAAAGGTACTGCTCGTCGCCGCCGAGGACATGAGCGCCATCGTGGATCCGGAGGATCGTGCCACTTTGCCCCTCTTCGGCGACGGCGCGGCATGTGCCATTCTCGAACCTTCGACTGAAGGGGTCGGTGTACAAGACATCATCATCGGTAACGACAACGAAGAAGCTGCCATTCACCTCGTACTCAAAGCCGGCGGATCGGCGAACCCCGCAAGTCACGAGACCGTAGACCGCAGAGAGCATTTCGTATATCAGGAGGGTCAGTATGTCTTTAAGAACGCCGTGACCTATATGGGGGACGTCACCGAGCAGATTTTGTCCCAAAACGGACTTACCCAGGAAGACATAGCCTGGGTAGTGCCGCACCAGGCCAACCTCCGCATCATCAAGGCTACAGCCCAAAGAATCAATCTGAGTATGGATAAAGTGCTCATCAATATCGAACACTTCGGCAACACCAGTTCTGCCTCCATCCCGCTCTGTCTCTGGCAAAACGAAGCCCGACTCAAAAAAGGTGATGTGCTCATACTCACAGCCTTCGGTGCCGGATACACATACGGTAGCGCATACCTGAAGTGGGCATATTAAACCTTTGCTCCGAAAATATGTCAAACGATACCTCCAAGGCTTTTAAGAGCGGATTCGTCAACATAGTGGGTAACCCGAATGTCGGAAAATCCACACTTATGAATAAGCTCGTCGGCGACAAGGTAAGCATCATCACCAATAAGAGTCAGACGACACGTCACCGCATCATCGGCATCGTCAACACCCCGGAGATGCAGATTGTCTACAGCGATACCCCCGGCGTACTCAAACCATCCTACAAGATGCAGGAGGAGATGCTCGGGTTCTCCAAGAGTGCCCTCTCAGACGCGGATGTGCTTCTATATGTCACCGACACCGTGGAGGATGGCATGAAAAATGCTCCTTTTGTGGAAGCCGTGCAGCGAAGCGAGGCTCCGCTCCTCGTCCTCATCAATAAGGCGGATCTCGGTACGCCCGAAACACTCTCGGATTTGGTATCGAAGTGGCAGAAGATTTTCCCGAAGGCCATCGAAGTGCTTCCCATCGCCGCCGAGCATAACGCCGGCATCACCTACATCAAAGAGCGGGTCGAAGCCCTTTTACCAGAGAACCCACCCTACTTCGATCAGGATGCCTTCACGGATCGTCCCGCACGCTTCTTCGTGAACGAAATTATTCGCGAGAAGATTTTCCTCTACTACCAGCAGGAAGTCCCCTACTCCACCGAGGTCGAGGTAGAGGAGTTTCACGAGGGGGAGAGCCTGATCAAGATACGCGCCATCATCTTCGTAGAGCGTGAGAGCCAAAAAGGCATCATCATAGGCAAACGCGGTGCAGCTCTAAAGAAAGTGGGAATGATGGCTCGCAGGGATCTTGAGAAATTCTTCGAGAAGAAAATCTTCCTCGAGCTCATCGTCCGGGTCGAAAAAGATTGGCGTAACAGAGAAAGCGCCCTGGAGCACTTCGGATACAAGATAGACTAATAAAGACAAACCATAATGGCAAAAAACAGACTGGTCGCCATAGTAGGGCAGCCGAACGTCGGCAAGAGTACCCTTTTCAATCGGCTCACAGAGACGCGCGACGCCATAGTAACCGACACTCCAGGCACCACGCGAGACAGACAATACGGACAGAGTTCTTGGAACGGCTCGACCTTCTCTATCGTCGACACAGGCGGGTGGGTAGAGTTCAGCGAGGATGCTTTTGAGCCGGAAATCAATAAGCAGGTTCAAATCGCCATCGAAGAAGCGGATCTCATCCTCTTCGTTGTGGACACCCAGATGGGGCTCACCGACCTTGACGAAGAGGTCGCACTACTACTGAGGCGCTCGAAAAAGCCGGTTCTGCTTGTCGCCAATAAGAGCGACAATTTCGAGATGGATGCCTACGCGGCAGAGTTTTACAAACTTGGTCTCGGAGATCCTTATACCATAAGCGCACTCAGTGGGAGCGGGACGGGAGACCTGCTTGATCAGGTGGTCAAAGAACTGCCTGAGCAGCTCCCGGACGATGAAACGGATCCGGAGATACCGCGCATCGCGGTAGTGGGTCGACCGAACGCCGGCAAATCCTCCCTCCTAAATGCCTTTCTCGGAGAAGAGCGCCACATCGTGACCGACGTGGCCGGTACCACCCGCGACTCCATCTACACGCGGTACAACAAGTTTGGCAAAGAGTTCCTGCTCGTAGATACAGCCGGCATCCGCAGGAAAGGCAAGGTCAACGAAGATCTCGAGTATTACTCTGTCTTACGCAGCATCAGAGCGATAGAGAATTGCGACATCTGTGTGCTTATGATTGATGCGACGAGGGGCATCGAGAGCCAAGAGCAGAACATCTTCAACATCATCCAGAAGAACAAAAAAGGTCTCATCGTCTGCGTGAATAAGTGGGATCTTATAGAAGAGAAGAGCAATGCCGTCATGGAGGGATACAAAGAGGCCATCTACGGACGCTTTGCCCCATTTGTCGATTTCCCCATCATCTTCATCTCTGCCACCGAGAAGCAGAGGATCATGAAAGTGCTCGACTTTGCAAAAGAGATCTTCGACAAACGCAAAAAGCGCATACCCACAGCTCAGCTCAATAGTACCCTCCTTCCCATCATCAGCCAGACACCGCCTCCCGCCATCAAGGGCAAATATATTAAGATCAAGTACATCACGATGCTCCCCAAAGTACAGGTGCCGAGCTTCGTATTCTTCGCCAATCTGCCTCAGTGGGTAAAGGAGCCGTACAAACGGTTTCTGGAGAATCAGATCCGGGAAAAGTGGGACTTTTCGGGGACACCCATCAACATCTTTATACGCGAAAAGTAACGAATGGGCAAATCCACACTTCGGGAACAAACTCGCGAGCTTTTTATATCCTCTGCCAGAGAACTCTTCGCAGAAGAAGGCTACCAAGCCGTGACCATGAACCGGATCGCCAGGCGCTCCGGGAAGAGCAGGCGTACCCTCTACACCTACTTCAGTGCCAAGGAGGAGGTTTATATGGAGGTCATCCAGCAGGAGTTTCAGCATCTCTACAATGAGCTCGAGGCATTCGTTGGTCGAAAAATGGATCCGATGGAGAAGATCCTCCAATATGCGGCAAGACACGAAGTGGCAGTAAGCAAAATCGTCAAGTGGAATGGTTCCTTGGAAGCCGAGTTTTTCAAGGATTACGCCAATGTGGAGCGTGCCAGGATCCGCTTTGACATTCTCGAGCGTCAGCTCATTGCGACCATACTGGAGGAGGGAATCAGAGAGGGCGCTTTCAAAAAATTGAACCTCAAGCGTACAGTCTATCTCCTTCATGCCTGTATGAAAGGGCTCGAGATACCGTTTATACGCGGTCAGTTCGGAAGGAAAGACGATGCCGTACAGGAAACCTATAACATCGTAAGAATACTTTTAGAAGAAGGATTAAAGAAATGAATTTGCAAGGCAAAACAGCTGTCGTCACAGGCGGCACCAGAGGAATCGGCAAAGCCATCACGCTCGAACTCGTCCGCAGGGGCGCCACTGTAGCTTTTACGGGGCGTTCGATCGGCACAAATAGCGAAAATGTCGAGAGAGCAGCCCGGGAAATAGGCGGCACAGCCAAAGGCTATGCATTTGACGCCGGAGACACGGAAGCCGCGGCCAAGTTCGTGGGCGAAGTCCTCAATGATTTCGGGAAAATAGACATCCTCATCAATAACGCAGGCATCACAAAGGACAACCTCCTGATGCGTATGACCGAGGAAGATTGGGACGCTGTACTGCGCACCAATCTCAAGAGTGTCTTTAACCTCACGAAAGCCGTTGTCACGCCTATGATGAAAGCCCGTTCCGGTGCCATTGTCAATATCGCTTCTGTCGTCGGTGTGCACGGCAACGCGGGACAGGCCAATTATGCGGCCTCAAAGGCCGGGATAATCGGATTCAGCAAATCCGTGGCGCGCGAACTCGGATCACGCAACATCCGCGTCAATGTCATCGCGCCCGGATTTGTCGAAACGGATATGACTGCCGTTTTGTCCGAAAAGGTGCAGGCAGAGTATGAAAAAGGAATCCCGCTCAAGCGCTTTGCCAAACCCGAGGACATTGCCAATGCCGTCCTCTTTCTTGCCTCCGATGACGCCGCCTACATCACGGGGCAGGTTCTCGAAGTAAGTGGCGGACTTTTTATGTAATTGAGGCACGAATAAATTTTGCACGTACCAAAGAGACCCAAAGGTACAGACACAGAAAAGGAAAAGGTACAGACCGGGACTTCCTTCCCGGTACGTACCTTTTTTGCTTTGCTCTCCCCGGCCTCCAGACAAACAATTACCCTCCCCCACTATATGGAAATCCTATACGAAGACAATCACCTGATTATCGTCAATAAATCTCCTGGAGAAATCGTCCAAGGCGACAAGACGGGAGATATCCCGCTGAGTGACCTCGTCAGAAGGTATCTCAAAGAGAAGTACCAAAAGCCCGGAAATGTATTCGTCGGAGTCGTGCATCGCCTCGACCGCCCCGTCTCCGGTGTGGTACTCTTCGCCAAGACAAGTAAAGCACTCGGCAGAATGAATGCCCTTTTCGCGGAAAAAAAGGCAGTGACCAAGAAGTATTGGGCTATCGTAGAGCGGGCACCCTCCCAAGCGGAAGGGACACTCACCCATTGGCTGAGGAAAGACGAAGCTCGGAATAAGTCTTTCGTCACCACTCCCGGAGCCAAAAACGCAAAAGAATCCATACTGGAATACCGTACCCTCTATGTCGGAGACCATTTCTCCCTCCTGGAAATAACGCTCCTCACCGGACGACACCACCAGATCCGGGCCCAGCTCTCAGCGATGGGGTGCCCTATCAAAGGCGACCTCAAGTACGGAGCCAAGAGATCGAACCAAGGGGGCTCCATTTCGCTTCATGCAAGGGAGCTTGCATTTACTCACCCGGTCTCGAAAGAATTTATCCGTGTGGTCGCGCCATTTCCCGAAGGTAGTGACCAACTTTTTGGTAAATTCGCAAAAGAAATCCGATAATCCCCCAATCAATCTTCGTTATGAGTGTCCGTATTGCCAAAATAGCCATCGCATCCGACTTGCACCTGATGGCACCGGAGCTTTTGGAAAAAGAGGGAAGCGCGTTCGACAAAGCGCTTCTGAGTGACCGCAAACTCCTCGTCGAGAGTCCCGAAATTATTTCCAAGCTTTTTAACGACATCATCAGTGACAAGCCCGATATCTTGCTCCTTACGGGGGATCTGTCCAAAGATGGCGAGCGCGCAAGTCACGAATTGCTCCGAAGGATGCTCACCAAAGTCTCCGACGCGGGAATTCATACGTTCGTCATCCCCGGCAATCACGACATCAATAATCCGCTTGCCGCCATATACAACGGCGAAGAGCACCGCAAAGCCGATCATATTACTCCGGAAGACTTTGCAGAGATATACAGAGACTACGGCTACGATGTCACCAAGGGCGACATCATCGAGAGAGGTCCACGCCTCTCTTATCTCGCCGAGCCGGTGGAGGGGCTGTGGATTATCGCGATAGACAGCAATATCTATGAGGAAAACTTTGAGGACCACTATCCCAATACCAACGGCAGCCTCTCGAATGAAGACCACGAGTGGATCAAGGATGTCGGCAGGAGAGCCGCAGAGCGGGGAAAAATCCTCCTCGGAATGATTCACCACGGCGTACTCGAACACTTCCCGCTTCAGAGCGTCATCGCGGGCGAGTATCTCTTGAAAAATTGGCTCAGAGACTCCGAGAAGATTGCGGATGCCGGCATAAGAGTCGTTTTCACAGGGCACTTCCATGCTCAGGATGCGGTTATGAGACGGTTCAGGGGCGGTTACCTTTATGACGTGGAGACAGGATCCCCCGTGACTTACCCCTGTCCTTACCGCATCGTCAAAGTGTACGAAGATCGCCTTGAAGTCAAGACGAACTACATCAAGCTCAAAAACGAGACGACAGGAGGACTTAAGCTCAAAGAGTATGCGTACAATAATCTTCAAGCCGGGATGCCCGGGATGATCGCCTTCGTCATAGAGTACATACGGCGTCATTACCCCGGCAAGGTGACCGATCACCAAGCCGAGATGATTCTGAATGCGTACCCGGCATTTGAGGATCTCATCATGGCAATCTACACCGGGCACTTGCTCGGAGACGAGAAGGGACTTGAGTACAACCCCGACCCGGAGGATGCACTCATCCACCCCAAACCGGGAGACAAACTCTCTCAGCTACGGAAGTTTATGCAGGGAATCTATCCTCAGTATGATCGGATTTTCGCCGTCATCGAGAATTGTCTCTACGACACCTCAGTCCCCGACAATCAGCTCACTATCCCCCTTCTCTAAGCCTCTATGGACAAAGAAATCATCGTAGCCGTTCCTTCCTACAATAACGTCCGGGAGCTTCCCGGAGTATTGGATCGTCTGAGAGTCCAGGGCTACCCTATCCTTGTCATCAATGACGGCTCCACAGACGGCACGGGCGAGCTTCTCCGGACCCGTTATCCCGACATAGATGTCGTCACCCACCCCGTCAATATGGGCAAAGGCGCAGGCATAAGATCTGCTTTCGACAGGGCATACGAGTTGGGATACCGCTATGTCGTCACCATCGATTCCGACGGTCAGCATTACCCCGAAGACCTTCCCCTGTTTGTCGAAAAAATAGGTCGGTATCCGGATTCGCTTCTGGTCGGCGCTCGGAACCTCAAGGCTGAAAATATGCCTGCCAAAAACACGTTTGCAAATAATCTCTCCAACTTCTTCTTTAGGCTCATCTCCGGCCAGAGCTTGGAGGATACCCAGACGGGGTACCGGCTGTATCCGATTAGGAAACTGAGAGACTTGAAACTGCTGAGCGGCAAGTACGAGTTTGAGATGGAGATCCTCGTCCGTGCCGCTTGGCGACATATCCCACTTCGGAGCGTACCTATCCGGGTGTACTATGCACCCGGAGAAGAGCGCATCAGTCATTTCCGTCCTTTTCAAGACTTTATGCGCATCGTTTTGCTTGACTTTGTCCTCCTTCTCATAGCCATTTTTTGGTTTTACCCTTCCCGGCTGTTAAAGAGCGCTCGGAAAGATTAAGGTTTTCAAAGTCTTCCGTTTGTCCCGAACTTGTGCGTATATTTGCGTTGGTTTGTTTGATTCAGACAAATCCGGAGTACTACTCCGCGATATGAAATTATAAAGTACCCGGTGACAAACGAAAGGAATTCGAGACTTGAATACCTCTTCTTCCAAACCATACCTCATTGCGCTGCTGCTCCTCTGTGTCGGCATCGGCAGTCTCCCCGCTTTCGGACAGTCTGCCAAGACTGTCTCTCCGACCGGGCATCGAACCTACACGGCAGAGGAGGTCACAAATAACGCCAACGGGGTCTTTGTCCCACTCACCAACGAAGACGGTGTGGTGCTGCCTACGATGGTCTTGCGCAGCATCATCATCTATCCCCCGATGTACTTCGCCGATGCCAGGCAGCGCGTCAATTATACCCGGCTTATGCGGGATGTAAAAAGGACGCTTCCCTATGCCAAAATTGTCGCCAGGACAATGATGGAGACTTACGAGTACATCCAGACCCTACCCACTGAGGAGGAACAAATCAGGCATCTTCGAAAAATGGAAAAGGAGGTCTACAAGCAGTACTACCCCGAGATGAAAAAGCTCACTCTGAATCAGGGCAAAATCCTCCTCAAGCTCATTATGCGCGAAACAGGAGGCTCCACGAGCTATGACCTCATAGAATCTTTCCTCGGTAGCTTCACCGCAGGCTTTTGGAATGCCGTGGCGGGACTTTTCGGCACGACGCTCAAGACCACTTGGGATCCATACGGTCAAGATGCCACCCTTGAGCGGATCTGTGTGGAAGTAGAGCAAGGTATGGTCTAAGAGCTGTCCCGTAAGTGCAACCCCCTTTAGCTAAGCTTGATTGTCCTGTCGGAATATCCCCGGATCGTAGAAGTGATTTACTCATCACACCCTTGGTGCGTACCTCTTGGCACCAATTCTTCCCGTATAATGCCCTATCGCCTTTGAGGCACAAACACCTCTTTTTTGGCACCTCCGGTCATGCGCCCATAGGGTGCATTCCGCTCGCCATAGCGCAGATTTTTGCAGTTTTGGCTTCGAAAGGCTTTCCGGTGCCGAACGCCGGAAAATGGTCTATTCTTGCAGAGATACCGAGGGTTCTTTCCTGCTCCTCGGGCAAAGTCAGAGAGGTCATGGCGGAGTTGCTCTCCTCTATTGCCGAAAAGACCATCATCCGGGCCGATTACCGGTTTTCTATGGGGACGCCTTGGCACGCGCTACGTTTCTTCCAAAAGAACGGTTTCCCTGACGCAAAGTTGCGCCTTTTGAGACGAAAAGACTCTCCAAACCTTATCGCGATGCTGTCGGAAGGCAAGCCCATACTTGTTATGGGGCTGCATGCGCCGATCTACGGACATGCGTGGATAGTGGACGGCTACCTCAGAAGAAGAATAAAAGGGAAGACGACCTCGGTCACGGGAGAAGTTACCGGCGAAAGCGAAGCAGTAGAAGAGTATCTGCACTGCAATTACGGATGGGGCGGAGCGGCGAACGGGTTCTACCCCTTCGGGTGCTTTGATACCAGGAAAGGACCCGTCCTCACGGATCCAAAGGTCGACCTCTACGGCGGGAAAACAGCTTCGCGTAACTTTAGTCTTTTTCTCTGCTACGTCGACTATTGATGTTTTTCCCCCGGTAAGCCCCCTTCTGGGCAATGAATTCAAAGGGATTATCCACGCTCTTAATAGAGCAAAGTTCGGAACTTGTCTTTATCGCGTCGGACGATTTTAAAGTACCTTAGTGGTGTTTTATGTTGCTTGGTAATGGCTGGTAATGCTTGCTTACCGTTGGTAATCACTACCTACTTGCCGATGCAACACATTCACCTCTCTATCACCACTAAGGCAATTAAGCATTTAATTGGTACAAGGAGCCTCTAAATAAATGAAGAAACAGTTTTATCTTGCTCTTAATTAGAGGTTTACAAGCTTGTACCGCAAGGCTTAGTTCTCAGTCTGTCAATCTTATTTCTGATGGTATTGTCTATAAATCAGCTGATTACAATACCTCCCATTTGCTTATAGCACGCTTGCTCTCTGCAAAAGTACCTATTTCAGAGCATATCAAAGCAAAATGATGCAAGGAAAATATCATAGAACTCCCTATTGGGTATAATTTCTTCTTTTACTGAAAATAATATCCCCGGAAAGGGGTATAATCGATTTATATTTCTTATATTTGCCACTGATAAGGTATACAATGGCTTGAGCAAAATGTGCAGTGCGCAATGATATGCCTTGAGTGTGGAACTTCAAGCAATTGATGTAAGATGGTAGCGAGGACAATCATAGCGCAGTATGTGAAGGAGATGCGCAAAAAATATAAACTGACACAGGTAGACCTCTCCGAGAAAGCGGGGGTAGGACTGCGCTTCGTTCGTGAACTGGAATAAGGCAAGACCAGGCTTTGCCTCGATAAGGTCTATAAAGAATTCGAACTCTTCGGTTTAGAGTGTAGTCCTGCGCCGATGAAACGAGAAGGAGATGAAGTATAAAGCGAACTTAATCCTTTTATAAGGATTAAATGCAGAATTAGATCGTAATATTGTAAAATACTATATTCATGATAGCACCAACCCAATTGAAAAAGCCAAGTAATTGGCAAGACTTTGAGAAACTCTGCAAACTATTGTGGGGTGAGATATGGGTCTGCGAGGATACTATTAAACGACATGGTCGCCAAGGACAGAATCAGCATGGAGTTGATGTGTTTTCGTATGTTGAGAAATATGGTGGTTACTGTGGCATTCAATGCAAAGGAAAGGATGACTACACAAATGCACAGTTGACAGAAGGAGAGATTGAT
>SFHG01000111.1 GCA_004555765.1 Bacteroidales bacterium
CAAGTGTGAAACTCAAAGGAATTGACGGGGGCCCGCACAAGCGGTGGAGTATGTGGTTTAATTCGAAGCAACGCGAAGAACCTTACCAGGCCTTGACATCCCCGGCGAAGACATGGAGACATGTTGGAGGTTAACCGGGAGACAGGTGGTGCATGGTTGTCGTCAGCTCGTGTCGTGAGATGTTGGGTTAAGTCCCGCAACGAGCGCAACCCTTGTGATATGTTACTAACAGTAAGATGAGGACTCATATCAGACTGCCGGTGACAAACCGGAGGAAGGTGGGGATGACGTCAAATCATCATGCCCCTTATGGCCTGGGCTACACACGTACTACAATGGCGGCTACAAAGAGCGGCGAACCCGCGAGGGGGAGCGAATCTCATAAAGGTCGTCTCAGTTCGGATTGAAGTCTGCAACCCGACTTCATGAAGTTGGAATCGCTAGTAATCGCGAATCAGCATGTCGCGGTGAATACGTTCTCGGGCCTTGTACACACCGCCCGTCAAACCATGGGAGTTGGTAATACCCGAAGCCGGTGGCATAACCGCAAGGAGTGAACCGTCGAAGGTAGGATCGATGACTGGGGTTAAGTCGTAACAAGGTATCCCTACGGGAACGTGGGGATGGATCACCTCCTTTCTAAGGAGAAAGAGTGTAGTTAAAAGAAGTTTCCCGATCAGGACAGTGTTCTTGTTTAGTTTTGAGGGATCTCGAAAGAGAGAACTCAGAATCGATCTTTGAAAACTGAACAACATGAAGAAGACATAACAGAAAAGGTCTAAACGAAAGTTGTAGACTAAGATTTTTAACGAGAAACAGTTAAAAAACAGTTCTTTGTAAGTGTGAAACATCTCGAAGAAAACACGAGAAGTAAGAAGAGAACCACTGATTAAGTAAGGAAGGGCGTACGGAGGATGCCTGGCCACTCCAGAGTGAAGAAGGACGCGCCAAACTGCGAAAAGCGTCGGCGAGCTGTAAGGAAGCGACGACCCGGCGGTGTCCGAATGGGGGAACCCGGCAGCCATCATCGGCTGTCATCCGTGACTGAATACATAGGTCATGGAGAGGTACCCGGGGAACTGAAACATCTAAGTACCCGGAGGAAAAGAAAACAAGAGTGATTCCCCGAGTAGCGGCGAGCGAAAGGGGAGCAGCCCAAACCGGTCCTTGGACCGGGGTTGTAGGACCGCGACACGGCAAGAACGAGGATAGGAGAACACGATTGAAAGCGTGACCGTAGAGGGTGCAAGTCCCGTAACCGAAATCCGAGTGAAGCCCAGCGGGATCCTGAGTACGGCGAGACACGAGGAATCTTGTCGGAAGCAGGCAGGACCATCTGCCAAGGCTAAATATCCAGGGAGTGAGCGATAGCGGACCAGTACCGTGAGGGAAAGGTGAAAAGAACCGCGGGAGCGGAGTGAAAGAGAACCTGAAACCGTATGCCTACAAGAAGTCAGAGCCCGTTAAAGGGTGATGGCGTGCCTTTTGTAGAATGAACCGGCGAGTTACGATGGACTGCGAGGTTAAGCGGGAAAACGCGGAGCCGAAGCGAAAGCGAGTCTTAACAGGGCCGAAGTAGGACATCGTAGACCCGAAACCGGGTGATCTAGCCATGAGCAGGTTGAAGTTGAGGTGAAACTCAATGGAGGACCGAACCGACCACCGTTGAAAAGTTGGCGGATGACTTGTGGCTAGGGGAGAAATTCCAATCGAACCCGGAGATAGCTGGTTCTCCCCGAAATAGCTTTAGGGCTAGCGTCGGAAAGAACTTGTGCGGAGGTAGAGCACTGAATGTGTGATGGCCCCATCCCGGGGTACTGAATACAATCAAACTCCGAATGCCGCATGAGATGTCCGGCAGTCAGACCGTGAGTGATAAGGTCCATGGTCAAGAGGGAAACAGCCCAGACCGCCAGCTAAGGTCCCGAAATACAGGCTAAGTGGAAAAGGATGTGGGGATGCCCAGACAACTAGGAGGTTGGCTCAGAAGCAGCCATCCTTCAAAGAGTGCGTAACAGCTCACTAGTCGAGTGACCCTGCGCCGAAAATGTACCGGGGCTAA
>SFHG01000112.1 GCA_004555765.1 Bacteroidales bacterium
CGGTTCAGGTCTGAACTGCCGCAAGCCCGGTCTCCGACAACTCCTCCGCGGCATTCTTCAGGGACGCTTCGACGTTGTCCGCGTCGTTCATGAGGACCGCCTGCTCCGGTTCGGCGTCGACTTGGTGCGGCTCATCTGTCGCCATGCGGACACCCGCCTCGAAGTTCTTGAAGTACGTCCGAGCGTGAGCTTCGAGGCGGAGCTCGCCCGCGACGTCATCACGCTGATGACGGTCTTCTGCGCGAGGCTCTATGGGAAGCGCAGTCACAAGAACAAAGCACTCTCCTCCGACCCCCTTCAGTGAATTCTCGGGCTTCGTCTACAAAGATGAAACAAAACGTTGCTGTTGGCTCATTTGTATCTGTATATGGCCTTTTACCCCGGATAGTCCTTTTTTAAAGAGGCGTAGGATGAATTCCGACCAGCAATCAAAGCGCCTCCAACAGATGCGCCGGAGATCCTCAAATGACCTCGAAAAAATCGCCTCAAGTCACCCCCAAGCCCACTCAAAAGAGCCGGAAGATCAAGCCCCTGAAGTCGAAAGAGCCCAGGACTCCCAAGGAACTTGCGCCTGAGCTGAAGGAGAAACTCCTGAGTGCAACGATCGAGAACCATGAGGATCTGCACTTCATCACGCCCAAGCGCCTTGACCAGCTGAACGTCATCAGCGAGGTGCCCGCCTACACGGTGTCGACGAGGATCGTCGACATGAAGAAGGCGTCCAAGGAAGACCTCGCCGCACTGCCGCGGCTCCAACTTGCGTTCGGGCACATGGTCAACCACTTCGCCAACGAATTGGAGAAGAAGGAATACCGGGCGTATCTCAGCGGATCCTTTACGAAGTTCCGGGATCATCTGAAAAAGAATCACAAAATCCCGGTTGGGGAACTCTGCCTGCATTTCTGCTATTGCGCCCTGCAGAAAGCCTTCGAAATGCAGAAAAGCTCGTGGCGGTTGGCTCAGGAGAGCGCCAAAAGCGACCTGATGAGCAAGCCCATTTGGTCGAAGACGTCCCCTGTGCAAGATGGTGAGGCAGGATCCCATTCGAACCTCCCGCGTTCTGACGATTCGAGCCGAAAGAGCGGGTCCTCTTCCGAATCCTTGAAGAAGGCCGCGCCCTCCGCTCCGGCAGTCTTCACGGCAGATGAGAAAGAGTTCATGCTGCGTCTCCTCAACGAGTTGAACAAGTCGTTTTGGCAACTCATGGACGGCGGAGACATCGCCCCGAAGCCTGGAGAAAAGGTCCGCGACCACAAGAAGCTCTGCACATTCATCCGTCATTTGATTCGAGAGCACCGAGGCACCCCGCCGCGCCTGCGGAATCCGCAGAGCGCAGAAGTTTGGTTTGATGACTGCACCTACAAGTTTGCAGTCGCAGGCGGCACGGAGTTCTTTGACCTGACTCAACTGCGGAAAGACGAAAACGACGATCCGCCGCGCCTTCACATTCCGCTTCTTGGGATCGGACCCAACGCCCTCCGCAAAGGCTCGGGGAGTGGGACGTACAAACGCCCGACCATCCGCATGAGCGGGAGCCCCGAAACGGGCTACCGCTTCACGGTCCAACACAAACTCGACGAGAAGCACCGGCGCTTCAGCCCGGCGCTCAAGAAACTCAACGAGGAGATGGCCAAGTCCGGTCTTCTCAGGATCGTCGCACTCGACCTGGGCTTCTCCGAAGTCTTCACGGACGACGACGGCAATCGCTACGGAACCCGCCGGGAGCGCCAAGTCACCCAGCGCGGCGTGACGAAGACCTGCGTTGATCCGTCTTTGGGCGACCTTCTGATCAAGCGATCCAAGATTCTCTACGACGCCGGCCGCAGGCGCGGTCCTCTGCAGGCGCGAGCCCGCAACTGCACCGACAAGGTCGTCGCGCGCCGCATCGAGCGCTGCTGCCTCTCGAACGGGACCCTCAGGAAGGAGCTTCACGCCAACGAAGAGGCCATCGACAGCCTGATCAATCATGCCGTGAACGAACTCATCAAACGGAATCCCGCCAACGTGTACGTCGTCGAGCGCTTCGGCGAGTTCTCGTACGAGAGCAT
>SFHG01000113.1 GCA_004555765.1 Bacteroidales bacterium
AAAAGGCTTTCGGAGTAGCCCCGGAGGTGCAGCCTTGTTTTTTCTTTGGTATCTTTCTTTTGTATCAAGACAAAAGAAAGTACATCCGCTTTTTGTACGTTTTTACCTCTTCCCCGTACTTCCTTGTACGTCCAGAATCCACAAATCCCTTACCTTTGCCTGTCGAATCAGAATCTTAACACAAAGAACTATGAAGCAATTCTCCCCCTTATGGTCTTTAATACCCGGTGCCGTCTTGGCAACGGGATGCGGAAGCCGCCCGAAAGGCGAAGCCACCGACCACTCCCGGCAAAAGCCGAACGTGGTCTGCCTGATTGCCGATGACCTCGGCATCGGCGACCTGAGCTGCTATGGCGCTACCAAAGTCAGCACGCCCAACATCGACCGTCTGGCCGGACAAGGCATGCAGTTCACCAACGCATACGCCACATCCTCCACCAGCACGCCCTCGCGCTTCGGACTGCTGACGGGCATGTATCCGTGGCGGCAGCAGAACACCGGCATTGCCCCGGGCAATTCGGAACTCATCATCGACACCGCCTGCGTCACCATGGCCGACCTCTTCAAGGAAGAAGGCTATGCTACAGCCGCCGTGGGCAAGTGGCACCTTGGGCTGGGGCCGAAGGGCGGAACCGACTTCAACCGCCTCATCAAGCCGAACACGCACGATATCGGTTTCGATTACGAATACATCATCCCCGCCACGGTAGACCGCGTGCCCTGCGTGTTCGTGGAGAACGGACGCGTCGTGGGCCTCGACCCCGACGACCCCATCACCGTGAGCTACGAGCATAAAGTGGGCAACCGCCCCACCGGATTGGAAAACCCCGAACTGGTGAAGATGAAACCCAGCCAAGGACACAACAATACCATCATCAACGGCATTCCGCGCATCGGCTGGATGGCAGGCGGAGAATCAGCCCTCTGGACGGACGAGGACATTGCCGATGTGATTACCGCCAAAGCCAAAGACTTCATCAGCACCCACAAGAACGAGCCTTTCTTCCTCTATATGGGCACGCAGGACGTGCACGTGCCCCGCGTGCCCCACCCCCGTTTTGCCGGGAAGAGCGGCCTGGGCCCTCGCGGAGACGTCATCCTGCAACTGGACTGGACGGTGGGAGAAATCATGCGCACGCTGGACAGCCTGAACATTGCCGACAACACCATCTTTGTGCTTTGCAGCGACAACGGACCCGTGATTGACGACGGCTATCAGGACCAAGCCTTCGAACTGCTGAACGGACACACCCCGATGAAGCACTACCGTGGCGGAAAGTACAGCGCTTTCGACGCCGGCACACGCATCCCCTTCATCGTGCGCTGGCCCTGCGGCATCAAGCCGGGAAAACAGCAGGCACTCTTCTCGATGATAGACGTGTATGCCTCGTTCGCCGCCCTGCTGAACCATCCGTTACCTCCGGGCATCGCCCCCGACAGCCGCGACCGGCTGGGCACTTTTCTGGGTACGGACACTGCCGGATGCCCCTACATCGTGCAGCAAAACCTGAACAGCACCCTCTCCATCGTTCAGGGAGACTGGAAGTACATAGAGCCCAGCGACAAACCTGCATTGGAATACTGGACGCGGATGGAGATGGGCAACGCCCCCACTCCCCAACTGTACTGCCTTTCGGCCGACCCGTCGGAGAAAGAGAATGCCGCGGCAGCCCATCCCGAAAAGGTGAAAACCCTCTCCACTCTGCTGGAGGAAGTGAAACAGGGAAAGAATCAAGCCGAAAGAAGATGACGAAGCACGGAACGCCGCACCCGTTATGTACGAATTCGTACTATTTGCGAACGATTGACTAACGCCCCTGCATCGCCTTTCTTTTACCTTTGCAATCCCATCCGGCAGGAAGAGCGGATGGGAAAACAAAGAACAACCTTTATTAATAACTAACAAATTAATATGTATGAAACAAAGAGTAACCTTATTCTTATTGCTGACCCTATTCTGCTCCGTATTGTCCATACAGGCACAGACGGGTGGTCAAGTTACGGGTAAAACGGTAGACACGATGGGAGAACTTCC
>SFHG01000114.1 GCA_004555765.1 Bacteroidales bacterium
AGAAGGCGGCCATCCTCGAGAAGGACAAGAAGGACGAGAACGGGGAGGTCATCCTCTACAAGAAGGGCCCGAAGCAGGGCCAGCCCGTCCCCGACCGCCAGATAGCGATGCAGCTCCGCACCGCATCCGGCGAGGCCGTCCTCGTAAGGACCAACTCGCCGAGGATCGTGACTCTCTTTACGGGTGACCTCGACAGGGAATGCGACGAGGTCAACCGCTTCGGCGACCGGATCTATCATGTGGAGGCGCCCGAAGGTGTGCTCAAGTTCATCCCCTTCGAGATGGATAAGAAGAAGGATGGCAAACCGATAAAATGGGATGTGGCGGACCTCGAGGAGGTTGATTAACGCGGGCACCGGCGGAAAGGCAGCGGGTTTCTCCTTTCCCGCAGGCCGAACGGCCGAGGGAAGAGAGTAAGCCTCCGGCTTGCTCGTTTCCTTCTGCCTTCCGTAAGCGGTGGCTCGTGTCTCTGGCCGACCGCCGTCGCAGGCTCACCTTAACACCGATGTACGTTCCTTCTGCCTGCGGCGAAACATCCTCCAATGGTGGTAATCCATGGCCAAACTCACTAAATTCACTCTCTCACCCTCGGGAGACCTGGTATACAAGTCCAACGGAAAGCTGGCACCGTCGAGTTATACTTTTAGGAAAAATACTGTATATGGTGCCAACGGCCGCCGTGTCGGCAGTCTCTCGAGGAACCTCACCAGGACCGAGGCCACCAAGATCGCGAAGGCGGAGGCCAATAGGAACAAGAGGAAGGCAGCCGCCAAGAGGAAGGCGGCCGGAATGGCGAAGCCCTCGCAGAAGAGACCGAGGTCTCCGTCCGGAACGAACCGGAAAAGCACGAAGGCCGCAAGCATCGACGAGGCGGAGGAATTCGACGGAACGGAATTCCCGGAGGCCGAGAAACTCGTCATCGCAGAATTCGCCCGCAGGGTGAAGGCCGCCGCGTTATCGGTGGCTCCGGAGGCGTTGAAGCAGAAGATCCTGGCCCTCTCGGACGAGGCTATCTATGAAGGTTATAAACAGGACGCCTACATCTTCGAGGTTTTCTTTTTCTACCACGGGGAGAGCGACGAACCGCATAGGTCCGACGTTTCCGTATGGCTTTATCAGTTTGTAAAAAGGATTGAGACTTATATGGGAGTGTGACAATCATGATACGCAACGCAAGCGTTACGCTCACTCGTAAACCGGAGGTTTACTCGTGATCTGGGGATTCGACACCGAGACCGACAACGACGGTAATACCGCCTGGATAGTGCAATGGGTGATCACCGGCAAGGCCGGAACCTACAAAGGTACGGATACCCGCGCATTGCTGCACAGGCTCCGCACCCTGGGAAGGTCGCGCGAGCACCAATATATCTACATCCACAACCTCAAGTACGACCTCGAGTTTCTCCGCATCGTTCTATGGGACCTTCAAGAGGAGTACGGCGCGAAGCTCACTCCCATCTTCCGGAACGGGCAGCCTATCCAGGTCTCTGTCGAGGTGAATAATAGGATCCTCATCTTCCGCGATTCCGCGAAGAAATGGCAGGGGAATCTGCGCAGCCTCGGGGACGCCCTCGACTACCCGAAACTCGAGAACATCGACCCGGACTTCAAGCCCGGATGGTCTGCCGCCTTGGATCTGGATTCGGAAGAGGACTGGAAGTACGTCATCAGGGACGCGAGGATCTGCGCCAAGGCGGGCGAATTCTGGCACGGCGGAGGATTCAAACATGCCACAACTTCCGGAGATGCATGGGCCGATATGAGGAATATGATAGGCATTCCGCTGTGGAAGGAGCTGTTCCCTCCCTTGACGAGAGAGTTCGATGATATTCTCCGTGATGGGTATTTCGGCGGCATAAATATCTCGAGGAATAAGGGGCATCATAGAGGTCCCATTACGCACGAGGACAAGGTCAGCATGTTCCCGGGTGTGATGCTGCAAAAGCCTTTGCCGGTCGGCGACCCGATCTATATGGGACCGGTCAAGCCTCAATCCGGATTATGGGTCGGGAAGATGCGCG
>SFHG01000115.1 GCA_004555765.1 Bacteroidales bacterium
CCTCGGAAGAACCGACCCGGGCGCGCACATGAGGGGGGGTAAAACCGGGGCGGAGGGAGGTTTACTCATTATATGGCGACAAATAAAAAAAGCTACGACGAGCTCTCGGTTTCTGAAAAAATCGAGGCGAAAAAGAAGAAAATTAAACGGCTTTTCCGAGAAATGCCTCCCGAAAAGCGGCAGTTTGCCGAGGGACTTATCAATCAATTTGCCGTGACCTCCGTAACATTGGAACGCCTCGCCGACGAAATCAACAACGGCGACTTGATAGAGGATTTCGTACAGGGGGCGCAAAAGCTCCGCCGGGAGTCTCCGGCTCTCCGTGCCTACAACACGACGATTAAATCCTTTTCCGCTCTCACAAATCAACTCGTCGCGTTGCTCCCGGAGAAAGAAAAAAAGTCGGCGGGTGACGAGCTTATGAGCTTTATCACAAAGCCCGCCGCCCGGTCGGGCAAGTAGTGAACTACGTCCGGGAATATTGGGAGCGGATTTCCTCCGGAGAAATCGTCACGAGCAAACGAGTAAAGGCCGTGTACGGTCGCCTCGTGGCAGAAATGGACGCGGCGGACGAGAACTCGCCGTATTACTTCGACGAGGCCGTCGGCGAGAGGCCGATTACATTCGTCGAGCGGTTTTGCAAGCAGTCTCAAGGGACGCTCGGCGAGTCTCTGACGCTCGAGCTTTTCCAAAAAGCATTTATACAACTCCTTTTCGGGTGGATCGAGAGGGCGACGGGATACCGGCGCTTTCGAGAGACACTCTTTCTTGTAGGGCGAAAGAACGGCAAGAGTACGCTCCTCGCGGCTCTTGCGCTCTATATGCTCGTCGCAGACTACGAGGGCGCGGCGGAGATTTACTCCGTAGCGACCAAGAAAGACCAAGCGAAAAAGACGCTCACAGAGGCCGTAAACATGGTGAAGCAGAGCCCGGAGCTCTCCGCCATTCTCAAAAAGCGCCGCAACGACATTTACTTTCCGGCGACGGCCTCCAAGTTCGAGGCGTTGGCCTCGGACTCGAATACCCTCGACGGCCTCAACTCTCACGCCGTCATTATCGACGAGCTCCACGCTATCCGCGACCGCAATCTCTACGAGGTTATGAAGCAATCGACCTCGAGCCGCCGACAGCCGCTTGTGATTATGATTACCACGTCCGGCACGGTGCGCGAGTCTGTTTTCGATAACCTTTACGGCTACGCTTGCGAGGTCGCCGACGGGCAGACTCCCGACGAGCGTTTCCTCCCCGTGCTCTACGAGCTCGACAAGCGCGAGGAGTGGACAGACCCGACGGCATGGATAAAGGCAAATCCCGGCCTCGGGACGATAAAGCAATATACCACGCTCGCCGACTTCGTGGAGCGAGCAAAGAAAAATCCCGAGGACTTGCCCGGCGTTCTCTGCAAGGATTTCAACGTCAAGGCGACCGGCGCGGCCTCGTGGCTCTCCTATGAGGACGCAGTAAACGAGGCCACATTCAAGCCCGAGGAGGTCTATAACACCTACGCTATCGGCGGGTGCGACCTCTCCGCGACGACCGACCTAACGTGCGCGACGCTGATTATCCGGCGCTCGTCCGACGATGAAATCGTGTACGTTTTTCAGCACTATTTCCTCCCTCAAAAGAAAATCGACCAGCTCGACGAGCACAACACGCAAGAAGCGCCATATAAGATTTGGGCGGAGCGGGGGCTCGTCACGATATGCGAGGGTACTCGCGTCGATTATTCGGCGGTGACGGCGTGGTACTGCCAAATGCGGGACGAGCTCAAGATAGACGCTTTCAAAATCGGCTACGACCGCGCTCTCGCCGGTTATTGGGTGGACGAAATGAAAGCGAACGGCTTTGAAATGTGCGCCGTTGCACAGGGGCCTTTTACATGGTCGCAACCTATGAGGAAGCTCGGCGCGGCGCTCGCCGATAAGAAAGTCAATTACAACAAAAATCCCGTTTTGCTTTGGTGCTTGACGAACACAGGCGTTAAAAAAAGCGGCGTGAACAACATTCAGCCCGTCAAGATT
>SFHG01000116.1 GCA_004555765.1 Bacteroidales bacterium
GGTGTGCTTTCAGTTTTCTATTGCCCTTGGCAGTGGGGACACATACTTTTATCCTCGGAGTACCACCTACCCCGTCCAATCTCATCAAAGCCCTTAAGAGCGTCAGACCGCGCCTTTTGCTCTCCGTGCCCCTTGTTTTCGAGAAGATCTACAAAAACGTTCTCCTGCCCAATCTCTCCAAGGGCAGTGCCAAAGTGATCAAAAACGTACCCTTACTGAATAAAGTGGTCTATAAAAAGGTATATGACGCACTGATGCAGACGATGGGAGGGAAACTCGAACAGGTCATAATCGGAGGAGCGGCTATGAATCCCGAAGTGGCACAGTTTTACACCAAAATCGGATTTCCCTACACCATAGGATACGGGATGACCGAGTGTGCACCGCTTGTCAGCTACACCTACTACAAGCACTATAAGCCCGGCTCCGTGGGTGCTTATATCGACTCGATGTGCGAAGTCCGCATCGCGGACACCAGATTGATAGAAGGAGAGGAGGTAGGAGAAATACAAGTAAGGGGAGAAAACGTATGTCGTGGTTATTACAAGTTGGAAAAGGCCACTTCGGACTTATTCACCGCCGATGGTTGGATGCATACCGGTGACCTCGGCACAATGGAGCCTGACGGCACACTCACCATTAAGGGACGGCTTAAGACCATGCTTCTTGCCTCCAATGGTCAAAACGTTTATCCGGAAGAGATAGAACAAAAAATCGACCTGCAGGATGGTATCCTGGAGAGCGTTATGGTACAACGTGACAATCATCGCTTCGTGGCCGTCGTGGTTCTTGATGTGGAAAGGCTCGAAAAACAGGGCATCGTAGGCGACGACGCAATCAAAACGTTTCTCGAAAAAACAAGGCAGGAGATCAACCAAATGATACCTGCGTATGCCAAAATACACGAGTTTGAATACCGTAAAGAGCCTTTCGAGAAAACACCCAAGCAGAGCATTAAGCGCTACCTCGTCAAGTAATCATCCGCCGCACCGGGGGGGGCTGAAAGCCGGTCTTGACAGCACCCGGAACCTTCTCCGACACAATCGCCTTACCATGAAGTACCTCTATCGATTATATCTGGTGATTATAGTCCTACCCATTCTCGTGGTGGTGACTATCCTTGCATCCGTGACAACCGCTGCGGGATCTGTCTTGGGAGGTGGTCGCATCTTTTCCTATTACCCGGGGTGGATCTGGAGCAGGGTAACCCTGTACCTTCTCCTTTGCCCGGTGAGTGTCTCGGGTAAAGAGTACGTCAAGCCGGGGACATCGTACGTCGTCACGCCCAATCACACCAGTGCAATCGACATCTACCTGCTGTACGGCTACTTTGACCGACCGTTTAAGTGGGTGATGAAAGGAGCCTTAAGGAAAATCCCCGTGGTGGGTTGGGCTTGCGAAAAGGCAGGTTTTATTTTCGTAAATCTCGCCAAACCCATGGAAGTAGTCTACTACGCCGAGTCCGCCATCAAAGACCGTTACAGCATAATCATTTTCCCCGAAGGGACACGGAGCGAGGACGGGAGAGTGGGACGTCTGAAGAAAGGAGCTTTCAGAATAGCAGGGGACACGGGAGCCCCAATACTTCCGGTCTATATCTACGGGGCGTATGACGTGTTGCCAAAACACGGTTTTTGGCCGAGACCGGGAAGGCTTGAACTCAAATTTTTCCCCGAACTCCGCCCGGACGACTTTAGAGACGAAGACGGCAAAGTCGATGTCTCCTCAATGCTCAGGGTAGTCGACGGCATCCTGAGGGCAGAAGAAACAATAGGCGGGAAGCAATCCTAAAATAAAAGGGCTATCTTTGCACCATCCGGTAGAAGACAAATGCCCCTTCTCCGACAAGGTCCGGGGAATAGACACAAAAAGATATGATACAAGGAAAATATAGGCACAACACCACAAGCAGCACTGCCGTAGCACTTTTGCTCTTGATGGCAGGAGTAGGTTCTGCATCTGCACAAAACACAGATGTAGACAATAACTTCGCGTGGCGGATGTTTCAGGGAA
>SFHG01000117.1 GCA_004555765.1 Bacteroidales bacterium
TAAACCGCGAGAAAACGCATGTCGGCAGTGTCCAGGGACAGAAGTTCCTCGGCTACTCGTTCAATATGTGAAGAGGAAAGGCTCGCTTGTGCGTTCATCCGAAGACCAAAGCCAAACTCCGCACAAAGTTGAAAGAACTGACATCGCGCAGTAACGGCTGGGGCTACGAGAAGCGCAAGGAGAGACTGACCTATGCAATTCGAGGGTGGGTGAACTACTTTCGGCTTGCCGAGATGCGCAACTTTCTAAGGGAAACCGATGAATGGTTGCGTAGTCGCATACGCATGTGTATATGGAAATGCTGGAAACGAGTGCGGACACGCTTCAAGAACCTACAAAGATGTGGCATCGCCAAATGGCAGGCATGGCAGTGGGCTAATACCCGAAAAGGCTATTGGCGCACCGTCCATAGCCCCATACTTACACGTGCTATATCCAATGAGAACTTGAAACGAGCGCACTATCCCACGCTTACGGAATATTACGAGAAAAAGCACCCGCGTTAAGAACCGCCGTATGCCGAACGGCACGTACGGTGGTGTGAGAGGTCGGTAAACACGAAAATAGGAGATAAACAACCTATGATTAGTGTTTACCTCCTACTCGATGTTTGCCCGACATGGGCATAATCTAATGGGTGAAAGTCCCGAGCGCGCCCCGATAGCGGGAAGCGCATAGTCCGAGGCAACGGTGTCCACTGCGAGGAGAATCGGAAGGAAGCTAAGGACAAAAGTCTGGCTCCACGCACAGAAACTTGATACAAGGCTCAAAGTCAGGGGTAAGGTTGCTGAACAAACCAAAGCCCGATAGCTATCCGGACTGACGCGAGTAAATCAAGGGAGTATAAGACTGAAAGATTATGTTCTTAATCGGGGAGGTCTGTGGGGCGAGCCGCAAGGCAAGCAGTAACAACGAACCCACAGAAGTCAGCAGATGCCATAGTAGTCAACGCCTTAAAGCTCGTGGGCGTAAACGAAGGGCAAAACTTAACCACACGAGCAAAACTTTATTTACCCGATGAAAGGAGAAAAGCCGAAAACATCAGAAAGCTGCCCTCGGAAGAATAGCTCGGAAAGCGAAAGGTATGAGGGAGCGCCTACTTTGATTGGGATAGTTGGAGCCGAACTCGTAGAAGTGCAACTATCGTCAGACAGGATGTTAGAGTACATCCTCACTCCCGACAACCTTAACAGAGCATATAGACAAGTCAAGGCCAACAAGGGGAGCGGTGGAATCGACAGAATGGAAGTAGAGCAACTACTGCCATATCTGCGGGAACACAAGGAAGAAATAACTGAAAGTCTGCTTGGCGGAAGCTACCGCCCCAATCCCGTAAGGAGGGTAGAGATACCCAAAGAAGGAGGCAAGACGCGCCAGCTCGGCATACCCACCGTGGTTGACCGCGTAATCCAGCAATCCATATCCCAGGTTCTGAGCCTGGTGTACGAACCGAAGTTCTCGGAGACAAGCTACGGCTTCCGACCGAGACGGAGCGCGCACCAAGCACTGCGAAAGGCGCAGGAAATCATCAACAGCGGATATAAATACTGCGTAGACCTTGACCTCGAAAAGTTCTTTGACACGGTCAGCCATAGCAAACTGATACAGCTACTTGGCGAAACCATCAAAGATGGCAGGGTCATATCACTGATACACAAGTATCTCAACGCAGGAGTAATGGTCGGACACAAGTATGAGGACACAACGGAGGGCGTGCCGCAGGGCGGCCCGCTCAGTCCCATACTGAGCAACATCATGCTGACGGAACTCGACCGTGAACTTGAAAGGCGCGGACTTCCGTTTGTGCGTTATGCCGACGACTGCGTCATCTTCTGCAAAAGTCCGAGGGCGGCTGAAAGAGTATGCGAAAGTATAGCGAAGTTCATAGAGGGGAAACTCTTCCTCAAAGTAAACCGCGAGAAAACGCATGTCGGCAGTGTCCAGGGACAGAAGTTCCTCGGCTACTCGTTCAATATGTGAAGAGGAAAGGCTCGCTTGTGCGTTCATC
>SFHG01000035.1 GCA_004555765.1 Bacteroidales bacterium
TGTACGACACCGAGTTTTTTAAGGGTCTGGAGGAAAGATTCGTACTCGGGTTCAAAGGTAAAGAACGAGTACTTGCGCATTTTCTCAATCATGCTTCTTGCTCCTCCTCGCGCGCTTTTCTTTCGAGATTTTCCCTCATGATTTTCTGTGAAGCCTTTGAGAGTGACTCCTCGTCCTCGAGATACCGTTTGATCTTTCGGATGGCATCTTGGTAGCCGGGGATTTGGACTTTCTCAAAGAGGTTTACTTTCTGGGTCGTTTTGCGTCGTGCGTGGTCGAGAATCTCAAGCTCCATCCGTCCGACTTCGGCGCGAATGCCGATTGTGGCCATATCCCGGATGAGTCGTGTGCCATCCATATACCACGAGGGACTATTCATCAGGGAGAATGGCCTTACGTCAAACTCGACTTCGTCAAGCTCGGGTACAGGAGTACCCGCGATCTTGCGCACCTGCATTTTTACATCCGTTACTTTAACGAGAGAGGGGTCGAATTCGCTCCACAGAGCCACCAGGCTGTCATAACCTGCCATCGACTCTTTTAGCCGGTCTTCGAGTGCTTCCACCTCTCTCTTTACCCGCTTCACTTCTACCCTTAGCGCACTCTCCTTGCTCTTGATGGTAGGCAGAGCGCGCTGGCGCATCTTGAGCGCTTTCTGCTGTTGCTGGAGCGAGGTCTTATTGTATTGAAACTTAATAGCCATTTCTAATAGGGTATTGGGTGTAGCCTGATTTGAATATCCGATAACCGAAAAATTGCGGTCACAAAAACCTCATTTCACAGACTGCTGTGAAGCACGAATTTTGGTACGTGTCTCATTTTGTCCTCGGTCTGTACCAAAAGTTTGTCGAGATCCGTGTCCCGAAGAAACTTTGGTCTGTATGAAATTCAGTCTTATAATGTAGGGCAAACAATTTCTGCCATCTCACGCTATTTCACTTCTCGGATAAAGTTCACATCAGGCGTGAGGCATATTGTCGGCATCTGCTCTGCTTTTCATCTTCACGTCTTTGGGCCAATATTTATCCACAAAAGATTGGCGGATGTTGACTTCCGTAGGCGTGAAGTGCTCGGCAAAGAGGTGCCAAGCCGTGTCGAGCATTTTGGTGGTGTCGATATTGACATCCACGGCGAGAAGCTCCTTGGAGTACTCGTCGGCAAAGTCGAGGGCACGCTGGTCGTAGTCGGTGAGGTCGAAACCGTTCTCGAGCTTTGTTTGGGCGTTTGCGGCATCCGAGTAGAGACGAACCGCTGCATTCATCACCTGGGGGTGATCTTCGCGCGTCCTCTTGCCGATAACTTGCTGCTTGAGACGGGAAAGTGAGCGGAAGGGGTCGATGATGACCTTCCCAACGTTGCTGTCCCGACGCAAGTAGAGCTGTCCCTCGGTGATGTAACCGGTGTTGTCGGGCACCGCGTGCGTAATGTCTCCACCGGAAAGCGTGGTCACGGCGATGATCGTGATGGAGCCGCCGGCGGGGAACTGTACCGCCTTCTCGTAAATCTTCGCGAGGTCGGAGTAGAGAGAGCCGGGCATAGAGTCCTTGGAGGGAATCTGGTCCATCTTATTGGAGACGATGGCAAGTGCGTCGGCGTAGTTGGACATATCCGTGAGGAGGACGAGTACTTTCTCGTTCTTTTGTACCGCAAAATACTCCGCAGCCGTCAGTGCCATATCCGGGATAAGGATACGCTCAATGGAGGGGTCTTCGGTCGTATTGATGAAGGAAGTGATTCGGTCGAGGGCACCGGCGTTGGAGAACGTGTTGCGGAAAAAGAGGTAGTCGTCGTTCGTCATACCCATACCCCCAAGGATAATCTTATCGGACTGGGCACGAAGCGCCACCGTGGCCATCACTTCGTTAAACGGCTGATCGGGGTCTGCAAAAAACGGAATCTTTTGTCCCGTCACGAGGGTGTTATTGAGGTCAATGCCGGAGATGCCGGTGGCGATAAGTTCTGAGGGCTGCTCGCGTCGGACGGGGTTGACGGAAGGTCC
Organism: Bacteroidales bacterium; assembly: GCA_004555765.1. Classification (GTDB taxonomy): domain Bacteria; phylum Bacteroidota; class Bacteroidia; order Bacteroidales; family Porphyromonadaceae; genus Porphyromonas_A. The sequence continues at coordinate 2,000 of SFHG01000035.1, forward strand.
GCCGATCTCCACCTCTTCGCCTTCGAGCTCGGGACCTCCGTCTATGGGATCCCCATACGCGTTGAGGAATCGTCCCGCAAGGGCATCACTTACTTTCAAGGACGGAGATTTGCCGAGGAAAACGACCTCTGCATCAGTGGGGATACCCTCGGTGCCGCGGAAGACCTGAAGGGTCACTTCGTCTTTGTAGATGCGCACCACTTGAGCTACTCGTCCGTCGATAAGAGCCAGTTCGTCATAGCCCACATCTTGGGCTCTGAGCGTACAGGTCGCTTTGGTGATCTTGGAGATGCGTGTGTATATCTTTTGGAATGCTTTCGTTGCCATAGTCTTATGCTGCTGTCTGCTTGCTTTGTTTCTTTTCGTTAATCAGATCCAAAGCCAGCTTTTCGTACTTCAGATAGTCATCGCTCTTGAATTCCGAGTAGTTCATCTGCTTCATATAGTTGATGACACTCTTGAAGAATTCGCTTACTTCGTTGAAGTCCTCGAAGTTAAACTTGGTGTTGCAGATATCCAAGACTTTCGTAAGCATTACCTGTTGCCTCTCGAGGGGACAAAGCTGGTCGATGTCGTCAAACGCATCCTGCTGGAAGATGATGAAGTCCAAAAGTTCACTCTTCCAGAAAATCTCGTGATACTCCACGGGGACACCGTCGTCCCCTAAGATATTGATCTGCTCGGCGATTTCCTTCCCTTGGAGCATCCTCCTCTTGGACTCATTGACCATATCGATCCACCCCGGCATCGTAATACCCGTGATGTACTCCTCAAACTCAGGGTACTCGAGGTATTTGGAATAACTGTCGATGGGGTTGACTGCCGGGTAACGCTTCTTGTCGGCACGGTTCTGCTCAAGGGCATAAAAGCAGCGTGCTACTTTTTGCGTGTTCTCGGTCACGGGTTCTTTGAGGTTCCCGCCGGCAGGAGAGACGGTTCCGATGAAGGTCACGGAGCCGGTTTTGCCGTTATTGAGCTCCACATATCCGGCACGGGCGTAGAAGTTCGCGATGATCGCGGAGAGGTCCATCGGAAAGGCGTCCGGTCCGGGGAGTTCTTCCAAGCGGTTCGACATCTCACGAAGTGCCTGTGCCCAGCGCGACGTGGAGTCTGCCATAAGCAGTACTTTCAGTCCCATAGACCGGTAATACTCGGCAATGGTCATCGCCGTGTACACAGATGCTTCGCGCGCCGCTACGGGCATATTCGACGTGTTGGCGATGATGATGGTGCGCTCCATCAGCTTGCGACCGGTGTGGGGGTCATCGAGCTCGGGATATTCTTTGAAGATTTCCACCACCTCGTTTGCACGTTCACCACATGCCGCCATCACGACGATGTCTGCTTCCGCCTGCTTGGAGATGGCGTGCTGCAAGACGGTCTTACCCGTCCCGAAGGCTCCGGGAATAAAGCCCGTGCCACCCTCTACGATGGGATTCATTGTGTCAATGCAACGAACCCCCGTCTCAAGGAGCTTGAAAGGTCTCGGCTTGTGTTTGTAGCAGGTGATGGCGCGCTTTACAGGCCATTTTTGGACCATAGAGACTTTATGCTCGGTACCATCTGTGCCCGTCAGTATGGCCATCGTGTCGTCTACTTTGTACTCACCCTCCGGGATGATTGACTTGACGGTATAAGATCCTTCAAAAGCGAACGGCACCATTATCCGGTGCGGTTGGTCGTTTTCGCTTGTCTCGGCCAACCAAGATCCGGCCTCTACGGTGTCCCCGACTTTTGCGATGGGCTTCACCTGCCACAACTTATCCCGATCCAACGGGTCGGTGTACTGACCTCGTTTGAGGAAAACGCCCTCCATTTTATCGAGGTCATTCTGAAGTCCGTCATAGTTTTTGGCAAGCATACCGGGACCGAGCTCTACTTCGAGCATATGCTCTTCAAACTCTGCCTCGTCGCCCACCTTCATACCTCTGGTGCTTTCGAAAACCTGTACGTTGGCAAACTTGCCCTCCACCCTGATCACTTCGGCCATCAGTTTTTCGCCACGGACGGACACGAAGCAAATTTCGTTCTGGGCTACAGATCCGTCCACCTCGATGGAGACGAGGTTTGAGACGATGCCCACGACTTTGCCCTTTGTTTTCATTCCTTATGTAGTTATGTTGTGTAATTGTTTGACTTATTTTCTGAAGCTGCTATTCGCCTTCTTATTCATACGGCGGAAATCCTCCAGCCCTTCCCTTGCTTCGCTATTCAGCGTGCCGACAATCTCTTTGAACCGGCTCGCACCAAGCTCCTTATCCAGATTTGCCCAGCGCTCAAGAATCAATAGACGCTCCAAGTAGGCGAGCATCGCATTGATGGAAAAGGTGTCTGCGAATGTGAGGTTGTCGAGAAAGCGTAACTTGAAATCGTCTATCTTGTGCTCCCGCGTTGAAAGGTTTTCCTCCTCGCTTATACGCGTGATTTCGGTGACGACATCCCCTTCCTCCAAGAAAGAAACGTCGCTCCAATTGCCCGATCGTAACAGTCTGACGAGTTCGCTTTCCCCGATGATGAGCTTTCTCGCGTCCAAATCGAAGCGCTTTACCGTGATCGCGGCCAGGACGAGGATGATGTTTCGCTCCAGAGCTTTCCAAGTGCGGACGAACTTATTGCCCTCACGCTCCACATAGTCGTAATAGGCATTAGCCAGAATATCTTCGTAAAAGTATTCCGGAGGTCTCTGGGACACTTCATCCGTAAGGTACTCCCGGGCGAAGTCTATGATGTAGGTGGGATAATCCCGTTTATTTACCTCCTCTTGTACCTCAAAAGGATCCACGGCATCCGGTTCCCTGCTTCTGAGCAAGTCTACAAGTGCCTTCAGCTTGACCGGTCCGATGGCATACGGGTGTCCGGATTCGGGAATGGGATTGCCTTGTAGGAGCGCCAGAAGGGTACGGTTATCTTCCGGCAAAAGCATCAAGTCCAATTGCTTCTGGTCGGCGGATGGAGCCTGGCTTCTAAGCTCGTCCACAAACTCGGAAGAGGTGAAGCCGATTGTCTTTAGGTCGTCTAATCTTAGGGTAGGGAGAGACGCGCCTAAAGTGTAGTATTCAGCCATAGTGCGGAGCTCTCTTGTTATTTGTCTCCGTAAAGAAGTTCCCTCATACGCGGACGGAGAAAGTCCTTGAAGTATTCCACAAAGGATTCCGGGCTGATGTTGATTTTGTACCCGCCTTCTTTCGGCGCGATCTCAAAAGTCCTTTTAAGCCCGTTGACGCGGTCAATGGTCACTCCTTTCTCGAGGATAGAGGCTGCGTTTGCTTGGAAGAAAGATTGGAGCCGTTCTGCGTCTTCGGTAGAAATGGTAACCCCGTTTCCGCCATCTGCAATCATAGTCTCGGCCATCTTCAGTACTACTCTCTGCAGTACTTCCGGATTATTGAAAGCCTCTTCGACTCCCTTAACCACGGATTGATTGGTGAGGAGATTGGTGATTTCGCTTTTCAAAGCCTCGCGTGCGTTGGTGATGCTCGTTTTGATCTCGGTCTCTGCACGTTCTTTCATCGCCTTGACCTCTGCTTGAGCGTTTGCGATGAGGGAGTCTGCTTCTTTTTTCGCAGATTCCACGATTTCGTCTCTCTCGGCTTTGGCGCTCGAAAGTATCTGATCCGCCTGCCCGTTGGCTTTCTCTACGCCATCTTTGTAGATTTTCTCAGCAAGTTGTTGAATCTTATTGTCCATTTCTCCTGGCTATAATGAGGTGTATTTTTTTTCGTTTCGCGTTGTGGTAATTAAGGTTGCACGTTTGCCGGCCAAAAAACCGCCCCAAAATTACCAAAAATCGAGTATAAATGCGCCCACTTATTCAGTACGGCGCCCGATATTTTTCGTCTTCGTCTTCTGTCAGAATGCTGATGTAGCTCTTGTATCTGGAAGAGGCTATCTCGTGGGACCGGACGGACTCAATCACGGCACATCCCGGTTCGTGCGTGTGGGTGCAGTTGTGAAAGCGGCAGTCCTTGGACATTTCAAAGATCTCGGGGAAATAGTGTCCCACTTCTTCCTTTTCAAAGTCGAGTGTCCCGAATCCTCTCACTCCAGGCGTATCTATGATGTATGCCTCCTCGAGACCCGGCAGAGGGATCATCTCCGAGTAGGTCGTTGTATGGACACCGGAGTTATTCGCCTCCGAAATTTCCCGGGTCTTTCGCCCCGACATCGGTACAAGTGCATTGATGAGGCTTGACTTACCCACTCCAGAGTGACCGGAGAAGAGTGTCACACCCCCGGAGAGCATTTGCTTGAGTTCTTCGAGACCTTCGCCCGTGCGTGCGGAGACGACCACACACCGGTATCCGATTTTCCGGTACAGATTGGCTAAGGTCTTGAGCTCGCGTAGCTCGGCATTATTGTACCGATCTGCTTTATTAAAGACTATGCCCGCAGGTACGCCGTATGCTTCGCATGTGGATAGGAAGCGATCTATGAACGTGGTGGATGTAATCGGATAATTAATGGTCGCTACCAGCAATGCCCGATCAAGATTTGCCCCGATTATTTGCCCTCTTTTGGACAGATTTGAGGCTCGGCGGATAATGTAGTTTTTCCGTGGCAGAATCTCCGTAATCCAGCACCATTCCTCGTCGATATCTTTCTCAAAAACGACGAAGTCACCGACTGCGATCGGACTCGTGGTGCGGATCCCGTCTTGCTTGAAGCTGCCTTTGAGGTGGCATCGAAATAGCCCCTGAGGCGACTTTACGACATAGTCGTTGCCGGTAGTTTGGAGAACCAAACCTTCCATTTGCAAAGAGCGTATATTTAGAGGAAAGTGACCACGTCAGACGGTCATAATCTCTTTTTCCTTGACCGCATAGACTGCATCAATTTTCTTGATGAAGTCGTCGTGAATCTTTTGTACCTCTTTTTCGCCATCTTTGGCCTGATCCTCTGAGATGCTGTCGTTAGTAGCTTTCTTCAGCTGATCGTTTGCCGTCTTTCTGGCGTTACGTATCGCCACCTTGGCATTCTCGGCCTCTGCTTTGACCTGCTTGGCGAGTTGTTTGCGACGTTCTTCCGTAAGGGGAGGAAGCGTGAGGCGGATATTCTCGCCATTGCTCTCGGGTGTGATGCCGATATTGGAGTCCAAAATTGCTTTTTCGATGTCCTTCAGTATCTTTTTCTCCCAAGGGGTGATCATTATGGTCTTGGCGTCCGGGACAAGTACGGTAGCTACACTATTAAGAGGAGATGGGTTACCGTAATACATCACGCGAATATCGTCCAAGAGTTTGGGGCTTGCTTTTCCGGCACGAATTTTGGCGAGTTTTTCTTCCAAAAATTCGATCGTATCCGACATTGAACTTTTTGCCGTTTTGAGAATGTCTGAGACTTCTGCCATAGTTGTAATCCTTGTAGGGGTACTTATAAAGTTTTTCTTGGTGAACGAAATATGAAAAAGAAGGGCACCGCCTTTCTTTCTCCAAAGTTAATGATAAAACAGCCCCCCACCAAACTCTACCCTCCAATTCTATACTAAGTACGCATGTCGCAGCGTCCGAAAAATATATCGATATTCCAGGAATATATGGAGACATATCACGTAAATATATCTATGTATATAAATTATACTCTGATAAAATGGAAGACTCTGTAGATTCTTTGTTAAAAATCCTACTTCGAGAAGTTCGACGTCTTTTTCGAGAGATTTCGGCTTTAGATCCGAGAATAATTAGTTATAAATGATTTAATACCACTATATTACGAAAATATCCAAGATTAAATATAGCTCAAATTTGCAAAGATGGATATCTAAGGGGTCTATTTCTCTCGTAGATACACCGAAAAAAGAGTCATATACGTAGCTACACAAATTATTGCCAATTAGTTATGGAAATATCCTCTAAATTCTATTTCAATATACGGACGGTTTTCTCTCCGGGAGTCTGAACTTCCGGAGACGATTCATCGTTATTTTCTTGAAATCGTGGTATATTTACACTCGAAATATATCAGTATATATTGGGCTGTACAGATATATCTGTAAATATATTTTATTTCTATGGAAATTCGGGACAGAATCAAGGTTATATTGGAGAGAGAACAGCTCTCGCAGGTGGAGTTTTCCGAGCGGTCGGCGATAAAGCCGGCTACTCTGAATCATGTGCTGACCGGTCGCAATAATGCATCCCGGGAAGTGATCGAAAAGATTCTTGAGTCGTTTCCTTGGTACAATGAGGATTGGCTGGTCTTGGGGCAAGGTGCGATGCTGACGGATGCAGCCAAAGAGAAGATTCAGTCAGAGCATAGTCGGTCGCTATTCCCGGATTTTCAAACTCCGGTGTCGTCTGTTGCCGCTTCGCGTACCCCTCCTGCCCCCACTTCGATAGCTTCCTCCTTACCGCCTATGGATCGGTCAGTCAGGGAGATGCCGCTACAAAGCACCCGGAAAATCGCCAAAATCATCGTTTACTACACGGATAATACTTTTGAGACGTTCCTGCCTTCCGATCAAGCAACTTGATTTTCCCTATTTCCGAGCCTGATTTTACTTGCACGTCACTCTGCCCTCAATTTTTTGGTGCGTATCTCGATTCAGCGTAGTACAGACCTTCGTCGAAGTGCGTCACAGGCCAAAAAGATCTTTTTGGCCTGTATGAGATTTTCTCATAGATCTTGACACAAAATTCGTTGGGAAATATAGCTTGTGTACTCAAGGTCTTTATCTAATCAAAAAAGGCGCGCCCAAGGTTAATGAGCGCGCCCTTATTTTTCAAGTAAACTGATGCGGTTACTTAGCTTCTTCCCAGAGAATGAATACCGGACGAGGTACCGAAATAGAAGTGCCTGTCGGTGTCAGAGTCCCGAAATTGGGATCCCTTTCAAAGAAAGTGACGGAATTGTCGTCACGAGCAGCCACGGCTACGAAACGACCGTCCGGAGAGAGTGCAAACTGTCTTGGGTGTTTGCCTGTAGGCGTGAACCCTACTTGCTTCAAAGTGCCATCCGTCCCAATCGAGTGTACCATAATGCCGTCCCCTCCGCTTCTGAATGAGGTATAGAGGTATCTGCCATCCCGGCTGAGTGCGATGTGTGCTCCCGAGCTTTTGCTGCCGGTACTTACTTTTTGCACCAAAGTCAGATCCCCTCTGTCTCTTTTGAAGACAAAAATATTCGGACTGAGTTCTGCGATAAGGTAGATAAAGTCCCCGTTTTTACTAAAAAGAAGATGCCTCGGTCCGGTACCTTTGGGAAGATCGGCGCCACCGTCATCGATGGTAATGGGGGGTATGTCGTCCGAGATGTTGAAGTGAAAAACTTTATCGAGACCGAGATCCGTCACAAAGAGATCTTTCCCGTCCGGAGTAAAAACTGCGGCATGGGGATGGGAAGAGCCTTTTGACCCAAGTTCGATGCGCCAATCTGCCTGCCCCAATGCTCCGGATGGCTCACGGTACATCATTGTGATGGAGCCGGAGCCGTAGTTTGCCGCCACGACCTTATTCCCGAAGATCGAGACATACGTGGGCGCTTCCCCGAGTATGAGGGAACTATTGATGTGTGTCAGAAGCCCGTTTGAGCGGTTGTAGCCAAACGCAGAGACGGCTGCATCGCTATCCGTTTCGTTAGTGGCGTAGAGTATTTTCCCCGATTTATCGAGAGCCAAAAAAGTCGGTGACGGTGTTGCCATCGATCCGGTATTTGTGGCGCTCAGGGTTCCGGGATCTATGAGATAGCTTTCTATCGTCCCATCCTTTTCTCCTCTTCCGAGCGAAGCGACGAGGAGTACTTGGGAGGTACCTGAGCCCTGAACGCCTCTATTTTGGAGACTGCCAAGGAGACCACAAGAGGAGAGGAATATGGAGGACGTGGCAAAGAGCGCGGCGTATCTTTTCTGATATTTCATACTGTAAGCGGGTGATCTGTATATAGAGTCATTGGGGGATTATTCGGCTGGCTTGTGGGAGAGTAGCTCTCGGAGGTTGACGCGGTGCTTCTCTTGGGCAGAGGCAAATTGCCTGTCGGCTCTGAAGGAAGACCGTACCAAAGGACCGCTTTCTACATGACTGAGTCCCAACTTTTCGCCAATCTCTTTGTAGCGGGCGAAAGTGTCGGGGTGGACATACTCGGAAACGGGTATGTGGCGCTTCGTGGGACGGAGATACTGACCGATGGTGAGCGTAGAGACGCCTGCCGAGAGACAGTCTTTCATCGTGTCGATGACTTCATCTTCGGTTTCTCCCAAGCCGACCATAATGCCGGTTTTGGTGATGAATCCGCTCTCGCTGATGTGCCTGAGGACGGAGAGCGAGCGGTCGTAGGTGGCTCGGTGGCGGACCGATGGAGTAAGTCTCCTGACGGTCTCAAGGTTATGCCCCACGACGTCCGGCGCGGACGAGAGAACCGTATCAATGTCTCTCTCTCTGCCGTTAAAGTCCGGTATCAGCACCTCTATGGTGACACCCGGAGAGAGCTTTCTTGTTTCGAGGACCGCCAATCTCCAATGCGAGGCACCTCCGTCTTCGAGATCGTCGCGGTCGACAGAAGTAAGGACGGCATACTTCAGACCCATTTTCTTGATGCTTTCGGCCACATGAAGGGGCTCAAGAGGATCGAGTGCGGGGGGATTCTGTGCACTCTCTGTGGCGCAAAAGCGACAGGCACGGGTGCAGACGTTGCCCCCGATCATAAAGGTGGCAGTTCCGGAGTTCCAGCACGTGGAGCGATTGGGACACTTGCCGCTCGCGCATATCGTATGAAGCGCGCCCTCTTTGATTGCGTTGGATGTTTCGGTGAAGCTTCCTTCACTCGAGAAGTCTATCTTGAGCCAATCGGGCTTTCGAAGGGCGTCGAAGTGATTACTTGACATCTAGGATGAAATCAGTCTTGGAGATTTTGCTTAAAGAACCGTACAAACTGGGCGTACACATGGGCTCTGGCCTTACCGTAGCTGATACCGTGTGCCTGATCCGGGTACACGAGCATCGAGTAGTGCTTACCGTAATTGACGAGGGCGGGGACCAGTTTCATCGTGTTTTGGAAGTGGACATTGTCGTCCGCGGTGCCGTGTGCGATGAGAAGTTCACCTTCGAGACCGGAGATATGATTCATTACGGAGGAGGCGTCATAGCCGCTCTTATTTTCGCCCGGAGTGCGCATATACCGCTCGGTGTAAATCGAGTCGTACAGTCTCCAGTCGGTGGGCGGTGCGACTGCGATGCCGGCTCTGAATGTGCCTTTGCCGCGAGCCATACACATCAAAGAAGTATAGCCCCCGAAGCTCCAGCCCCAGATGCCTATGCGGTCACCGTCCACGTAGGGAAGTTTTTTCAGTGCCTGTGCGGCTTCGATTTGGTCGGTGCTCTCAAGAAGACCGAGATTCATATAGGTGCATTTCAAGAACTCGCGTCCTCTGCCGCCTGTCCCCCGACCGTCCACGGAGACCACGATGAACCCGTCTTGAGCCAGCACTTGCTCCCAGTCGATTCGGAAGGCATTAAGGGCGGTTTGGGATCCCGGACCGCTGTACTGAGTCATCACGACAGGGTATTTCTTGGTTTTGTCAAAGGAAACGGGATAAGTGATGAGCGCGTTGAGCTTCTGACCGCTTTGGGTATCTATTTCGACAAACTCCCGTCCGGCAAGCGCTTTGTGATCCAAGACGGACTTTAGTTCCCTATTGTCTTCAAGGAGAACCACCTCTTTGCCGTCTTTGGAGCTGTGGACGGAATACCGCGGTACGTCACTAATGGAGGAATACGCCTCAAGGTAATAAACCATATTCGAGCTAAAGACGGCATCGGCTGTACCTCCGTTTGGAGAAAGGATTCTGGTCTCCCCTTTGAGGTTCGTGGCTCTGAGCTGTCTGTCCATAGGGGTTGGTGCCGCCACTTGATAAAAGACCTCTCCATCGCCCGCCACGCCGTAGACTTCGGTCACGTCGTAGTCTCCACTTGTGAGTTGGCGCTCCCTTGCTCCGCCCTTGCCATAAAGGTAGATCTGTGGTCGACCACTCTCGTCACTGACGTAATAAGTGCCCTTGTCCGTAATCTTGATGCCCAAAACCCAGCTATTCGTGTCGATGTACTTGTCGTCCTTGTGTTGCATCCAGAGCTTTGCGACGTGAGAATCGGGGTTAACTTGGTACACACGGAGGTGGTTTTGGTTGCGGTTGAGCGTGCATACGTAGAGGGTTCCGCCGTGGTATTCCATCTTGGGGAGATAGAGTTCCTCCTTCTTTAGTACGTCCTCCAGAAGCGAGACACTACTGCGGTTGTCCACGTTGTAGTGAACGATGGACGTGACGGAATTGTCTTCTCCCGCTTTCGGGTACTTGTAACCGTATACCGATGGATAGTTGCCTTCGCCGTAAATCGTCATCCCGAACATCCGAACCTTACTCTCATCGGTTTTCATAAAAGTAAGGTATTTGCTGTCTTCGCTCCACGTGAGCGTATTCGTGAGGTAAAGCTCCTCTTCGTAGACCCAGTCGGTCACGCCGTTCATCACTTCGTTAACTTTGCCGTCGGTAGTAACGCGCACTTCGGTGTCGTAGTCTATCTTTTTGATATAAACGTCGTTATTCAGCACGTAAGCCACCATCCGACCATTTGGGGAAAAAGTGGGGATGCGCACTTTGCCCGGGGTCTTATTCAGAGGGGAGACCAAGTTCCGCCTTACATCGTAGTGGTAAGCGGTGAATGCCTTGCTTCTTCGATAGATAGGCTCTGTTTCCCTCAGAATAACGATCTGGAGACCGTTATCGCTTATGAGGTAGTCGTCGAAAGCCTTGAAATCCGCTTCGCGGGCTGTGGCGGTGTCGAAGAGGGTGTCCGTCACCTCCCCGGTTGCGTAGTCACACTTGAGGATTTTGGTTCGATCCGGACTCAGTATGGTGTAATGCTTGCCATCGGGCAGAGATCTGAAGCCCGTTCCTGCGCTTTTGGGCCAATACTTGTATGCTATGATGTCTTGCAGCTCGAAAGATTTCGATTGCGAGGCGGAGTCAATTTGGGAAAAATTGAATGACAGAACCGTAAGTAAACCTAAGATGAGCGTCCGTGAGTGAAACATCGTTCTATTTTAATTGGGATTGCGTGAACAAACACGCGCATTCGGGTCATCCACCCTCGTGTGCGTATCTCAAAGATAGTACTTTTCTGCCTATTTTGAGGCTTTTGCCCCCGGACTTTGGTGCGGACGCATTGAAACATTTCGAGATGAGTGTGGTATGTAAAAGTCCCTCCGGGGCTTTATCCGGTGATTCTTTGTGGGCAGAGTTCTAATGCGTCCGCCATACTCTTTCATAATCCTTTGATTCGGTTACTCTATACCTTTCGTTTGTTTACTATATACCTTTATCCGAAAACGTATATACCTTTTTCTCGGAACTCATATGACTTTTTCAAGAAACTCATATGACTTTTCCCGGAAACTCATATGACTTTTTATTTGACGTAAAAGAGGCGCTTGGGGCAGACTTGATAGAACAAGTTTTTTTGCCCGTACCGAGGTGGTTTTCCGGTACGGACATAGAAGGAATCGTAGGTCTGTACCTTTTGGAAAAATCGCTCTGTATCTCGAGGCGTGCTTGGTGTACGTACCCAATTTATCCACGGTAGTAAGTCTGCTTCAGAGCGAAGTGGGGGTTGAAAAAGTTCGGGAGAAAAGCGTAATTTGTCTGCTGAACCAAGTCGTGACAAAACTGTTTCCCGAAATGAACCCCTATTCAGTCCGATGCCCGGGCAAAGAAGTACTGAAAGCCGCCGTGGCCGCCCTCGTACCCAAAGAGAACCGGTCATCCGGGTACGGCCTTTTTGAGACTTCGTTCGGACTTTTTTGGTTCTTGGGCAGCTGGCTGATGGGCGTCCTGTACGGATATTCGCTCCCCGCAATGGTTACGGTATCCGTCGTCGCCCAAAGCATCGCCATCGTCTGCCTGCTATTTCTACGGAAGAAGTGAGTATCTTTGCAGTCGCATAGACACAATATATATAGACTATTTCAAGAGGTATGGCTTTAGATTTATACCCCATACGGGATCTCTCGCTTACGGTGAGTATGGTGCGACATTTCAGCGACCGGCTCTTCGAGGTACAGCTGCACGCGGAGGAGACTTTGCCCCCGTTTAAGCCGGGGCAGTTTGCCCAAGTGTTGGTGAAAGGAACCGATGAAGTCTTCCTCAGGCGACCCATCTCCATCTACAGATACATCGGTATCGATACGGTCTCGTTTCTGATACAAGACGCGGGGCGGGGTACGCACCAATTGATGCAGGCTCAGGTGGGGGACGTCTGGCGGGTATTGATGCCGCTCGGCAATTCTTTCCCGGAGAGGGAAGGAGACTGGCCGCTTCTCGTGGGAGGCGGAGTAGGGGTGGCACCCCTTCTCGCACTCGGAGCCAGAATCCTCAAAGAGACGGACAAAAAGCCCACTTTCCTCTTAGGCGCGAGGAGCGCCTCCTTCTTCCCGGACTTGGAGGACTTTAAGGCCGTCGGCGAACTTTTGGTCACTACGGAAGATGCCTCTATGGGGGAGAAAGGATTCGTGACGGATCATCCGATATTGGAGGCAGAACCTTTCTCCGAAATCTACACCTGCGGACCCACGCCGATGATGAAGTCCGTAGCCCGGTGGGCAAAGTCTCGGAATATCCCCTGCTTCGCATCCTTAGAGAACGTGATGGGTTGCGGTATGGGGGTCTGTCTCTGCTGTGTGGAGCCGACGGTGAAAGGACACAAGACCGTTTGCAACGACGGTCCCGTCTTCGACGTAAACGAACTTCTGTGGGAATAAAGACTAAGAGCTATGAGCAATCTTTCAGTAACCTTTGCAGGTATTGATTTCAAGAATCCCGTAACTGTTGCAAGCGGCACCTTTGGGGACGGTCTCCTGATGAACCGCATCTACGATGTATCGAGACTGGGGGGCATTTTCGCCAAGGGTACCACTTACGAGCCACGGGAGGGCAATGCCCCGCAGCGGATGGCAGAGACTTTCGGTGGAATGATTAATGCAGTCGGCTTGCAAAACAAGGGCGTACACCACTTCATAGAGGAGATATACCCGAAGTGTCGGCAGATCGGAACCCACCTCATTATGAACGTGAATGGCAACGATGTCTCGGATTACGTCAAAGTCGCCGAAATGGCTGACGAACTTGAGCACATTCCCGCCATAGAAGTCAATATCTCCTGCCCCAATGTCAAGCACGGCGGAATGCTCTTCGGCGTGAACCCCGCTATGGCCTCCGAAGTGGTGCGGGAGGTTCGGAAAGTGTACCACAAACCAATCATCGTCAAACTTACGCCCAACGTCACCGACATCACCCTCGTAGCCAAAGCCGTGGAAGACGCCGGCGCGGACGCTGTCTCTCTTGTGAATACGTTCCTCGCCATGGCCGTAAACGTGAAGACGCGGAAACCGGTGCTTTCGACCGTCACGGGCGGTCTCTCCGGTCCCTGCATCAAGCCCATAGCCTTGAGAATGGTCTGGCAGGTCTTTAACGCGGTACAGATCCCTATCGTCGGGTTGGGCGGAATCAGAAATGCCGAGGATGCCATAGAGTTTATGCTCTGTGGCGCGAGCCTTGTCCAAGTCGGGACTTACAATTTCGTCGACCCCCTGGCTCCGCTGAAAATCATCGAAGGCATAGACCGCTATCTGGAGGAGAATAAAATCGAAGACGTCTCGTCGCTCATAGGCGCCCTGGAGGTTTGACGCCGATCTGTCCCTAAGCGCAAACAAAAAGACATCGGGGTTCCACTCACATGGAACCCCGATGCATTCACAACACTAACACACTCAAAAGTAAAGGCTTCCGACCTCGCAAAAGTACGATGTATCGTGAGATACCATAGAAGCCTTACTGTAAAAGAGTGCTTATTCTGTTTGCTTATTTTCGTCCAAAATCTCTTGGGCTTTGTCCCAGATCAGCAGGTCGTCAAGAACCACGATACCGCCGTCTGGACCGGGTTCAAGGTGGAAACCCACAGGTCTGCCGTCCTTGTAATTTTCGCCCCCAAAGTAGTTGCGTACGGTCTCCACACGGAGCCCCAGCTCATCCGCAATTCTGGTCATGGCTCCGTCGGGGAGACTGTCTTTAACCTTGCGAAGTTCGTTGAAAGTGATGGTCTTGCTCATAACTTTATCTCTCTAAAATTTAGTTTTGTGTTTATGTAAGGACTCCCGGGACGGCTGTCCCCGGGTTTGAAAAGTGTCACGGCTTTGTACCGCCAAGTTACGAGTTTTATTTGAATCCTCCAAATCTTTTGGATGAATCCTCCAAATCTTTTGGGCAGAAAAAAGCAACATGCGTTGCTCTACCAACTGAGCTACTTCGGCATTTGACTTCTCCTCTCGAAGAGGTACGCAAAGATACCTATTTTTTTGATACCTGCAAGTCTTTCCGAGGTCATCGGTCTACAAATTGTTTTTGGTCTGACCGAGGAGATCGTGAGACACGTACCGGGGAGAGAAAAAGGTACAGGCCGAAAATTTATTCTTGGTCCGTACGATTTTCGGGCTCGGAGTATTTTAGCTTTTTCGTACCTTTGCAGACGATTATGTTCCCATTTACAGTAAGCCATACAGACCCTCACTCAGAGGCTCGCGCCGGTGTGCTTGAGACCGGTCACGGTTCCGTGCATACCCCCATTTTTATGCCTGTTGGTACGGCGGGTACGGTAAAAGGTGTGCACCCACGCGTTCTTAGAGAAGAGATTGGGGCTGAGATTATCCTCGGCAACACGTATCACCTCTATCTCCGCCCCGGCACGGAAGTGCTCGAAGAAGCGGGCGGACTCCGCAAATTCGCGTCGTGGGACAGAGCGATGCTGACGGATAGCGGGGGGTTCCAGGTTTTTTCGCTCACGGACATCCGCAAGATGAGTGAAGAAGGCGTCACCTTCCGAAGTCATATCGACGGCAGCAAGCATCTTTTTACCCCCGAGCGCGTGATGCAGATACAGCGCCAAATAGGCGCCGACATCTGTATGGCATTCGATGAGTGTCCCCCCGGAGATGCGCCGCACAAGTATATACGTGAGTCGTTGGACCTCACGATGAGGTGGCTTGATCGGGGGTGGAAGGCTTTTCACGGGGCGGAGTGTACTCCGCTTTACGGTTACGAACAGGTTCTTTTTCCAATTGTCCAAGGCGGTGGGTTTGCAGATCTGAGGAAAGAGGCAGCAGAGCGTGTCTCCGAGTACGATGCTTCGGGGTATGCCATAGGTGGTCTCAGTGTCGGAGAGACGACAGAGACTATGTATGAGATGATAGAAGTGGTTAATGCCGTTTTGCCCAAAAGCAAACCCCGTTACCTGATGGGGGTCGGCACGCCTGCCAATATACTTGAGGGGATCGCAAGAGGCGTGGATATGTTCGACTGCATCATGCCTACGCGTAACGGTCGTAACGGACAGATTTTTACCTGGCAGGGGACGATAAACCTACGCAACGGCAAGTGGAAACACGACCACGGTCCGCTCGATCCTTTGGGGTCGAGCAGCGTGGACAGGGAGTTTTCGAGATCCTATGTCTCGCACTTGGTACGCAGCAACGAGATGCTGGGACTTGAAATCGCAAGTGTGCACAATCTGAAGTTTTACCTCGAATTGGTGCGGACGGCGAGAGAACACATTATTCAGGGAGATTACGCTTCATGGATGAAAGAAGTACTTCCGGCACTCGGAGCGAGACTGTAAGCGACGTCGAGACGTCAGAGCGTACCGGGCAAGCGGCTGACGCCTCCGCCCCCGAGGTCTCAAAAGAGACGAGGTCTCTCTGGGAGCGTCTCGGGATCAGACGCATCGACCGCTACATCATCGGTCGTTTTTTGAGCACATTCCTTTTTGCGCTCGCCTTAATTATGGTCATTATCGTGGCCATCGACATACAGGAAAAACTCGAGACCTTTATGAAACCGGAGGTGACGATGCCGATTATCTTGCGGTACTACGTTGCTCTCGTCCCATATTTTGCCGTACTTCTGACCCCGCTTTTCATCTTCATTACGGTGGTTTACTTTACGAGCAAATTGGCATCCAGATCCGAGATCATCGCGATGCAGTCTGCGGGGATGAGCTTTCTCCAGCTCCTCAAACCCTATATGATTTCTGCGGGTATCATAGCTTTTGTCTCTTTCGTCTTCTCGAGTGAAATCATCCCCAAGCTCAATGTCATCAGAGTCGATTTCGAGGACACCTATGTATTCCCTCTCGAAAAGATCGTTTCAGACAGAAACGTCCAAGTGATGATCGGACCGGGCAAGGCAGCGTACTTCGGGACTTTTGACATCGAGGAACAAAAAGGGTACCAGTTTTCGCTCGAACACTACGAAAATAACACGCTCAAGAGTCGCCTTACGGGGGCTTCGATACAGTACGACAGCCTGTATCACTGGACAGTCAGCGATTATACCATACGGGACTTTGAGGGTCTCAAGGAGGTTAATACGTCGGGGGCAAGTATCGACACGATGCTCTTCCTGACTCCGCAGGACGTGGTGATCGGAAGGCAGGCAGCGGATAAGCTCAAGACGGGCGAGCTCGTCGCCTACATCGAGAACCAAAAGAAACGCGGTGTGGGCAACATCCAATCCTTCCAGGTAGAGCTTCACCGGCGCTTTGCCTCCATCCTCGCCGCCTTTATCCTCACGATCATCGGCGTATCGCTCAGCGCGAGGAAAGTAAAGGGCGGTATCGGTCTGAACGTAGCCATCGGGCTGATCTTGGCATTCGGGTACATATTGCTTTTTACCATATCCTCCTCTTATGCGGTGAGCGGTGCCCTTTCTCCTTTTGTGGCCGCTTGGCTTCCCAACCTGATATACGTTCCAATCGCACTTTTCTTCTATTTCCGTGCCCCAAGGTAATCAGGATCTCTATATCGAAGTGCTCTTGCCTCTGCCTTTGGATAACCCCGTGTACGGCTATCTGACGGACGAGACCGTGGAGCGGGGGATGCTCTGTACCGTGCCTTTCGGAAACGGGAGGGGAAAAATCCTCACGGGTCTGGTCGTGAAAGTCTCCGCACACAGACCGGAAAGGGCGGGAAAGTCGATCACATTTAAGCGCGTCCTACGTATCCTGCCTCTTGCCCCGATCCGTGAGCCGATCCTAAAGGCTTGGGAGTGGGCAGCCGAGTACTGTATGTGTTCGCCGGGCGACGTGCTCCGTGCCGCTCTCCCCTCCGGCATAGAGCGGTATTCGGGTCGAGGTCCGCTAAAAAAAGTCTGGAGTATCAATCCTCTTTTCCTTTCCGACTTGTCTTTCAGGAAGGAGGCACTCTCACTCTTGTCAAAAAAAAGGTCAGCCCTTGCTTTTCTTCAGACATTGACGGACGGCAGCCCGGCATACGGCATCAGAGCCGAGTCCCTGGCTGAACTTCGCGAGAAGACCGGCCTGAGTGTCCATACGGTCGATACCCTCAGAGCTGCCGGCGTGATAGAAGCCGAAGAAATTGCCGACTTCTATGGCGAAAGCTCAGAAAGACAGGCTCAGTCGACCTCCCAAGCGGAACTCTTCAGACCGTGGGGCTCAAAAGAAGTGCTTCTCTCCTACCATCCGCATTCGTCTCTCTATGAGAGGGTTCCTTTTGACTTTCTCGGGTCGGTCTTGGCATCAGGACAAGGGCAGACTTTGGTTCTCTTCCCGTCTATGGATGCACTTCAGAGTACGGAAGAGAAGATGAGAGAACTCTTCGGCTCCAAGCTCTATCCATACTACCATTCCAAAAGTTCCGATAAGATAAAAGAGCGCACGTGGACGGCTGCCCTCACCGGTGTAGTCGGCATCTACTTCGGACTGCGGTCTGCCGTCTGGCTCCCTTTCGCAGATCTGAAAACTGTCGTTGTCATAGACGAAGAGGACAGAGGTTACCGGCAGTTTGAACCTGCACCGCGCTTCACGGCTTCGTATATGGCACTTATGCTTGCCCGAAAGTCCGGTTCAAAGACCCTTCTCTCCACGGCTTCTCCCTCCGTGGAGACGGCACTCAGAGGAATCATCGGCAGGAAGTATGCCTTTCGGGAAGTCGGATCCCGGAGACCACCCTATGGCGACAAGTTGACGCTTGTAGATATGGAGCAGGCTTTCCGACTTGGTGAAGTTTCGGCAAGGATGCTTTCCTCAAAGATGATCCGCTCGATCACTGCTTGCATAGACGGCGGAGGTAAAGCTTTGATTTTTTACCAAAGGCAGGGGTTTGCACGCTATATATCGTGTGGCAATTGCCATACTGTCCTCAAGTGTCCTGTCTGTGGTACGACACTCCGCTATTACGGCAGAGAAAAACGCAGTATGGTGTGTCCGTCTTGCGGACACGTCGAGCCGAAGCCGGACAGCTGTCCCTCTTGCGGCAAAAGGGAATTGAAGCCCGTGGGTACCGGCGTGGAGCGACTACTTGAGGCAGTGCGTGTCTTTTATCCCGGCGTCCCCGTCTCTATCCGAGAGGGGGACGAAGAGGGCTCTCTGAAGCCCGGCATCACGTTTTCCACGGGGTATGAGCCTTCTCTCGGAGCGGTGGGCAGCGCAGATATGATCGGTGTGATCCAGTGGGATCTGCTCGAACTCCGACCGGACTTCCGGGCGATCGAAAGGAGCTACCGCTTTGTGATCGAATTATTGAATGAGTCCCCGGAGAGTACAGACACCGTCATCCAATTCTTTCGACCCTACGGTATCGGGCTGAAAGCAGCCTTGTCCGGGAATTACCGCACACTCTTGGACAATGAGCTCGAGAGCCGCTTCGCAGTAGGTTTTTCCCCTTTTTCGCGGCAAATAGATGCCGTCATACAGTCCACAGACAGTTCTGTGGCCTTCTCTGTGGCAAACGGACTTTTGTCCGGACTTTCCGCCTTTCCGCACTTAAAGACATTGGGGCCGTCTCCGATAGCCACCACGAGGGCTAAAGCAGAGATCGGTTCGCGTGTGACGATTCTTCACCCCTTGGACACGTCGCTCTCCGACACACGGCATTTCTTGGCGGAGTGGCGGAGCGAGACCCTGAGGAAGCACCGCGGCACGCCTCTTTTTATTCACTTTGACGTTGATCCGCAATAGAATATGAAGAAAATCCTTTTCGTCTGCCTTGGCAACATTTGCAGAAGCCCTGCCGCCGAAGCCATTGCCCAAAGCATCATTGACAAAGAGCACCTTGGCAATCTCTTTCAGGTCGATTCGGCAGGATTGCACGGCTATCATAAGGATCAAAAAGCAGACAGACGTATGCGCGAAGCGGCCGCACTGCGCGGATACGATGTCACCGGAATCTCTCGCCCCGTGGAGTACAATGACTTTGAAAACTTCGACCTCATCATAGGGATGGATCAAAGTAACGTGGAAGCGCTTATCGGACGCGCACCGTCTCCGGAAGCAGTCCGAAAGATACGTCCTATGTCCGGTTATTTTGTGGCGCATCCCACTTGGGATCACGTCCCCGATCCTTATTATGGCGGTGCTAAGGGGTTCGACCTCGTGCTTGATTTGCTCGAAGACGGCGTGTCCAATCTTATCGACAGTTTGCGCGAAGAAATCGCAGTAGGATCACCGGAAAACGAGATACGGGTCAAAAAATAATTTTCGGTCGTACCGATTTGAGATGCTCATACGTACCGACGATACCTTTTTGTACAGACCAAAATTTATCCCCCGCCATAGGGCATTTAACGCCCTGTGCTTTTGTGACTTTTTGTATAAACAAAAAGAAAATATATCTTTGCCTAAAGATTGAGCCTGTAAGGTCACAGGGTCAAAGGCAATAGAAGAAATACATCATTCAATGAACGCATCAGAATCCCCCGTTCCAGCGAACAACTTCAATCAAATTAACGCGCACCCGAGAGACGCTCAGCTCCTCTTTGATGCCGCAGATCACTCCTATCGACTAGTGAATGACGGAAATCCATTACACTCTGTGACCAATCTCGTCTCCAGCTTTTTCCCCGCTTTTGACGTGAACGCGTGGGCGACCAAGAAAGCCGAGAAGGAAAGTCGTCCGATCGAAGAGATCTTCAGCGAATGGGAGCGCAACGGCTTAGTGGCACGCAATCTGGGAACCTTTATGCACGAGCAGATCGAACACTCGTTCAATAAAAGACCGCTTGAGGACACGTGCAGGATTGATTTTCCGGACGGCACCTCGGAAGAGGTCTCCATAAAAGATGAGTTGCGGTATTTCGATAACTTCATCTACGACGTCCGTCCCGAGCCCTACCGCACGGAGTGGAAGATCTTCAATGACGAGTACGCATTGGCGGGGACTCTGGATCTCTTGGCTGTTAATTACAGTGGCGAGTTTATCATTTATGACTGGAAGCGTTCGCGCCGTATGGGCAAAGAGTACGGTTACGACTTCGTACCCAATACGCGTAATCCCTATATGAAAGGCATCAATGGTCTGGAGCATCTGGACTGCACGCCTTTCAATGTCGGATGTCTCCAGCAGAACCTCTACCGCTTCATCCTTGAGAGCAGTTACGGGATTGACATCAAGGAAATGAACCTCGTGATGCTCAATAATTCCTTCTCCAACTACCACTACGTGACTGTCCCAAGGATGGAAAGGGAAGTGGAAATTATGCTCTCCACCATCAAGAAATAATATTTCAGGGCGCGACTTGTCGCGACTTATAGGAATAGCGGTCGGGCTTCCCAAACGGAGGCTCGACCGTTTGTGTCAGAATGCCGCTCAGTGGCACGGCATTTGTATAAAGACGGGTGGGGGATTTTTCAGCACTTAAAACGTTTCACACAATAAGATATGAGCGAAGACAGCACAAAGAAGACACAAGGGAAAATTGGCGTCCAAAGCGACAATATGTTCCCGATCATCAAGAAGTTCCTTTACAGCGACAACGAGATTTTCCTGCGTGAACTGGTCAGCAACGCAGTAGACGCCACCCAGAAGCTCAAGACACTCTCTGCCAAGGGAGAATACAGCGGCGAGCTCGGAGACCTGAAGGTCGAAGTCCTCATAGAGGACGGCAAACTCATCATCCGCGACCGAGGCATCGGTATGACCGCGGAAGAGATCGACAAGTACATCAATCAGATCGCCATATCGGGCGCGGAGGATTTCCTGGATAAGTACAAAGACGACGCCGCAACCATCATCGGTCATTTCGGGCTGGGATTCTACTCTGCCTTTATGGTGGCAAAGAAGGTAGAGATACTCACACAGAGCTACAAGGAAGAAGCGCCCACGATGCTTTGGTCGTGCGAAGGCAGCCCCGAGTTTGTGATGGAAGAAGCCCCCGAGAAGAGAGGGCGTGGCACGGACATCATCCTCTACATCGACGAAGACAGTAAAGAGTACCTCGAGTCACTCCGCATCAAGGCGCTCCTTGAGAAATACTGCCGATTCCTTCCCGTCCCGATCGTATTCGGGAAGAAAAAGGATTGGAAGGACGGCAAGGAGGTCGATACGGACGAAGACCTCGTCATCAACGACTCGGAGCCTATCTGGACCAAGACGCCCACTTCGCTGGGGGACGAAGACTACAAGGCTTTCTATCAGACGCTTTACCCGATGAGTGACGAGCCACTTTTCTGGATTCACCTCAATATAGACTATCCTTTCAACCTCACCGGGATTCTCTATTTCCCCGTGGTGAAGAGCAATATGGACTTGCAGAAAAATAAGATCCAGCTCTACTCCAACCAGGTCTTCGTGACCGATAACGTCGAAGGCATCGTCCCCGAGTTCCTTGGTCTGCTCCACGGGGTACTCGACTCACCGGACATCCCGCTGAACGTCTCTCGCAGCTACCTGCAAGCCGACCAAAACGTCAAGAAAATCTCTTCCTACATTACCCGTAAGGTAGCGGACAAACTCTCCGAACTTTTCAAGGACGACCGCACGGCTTACGAAGAAAAATGGCCCGCGCTCGAGCTCTTTGTGAAGTACGGGATGTTGACGGACGAGAAGTTTTACGAAAAGGCAGAGAAGTTTGCGCTCCTCAAAAACACCGAAGACAAGCATTTCACGCTCGAAGAGTACCGTACGCTCATTTCGGGCAACCAGACCGACAAGGAAGGTTCCGTGGTCTATCTCTACGCCGTCGACAAGGACAATCAGTACACCTTCATCAAAAACGCGCAAGACGCTTTCGGCTACGATGTCTTGATGCTTGACGGTCCCCTGGATGTCCACTTCATCAGTATGCTTGAGCAAAAGCTCCCCTCTTCGCGCTTCGTCCGCGTTGATAGCGACACGCTCGACAGGCTTATCCCCAAGGAAGACGAGAGCAAAGACCACGCGGAAGTCAGCGAAGAGACCGCGAAGTCGGTTCAATCACTCTTCCAAAGCCGTCTTCCCAAGAGCGAGAAGAAGGAGATCTTTCGTGCCGAGACTTCCCATCAGGGTGAAAAAGGCAAGCCCGTCCTTCTCGTCCAGGGCGAATATATGCGCCGTATGAAAGAGATGAGCAAGATGCAGCAGGGCATGAGCTTCTATGGCGAGATGCCCGACTCCTACAACCTCGTAGTCAATCTCGACCACCCGCTCATCCAAGACATCACAAACGGCTATACGACCTCCGAGACAGAAAAGGAAGTCGCAGCCAAACGTGCGGATCGAAAAGGATTCCAAGCGCGTCTTGATGTCCTCCGCCAGCAACTCTCCGACGCGAAAGACTTGGGAGATGACGAAAAGAAGACCCTCGAAAAAGACCGCGACGAGACCCGTGGCAAGTTGCAATCCATCGACGATGAGATTGAAAAGTTGCAAGAAGCCTTTGCCGAAAAGGACGACCGCATTGCTCAGCTCATCGACCTCGGTCTCCTCTCCGCCGGTCTCCTCAAAGGCGAAGCACTCGACAACTTCATCAAGCGCTCCACCGACCTTCTGAAGTAAGCGGATTCTGAGGCAAAAAGTAAAGCCTGTCCGAACCAATATAATTTCCAAACGAGGTACGTACCGGGGACAAATCCTTGGTACGTACCTTTTCCTTTTCTCTGCCCGTACCGGAAAACCACCTCGGTACGGGCAAAAAAACTTGTTCTATCAAGCCTGCCCCAAGCGCCTCTTTTACGTCAAATAAAAAGTCATATGAGTTTCGGGAAAAAGTCATATGAGTTTCGGGAAAAAGTCATATGAGTTTCGGGAAAAAGTCATATGAGTTTCGGAAAAAAGGTATATACGTTTTTGGAGAAAGGTATATAGTAAACAAACGAAAGGTACAGAGTAACCGAATCAAAGGATTATGAAAGGGGGGAAAAGGTTCGCACTTGAGAGAAAAGGGGTAAATTTACCGCGTAAGCGTTATTTTGCACCAAGGAACCAACGTTTTAATCACATAAAAGCCGATAAGAATTATGGAGTTTACGCTAAAAGATTACCAAGAGGCCGCGAAGTACCTTCGCCCCCTTGTCCCCACCGAAACCAAGATTGCCATCACGCTCGGCAGCGGTCTTGGAGCACTTGCCGACAAAATCAAAGCCACGAGAATCATCCCTTACACCGACATCCCCCATTTTCCAAAGTCCACGGCCATCGGACACAAAGGCAACCTCATCGCGGGAACACTCGACGGCATACCTGTCCTTGCTATGCAGGGACGCTTCCACTACTATGAGGGTTACCCGATGGAGAAGGTGACTTTTCACGTCCGCGTCTTTAAGCTCCTCGGCATCGAGACCCTCTTTGTCTCAAATGCGGCAGGAGGACTGGATCGCTCTTTCAAGGTAGGGGACTTGATGGTCATACGCGACCATATCAACCTTTTGCCCAACCCTCTGATCGGAGCCAATATCGAAGAATTCGGACCCCGTTTCCCCGATATGACACGCCCCTATGATCCGACTTTGAGGAAAATCGCGCGCGATGTAGCCGACGACCTCGGCATAAAGCTCCAAGAAGGAGTCTATATCGGTTGGACGGGACCCTCTTACGAAACACCGGCCGAGTGTCTTTTTCTCGAAAAAATAGGCGGCAACGCCATCGGGATGAGTACCGTGCCCGAGGTGATCGTGGCGCGACACGCGGGGCTGAGAGTCTTCGGAATGAGCTGCATCACCAACGAGAGCTTCAATACGTCGGGCGACTACGTTAACGACGGAGACGATGTCGTCAAGCAGGCCAACGCCGCTTCCGAGCGTATGAGTGCACTTTTTGCCGGTATCATCAAACGAATTTCCTAACTCCGCACTTTCTATGAGAAAAGTCACTGTATTTCTTGCCTTTTGGGTATTCTGCACCCTTACTGCGCTTTCCCAAGGTTCAAGACCCGGCTGGACTGAGTACCGAATCAATGGCGGCGAAGTGGTGCTTTCGCTTCCCAACTCCATGAAAGTATTCGAGTCCAAAAAGAAGGGATTTTCCGCCGTCAAGAACGCCGACGGAAGCTACTCCGTCAGGAACCGCGAAGAGATACTCTTCGTTCCACTTGCCGACTCCACCGATTACGACAAAGAGGAGGATATGAACATCAATAATATGGTCGTCGTTATGGTAGACGAGGACGAGGACGGGCTTGGGAAGGTCATCGAATTGATGAAGAAAAACCGTATCGTGCGCTCTGTGGCCGGATGGGGGCTCAAGATGGCAGTGGGACTGGAACGCTCCAAGGACGATAAGCTCAAGGTCACCAATACCACCCCTGTGATTCTGAAGAAGATCGCGGGTAGGGACGCCATCTCGATGGGTATGGGATTCAAAGATAAGAACGGCAGATCCGCCGATGGCGAAGTCTACCTCATAGAAAACAAAGGCAAAGGGATCGTCCTGGCGTTTCTCAACGAAAAGGGACGAACGGGCTTCACGAAGAAAGACCACGAAGAAGTCCTAAGTCTCCTCCGCCTCAAGTAAGGTCTGCGTACCGGGTGCCGAAGGTGTGAGGTGTGCCCAAAAATGAGGTTTTCGGCATAACCTCCACGGTATGCCTCACGGATCAAACTGCTTAAAGCTCCCTAAAACGAGATACGTACCAAGGAGATCTTCCCGGTACGTATCTCGCTTTATTTTCGTACAGGCCAAGGAACTTTTCCCGGTACGACCAAGAAATAGTGGACACTTGAAAGTCAGCATCCGGTATGGTGAATCACCCGCTATATGGAGAACTAAAAGCGGACTTGGAAGTACCTCCATCCTTTTTATTTCTGAGGTATATCTCGGCGTTGCGCCTCATTTGGGCGAAGCGTACCCTTTCGAGGGCAGAGCCCTTGGTGAGCGCTTTGTACTTCTCTTTCGTGAAGTCCGCGAGGTCTTCATCTCTAAGCCGGAGGACCTCTTCTCGTGTCCCGAAGAGTTTGGTCGCCGGCGGTCTGTGGTTAAAGGGGCATACGTCCTGACAGGTGTCGCAGCCATAGAGACGCGTGCCGAAGTGGGATCCGAGCTCCTCAGGTATCTCGCCCCGGTACTCGATAGTCAGGTAACTGATGCACTTCCGGGCATCCAGCCCGTCTGCCGTAAGGGCTCCAGTTGGGCAAGCGTCCACGCAGCGCCGGCACGTCCCGCAGTGCGCTCCCGGCTTGTCCGTTCGCACCGAAGTGGGCTCGAACGCCATCGTGGTCACAAGCTCACCGAGGAAAAAGAAGCTCCCTTTTCCCCCGAGAATCAATGAGTGGTTGCGCCCCAAGAAGCCCGAGCCCGCCCTTTCTGCCCAATAGCGCTCAAGAAAGGGCACCGTGTCGACGATGGGGCGGAAGGAGTGCGCCCCTATGCTTTCAGTCATCAAAAGACCGAGCCGGTTCAGACTTTCGCGCAGGACGACGTGGTAGTCGGAGCCATAAGCGTACTTACTGATTTGTGGGGCATCCTTGGGCTGCCTTTTCTCAGGAAAGTAAGAGGCGGCAACCACGACGACGGTTTTCGCGTCCGCGAGAATCGAGTCTCCGTACCTTGGGTCATATCTCAGGGGAAGGTTCCGTTCCAAATAAGCCATCTCTCCATTTCGACCATCGGAGAGCCAACGATCGAAGACGGCTTTTTGCGCATCATCCACTGCGTCAAGGCTCGCGACCCCTACGGCATCGAAGCCGAGTTCTTCGGCAAGGGGGAGAAGTTCTTCAAGCTTTTGCACTTCCTCCTCTGTTGTAGAACGGCAGAAAAACGATGCACAAGACACCCACCACAGTGGTCCACAAGGTCTGCAAAGTATGAACGATGAGGGCAAAAGAGGAAGCATCTGTCCTCGACACGCCGAAGAATACAAGGCTGAAGATGACCATAAAGTGCCACGCCCCGATCCCGCCCTGCACGGGCGCGGCCACGGCAAAAGTGATGAGGACGAAAGTCATCAAGGCCTCTTGCCAGCCTAAGCCGGACATAAAGTCGAAGGCGTAAAAGGTGAGATAAAACTGCAAGAAATAGCTGATCCAGATCAGTATCGTGTGGAGTAGGAACTCCCACTTGCGTCTCATCGTAAAGACGGTCTTGAGTCCCTCCCAGAGATTGGTGATCGCAGAGCCGACTTTCCCATTGCTTTTTTTTCTGAAAAGGAACCGGTAAGCCACCCAACCGAGGAACAAAAAGACACCTATGACAAGAACCCAGAAGAGGGGGTTACGGGAGAGCGTTTCGACCTTGGTGACAAACTGCGGGTTTTGCTCAAAGAAATTGAGGAAGAAGGGCAGATTGAGCATCGCAGCCGCAGCCGCCAATATAGCGGCGACAACGACATCCATCCCGCGATCCACGACCACAGTCCCCAAAAGGCGACTAAAAGGGATGCCGGTATAGACTTTCATCGTACTGCACCGCCAGATCTCTCCGAGGCGGGGCAAGACCATATTTACGGCATAATTGCCCTGCACGGTGAGGGCGGAGTTACCGAAGAGCTTAGCCTTATTCCCCAAGGGTTCCAAGAGAATCGACCAGCGCCACCCCCTGAAGAAGTTGCCGAGCGTGCCAAATAACGAGGCTAAAATCAATATGCCCCAATCGGCTTCTTCCGTAAGAGTCCGCCCGAGACTTCTAAAGTCCATTTTGCGGTAAAGAAGCCACAAGAGGAGCAAGCCCACGAAGAGCGGGGCAATAACTTTCAGTATCTTTTTCAAACTTAATTGTGCGAAAGAAATGTGCAACGAAGCCCCGGTACTCTTGTCCGTCTCTTCAGTGAGAGCGGACGGAATTTCGTACGTACCGGGAAGATTACGACCTACAGACCCAAATTAGAAAAAGGTACAGACCAAGGCAAGTCCCCCGACCTGTACCCCTTTTGATGTCCGGGTTCAGACTTTTGCTTTCTCGAAGAGCTTGCGACTTACCCCGAGAAAGTTGGCGCGGAGCTCTTCTTCGCCCTCGACCCTTCTGTCCCGCATCAGGACTCTGCCGTCCACGATGGTAGTCTTCACGAATGAGCCACTTGAGGCGTAGACCATATTCGAGATGAGATCGTGTGTCGGCGTCATCTCTGGAACCGTGAGATCGACGAGTATAAGGTCGGCAAGCATCCCCTGAGCGACTTGACCGCCCATAGTACGGAGCATCTCGTAACCCACTTTTGTGGCGCTGTCGTAGACGGCACCGGCGGGGGCGGCTTTCGGGTCTCCGCTCCAAGCTTTGGCGAGGAACGAGGCTAAGCGCATCGCCGTCGTCATATCAAGCGTATTTGAGCTTGAGACACCGTCCGTGCCGATACCCACGCGGATGCCCTTTCGCCTCATCTCTTCGTAGCGGAACTCGTATCCGCTGGCAAGTTTCATATTAGAAGCCGGATTATGGGCGACAGAGCAACCGTAATCGGCAAGTATATCAAGCCCGTACCGGGGTCGTGCCGTACTTCCGGACACAATCTTTCCACTCGGTGTAAGTCTCCGATAGATGCAGGTGGACAAGGAGGTCGTTGGCTTTTGCAAAGTCGTATCCGTACTTGAGCATTTCTCCGCTTACGGTGTATATGGCATGGGGGCCGACCGAGAGCTGCACTCTGTCCGAATAGGTCTCGAAGAGCTTCAAATACCGGTCGAGGTTGTCCTTGTCCTTCTGCGCACGCTCCGGGTTCCATTGATCAAAAAGCGTGTACGAGAGATTGGCTCTCAGCCCACTCTCTTCGACTGCTTTTGCAGTTCCCTCCGGGAAGGTGTACATATCCAGAAAGAGCGTCGTACCGGTCTTAATCATCTCAAGGCAGGCATACCGGCTTCCCCAGTAGACATCCTCTGGCGTGAGGTGCGCTTCGACCGGCCAAATCATCTTATTGAGCCAGTCCATCAGAGCCATATCACCGCCATATCCGCGGAAGAAAGTCATCGCCGCATGGGTGTGGAGGTTCGCAAACCCGGGCAGGAGCGCACAGCCGGATCCATCGATTAGGTCTGCACCGCCGGCCTCTTCTGGCGTAATGGTTCCTATTTTGGAGATTTTATTTCCCTCTATCAGCACGTCCGAAATCTCCATAGAGGGGAGCATGGCGTGCCGGATTAAGATTTTATTATTCATGGTTGAAACGTGCGTAAAATTCTGCTACTGTCTCGATTCCCTTTCGGAAGCACTCGAGAGGGAAAGATTCGTTGGGAGAGTGTATGTTGTCGCTATTGAGCCCGAAGCCTAAGAGAATGGATTTGGCACCAAGGACTTCTTCGAGCGTGCTGATGATGGGGATGCTGCCTCCGCTCCTTGTCGCCAGCGGCTTAACCCCGAAAGCGGCTTCCATAGCCTCCTCGGCCACACGATAAGCGGGGTGGTGAATGTCGAAGAGGTAGGGCGAGCCGCCCTCCAATTCCCTCACTGTAACCGTCACTCCGCTTGGTGCAATAGCTTTCACGTAGTCTGTGAATGCACGCTGTATTTTTTTGTAGTCCTGGTTGGCCACGATTCTCGAGGAGACTTTGGCAGTGGCTTTTGAGGGCAGGATGGTTTTGGCACCTTCGCCCGTGTAGCCGCCGTAGATGCCGCACACATCCAGAGTCGGTCGCCCGCTCTTCCTTTCCATCGTCGTGTAGCCTGCTTCACCACTCAGATCCGATACGCCAAGATCCCGGCGGAACTCTTCTTCATCGAAGGGGATCCGAGCCATCATCTCACGCTCCTTGGGGTCAAGTGGAACCACGTCGTCGTAAAATCCCGGTATCGTGATGCGCCCTTCGGCATCCTGCAGGCCGGCTATTATTTGGCACAGGGCATTCAGTGGATTGGTGACGGCTCCGCCGAACTTCCCGGAGTGCAGGTCTCTATTCGGCCCTTTGACTTCCAGCTCCCAATAGCAGATGCCGCGCAATCCCACCGTTACGGAGGGAATATCCGTGGCAATCATAGAAGTATCACTCACGAGGATGAGGTCACACTTGAGGAGGTCACGGTACTCTTTGCAGAAATCTTTGAGGTTGACGGATCCGATTTCTTCTTCACCCTCGAGGACGACTTTGACGTTGCATCTGAGAAGCCCTAATCGGTCAGCGATTTCAAACCCCTTGACCTGAGTCATCGTCTGACCTTTGTCGTCGTCGGTGCCGCGACCGTAGAGGAGACCGTCGCGTATCTCCGGCTCAAAAGGGGCGCTCTTCCACTCCTCCAGCGGTTCGGAAGGCATTACGTCGTAGTGACCGTATACGAGTACAGTGGGTGCCTCCTCATTGTACCGCTTTTCTGCAAAGACCACAGGGTGCCCTTTCGTTCGGTATATCTCCGCGCTCTCGAATCCACTCTCTAAGAGCAATTCCCGCCAGCGGTCGGCACACTTTTCCATATCGGGGCGGTGCTCACTCTGAGAGCTGACGGATGGGATGCGGAGCAGGGAGTAGAGTTCCTCCAGGAAGCGGTGCTCTTGATCTTCTATGTATTGGCGGATGGCCTTTGATGAGTGGTTGTGGGTCATAACTCTTTTCTGATATTTATCGTATGCTCTTTTCTATTCCTTCCCGACCTCAAATTTACCCCCTTTTTGGCAGATGCCCCTACCGCTGTCAGTGACAAGACTTGTATATAAAGCGAAAGTTTGTCCACTTCTGTGCCAAAGATACAACCGTATGTCACTTGATCGGAAAATGGGCACGACTTTGCAAATAGTATAGTGTAAGGCTCTCAAAGGAGAGAGCAATACATAAAACGAACTATTTCAAACAAAAAATAAAAACATAGGATTATGAGACAGACATCTAACTTTTACGACATCTTTGACGCATTCTTTAACGACAACTTTAACGGATTCGTTCCGCAGACTACCCGCCGTGTGGCACAGCCTCAGATGAACGTCCTCGAAGACGATGACAGCTATAAGGTGCAGATCGCAGCGCCCGGTATGACCAAAGAGGATATGGTCGTCAAGCTCGATGACGAGCAGAATCTGGTGATCTCGATCGAAAAGAAAGAGGAAAAGCAGGAGACCTCCGGTGAATCGGCAGAAACAAAAGAAACTGAAACCAAGGATGTCGCCGTGGCTGAAAATAAGCCAGCTCCCCGCTACCACCGTCACGAAATCTTCCATCAGTCTTTTGTACAGAGACTCAGACTTCCCGATGACGTCAAACTCGAAGGTATCTCTGCGAAGATGGACAACGGTCTCCTCGAAGTCGTGATACCGAAGATGAAAGAAGAAGACAAAGCCCGCCTCGAACGGCACATCTCCATCGACTAATGCCGTAATGGCAGCGTAGGAGTACTACCATACCCGGATAGGGCGGAGACCCCACAACATCAGTAAGATTAGTAGTTTTATAGATTGGTTTTTTTGATTATTTCCGAAGAGGGTTTGTCTTGGTGACAAGCCCTCTTTTTTCTGCTTCTTACGAGATATTCTTGGCCCGTATCTCGCAATTCTTTCGGTACGGGTCTCGTGATCTTCTCGGTACGGGTCTCGCAAAATCCTCGGTACGTATCCCGTTTTTTCCCGATACCGTACCGTCTTCCGACATTAATCCGCCGGATTATTCGGGGGCGGTATCTTCGAAGAGGAGCATTTGACAATTAGGGCAGTCGAACTCGATACGCATACGCACGGGTGCCGTGTCTTTCGAAGTACTCCTAAGCACCCAAGGTTCTGACAATTTGCGCGCATCGTAGTGCAAAAGGGTAGGGCACATCCCGAGTGCGTAACGGATGCAATGCTTCGTAGTCATCAAGGGCTGTGAGGGCAGGGGGCTTTTCTCGAAAGCCTCTTCCTTGACTTCAGCGCCGTGCGCTTCGACAAAGGCACGCGCGGAGGGATTGAGGATATTGTCACTCTGGACGGCTGCGTCTTTGAAGAACGGGACTCCCTCATAAGAGGACGATTTCGGGTCTCTGGTAGATCGACTTTCGAGCGCAAAGTCAAGAAGAGCAGATTCCAATTTTGGAACCAAGTCTTGTCTGAGCTTGCTGAGCAGACTTCGCGGGACAAAAAGAGGCTCGGTCTCCGGATTTATTTCAAAGGTTTCGAGTGTAAAAGGCGTGCCTCCAAGTTTGCCCAGCACCGACTCCGCGGATTCCCGGGTACCTCCTTTCTCAGAAAGGGACAAATCGGCTTCTACGCCTACAGTCTCCTTTATGCCGGAGACCGTGCCCGTCAGTTCAAGAGTACCACCGATGCCGTAGCTCAGAGACAAGGATAATGGCAACGTGCGGGTAGCAGTGGAGTGGGTCATCTGCGCCTCAAAAGAGGCATCGAAATTTCGATACAGCATCTGTCCTTTTTTAAGTCCTTTGACTGGTCGGAGTACGGTTATTCTGTCTCCGACAGCCGTATTGACCCGGAAACCCGTGAGCGTCCCCGTAGACGAATGGAAGAAAGTGAATCCGTCGCCGTTATTCAACTTCTTGCCGCCACTAAGCCGTACCCGGATCCGCGTACCCTCTATGCCCGTCACTGTGCCGACCTCTTCACCTCTCGATTTTGGGGTATCAAATGCCGCCAAATCATCCGCCCCCCTCCCGTGGTGCGTGAATGTGGTAAAGCCCCTATTGAATGCCTTATGCACGTCGGGAGAAAAACCGAAGTCTACTCTGCCCTTGCTCGAACGATAAAATTGGGGGTTTGCCTTAATGAAGTCATTCAGTTTCTCGTGGTAAAAAGCCGTGACATTCTTGACATAAGAGAGGTCTTTGAGCCGTCCCTCGATTTTGAAAGAGCGCACCCCTGCCTTAATGAGCTCCGCGAGAACCGAGGAGCGGTTAAGGTCTTTGATGGACAGCAGATGCTTGTGGTGCGCCAAAACCCTTCCGTCGCCGTCCGTCAGGTCGTACGGAAGGCGGCATACCTGGGCACAAGAACCGCGATTGGCACTGCGCCCGTTAAAGGCAGCAGAGGCATAGCACCGACCGCTGTAAGAGACGCAAAGCGCCCCGTGTACGAATGCCTCAAGTCGTAGTCTCGGTACATCCTTGTGGAGACGGGCGATTTGACGGGGTGAGAGTTCCCTGGCCACCACTGCCTGCTCGATGCCTTGACTTGACCAAAAGGCGAGTTTCTCCGATGAGACGTTGTCCATTTGGGTCGAAGCGTGAAGTGCGATGGGTGGCATCACCTCATTTAAGAGCGCCAGATCTTGGATGATGAGCGCGTCGGCTCCTGCTTCATAAAGATGCCAAGCAAGCTTGGTCGCTTCCTTGACTTCCTCCGGGAAGAGAATGGTATTGAGTGCCACATACACTTTGGCTCCGAAGAGATGCGCAAAGTCTACCACCCGCTTAATCTCCCCGACCGTAACGGGGACGGCAGACCGTGCCCCAAACGCCGGAGCACCGATATACACGGCATCGGCACCGTGTCTAATCGCTTCGATGCCTTGGTCTGCGTTCTTGGCCGGAGCCAGAAGTTCAAGCGCCTGCTCTTCCTTGAGCATCAATTATCAGTCTTCTTTGGTACCGAAAGAGAGATCGCCTGCGTCGCCAAGACCGGGGACGATATACGAATGATCGTCCAACTCGGGGTCAAGCGCCGCAGTCCAGCAAATTGCGCTTTCCGGCATCTTGGTCTGCAAGTAGTCGATGGCAGGCTGTGACGCAATGATGGATGCAAGATAGATGTTTTTTGGAGTTCCTTTGGAGAGTATGGCTTTGTAAGCCAGCTCCATCGAACTGCCCGTGGCAAGCATGGGGTCAGTGAGTATGAGTGTCTTTCCTTCGACAGAGGGAGAAGCGATGTACTCCGTCATAACCTCAAAATTGAGCCTGTCCTTGTATTTTCGGAAAGCGGATATGAAGGCGTTGTCTGCACGATCCAAGATGTTTTGGAATCCGTGGTGAAAAGGCAGTCCAGCCCGGAGTATGGTTCCGAGAACCACATCGTTCCGATCAAGTTTGTCGTGAGATATGGCGAGCGGGGTAGGGATGTCGCATACTTCGTAATCGAATTGCTTGCTGATCTCGTAGGCCATCACCTCTCCGATACGCTCGATATTGCGGCGGAAACGGAGCCTGTCGCCTTGGATATTGATATCGCGGAGTTCGGCCACGAAACGGTTTAGAATGGAATTCTGGAGGGAAAGATTAATTACCTGCATAGTGAGTATGTATCTGTTTACTGTATGTGTCTCTTGTATTCCGAGGCTCGCCTTGTGATCTGATCGACATAATTGACGGTCTCGCGTCCACGGACATATCCGAATCGTACGACGGGGTCGTTGTAGTACTTTGGGGAACTCTTCAGAAGCATAAATTCCCGCACACCCCCTCGCCAGGACTTGGGGTCTGCACCGTATTTCTCGGCCAGTCGCTGCGCATCCTGCACGTGTCCGATGCCTGCGTTGTAGGACGCCAGCACCAAAGCCTCCCGATTTTCGACCCCGGGGATGTCTTTGAAGAGTGGCTTAAGCGTCAGAAGCAAATCGACAGCTACCCTAACCGAGACCTCGGGGTTAAGAAGATCCTGCAACGAAGCCCCAAAATGCCTTCCCGTAGAAGGCATGATCCCCATCAGCCCCCTTGCCCCGCTCCAGCCGACGACATTAGCCCTAAAACTACTCTCTTGAGCCGCTATCGCCGCTAAGACGGTCCAATGCCATCCCAGACGCTTGGCCTCTTTCTTGAAGATACCGTCATAAGCAGAAATGCCTCCGGGATGCAGCTTATAGACCTTCTGAGGCTCTCCGAAGTAGAATTTGTACGCCGTATCCAGAAGCCCCATCCTTTGAAAATGGGAGATGCGGACGCTGTCCGAGAAATAGGTATCAATGGAGTCCCGAAGCGAAAGGTTCTCTTTCTCCACAATCCAAGAATACCGTATCGGGAGCGATGCCCTCACCGATACGTCCAACGCCGGATACTGCTTTTTGTAGATCGCCGCCAGGTCACTCTCGGCAAGTGTGATCAGAGTGGAGTCTTTTTGGGAAGCGATGTAAGAGAGGAGGTCATCCTGTCCCAGAGTGTCCACCCGGGCTACGTGCACAGTCGTGTCACCCAATTCTTCGACAATCTGAATCGCCCTAAGCTCGGAGATCGAGTTTGGGATTACAGTGAGCGTTTTCTTGTGCAGGTCGGGTAGGTCGTGGACGGATTTATGTCGGCCGTCCTGCACAAGGACAAGCGAGAGGGTATCTGTGACGCCTGCAAAAGCGAACCTACCGGCGTTTTCCTTGGACATCGCAAACGGAGTGATTGACAGATCCACCACACCTTGGGAGACCCATCCGCGAAGCGTGTCTTCACTTTGAGTAATCCGTACGTCGAGTGCCAAGTCGTGCGACTTGGCAAATGCAAGTATTTTCTGGTATTCTACCCCAAACTTTTCATCCCGGTAGATAAAGAAGTCCGTGGGCGAGGTGACGGCACCGACTTTGAGCGTATCACTGTGTGCGATCTTTTCCCAATCCCTGAAAAGCGAAGTTTTCGTCTCCCCCTTTTCGTCTTTTTGATCGGAATGACAAGAGAAAAAGAGCAAACCGGACAGTAAAAAAGCCAGGATACGGAATACTCTCATTCGACGTACAGCACTAAGCCTTTCAGATACTCGCCTTCGGGGTGAAATACGCTCACGGGGTGGTCGGCGGCCTGAGTGAGTTGGTGAAGAATGCGGACATTGCGCTTGGCTTGCAGCGCAGCTGTGAAGATCGTGTTTCTGAAGAGTTCGGGCGTCACGACCTGGGAACATGAGAAGGTAAAAAGCAGACTTCTCCTCGGCATCTTCTCGAGCGCAAGGGTATTCAGTCTCCTATATCCTTGAAGTGCGTGACTGAGGGCGCTTCTATTCTTGGCAAAAGCCGGAGGATCAAGCACCACGATGTCGAAGTGACTTTCCTCCATACCTTCCAGATACCTGAAGGCATCCTGGACTACGGGGTGATGGGGAGCCATAAGGGTGGGGTTAAGGGCTAGGTTTTGCTCCAAAAGCGATATCGCCTGCTCCGAGCTGTCTACGCTGGTCACTTCAGATGCCCCTCCTCTCAAGGCACAAAGCGAGAATCCCCCCGTGTAGCAAAACATATTCAGTACCTTTTTGCCCTCAGAGTACCGCTGCAACAACAGCCGGTTGTCCCTCTGATCCAAAAAGAAGCCTGTCTTTTGCCCCTTGATGATATCTGGCTTAAAGGTGACTCCGTTTTCGACAAACGGCAGCTCTTTAACCTCTCCCCAGAGGACTGTGTCCCGGCTGTAGAGACGTTCCTCGTCACTTCCATGGAAGCGCAAAGTTCCCTCGCTCTTCGAGTATATGCCCGTGATTTCATCCCCCATCACCTCTTTCAGCGCAGAGGCAATCAGCTCTCTTCTGAGTGCCATACCGGTGGTGTGAGCCTGTATAACCGCGACGCCGGAGTATACGTCAGCCACCAATCCCGGTAAACCGTCTCCTTCGCCGTAGATTAGTCTGTACCCTTTGCCTCGTCCCGTCAGTCCGAGCATCTGCCGCATTTTGTACGCAGCGCTTATTTTGTCTCTGAAGAAACCCTCGTCGATCGGCTTCTGAACCTCTCCGAAAGAGAGCATACGCACAGCGATGCTGCCACCTCTCTCGTAGTAACCGGTGCCGATATGGAGTCCGGACTTCGTCACGACCTCTACCGCTTCTCCATCGCTGAGCGCCCTCAAGTCTGACGGAAAGAAAGCACCGCTGAAGAACCATGGGTGCCTCCTGCCGATGCTTTTGAAGTCTTGACTCTCTCCTTTAAGCCGAACTTGTCTGTTATACATTCTTCTTGAATATTCTTGTCTCCCCTCGGGGTGATTGGCGTGCCTTCCGGCTTTCGGTCTTCCGGAGCTTCTTCGTCACCATACCGTCCGTCTTGAGGTGCTTCAGTTTTTCAAAAATCTTATAGCCGGCATAGGCATCAA